>NZ_JACJPA010000040.1:0-393370 GCF_014695845.1 Trichocoleus sp. FACHB-591
GTCAGCCAAGTTCGTCATCGTGTAGTTAATCGGACTGCTTAGTAAGTACTGGCAGTAATCCAGTTTGGTGAAGCTCATGCCTCTAGTTTATGTCTGTCTCTGCGTAAGTCCTGTCTGGATTGAGGCAGGGTTGCAAAGGATAAGCGATGACGTCAGAAGCATGGATCAGATTGCTCCATCTCAAGCCGCGATCGCTATATTGGCTCACTAAAGCTTTCACCTGTTCAGGCTGAATGCCCAGCATGATGTTAAAGAAAGCGATGGGAGAACCCATTGTGGCGATGCTTTTTAATTGCAGTTTTTGCTGAGAAGATTCTGACTGAAAATCGGAACGGTGATGCCCCTGAATCAGCGATCGAATCTCAAAGGCTGGATCGTCCGAATGAAATCTTTCGGAAAATAAAGCGTCCCACAAAACAACCGTACCCAGCGAATGGGAAACGATGTGTAACTCTGTCTCGTTTGGATTACGGCTGATGAAATCAGAGAGCTGTTCCGCAATTAATTTTCTAATCTTGATGCCGCGCTCTGAATTGAGATAGGTGAAAACATCACCGACAAATTCAGAAAAGAAGCCCTTTCTGAAGTTTTGATAGCGAAATACGGCTTGAGCATCAACCTGAGGATTGGCTGATTGAAAGGCTTGCAAGTTTTGATGCACCGCATTCCAGAGCTTGCCAACGTCATTTAAGACATCACCCCAAAAGCTCGCATAAAAGAGCGGCAAAGCTACTTGTTGTTGACTAAACTCTTCTCGAATCAAGCTCTGTAAGGAATCGGCATACTGCACGTTGCGGGTGGCAACTCCGTGCATAAAAAATACAAGCATGATGTCGGTGGCAAAAATGGAGCAATGCTCTCTATTCTTCCCGACCCGCTTGAAGATGCAATGCCATCAGAACTTGAAGTTAGATTGGTAATTGATCAATTCCCTTATTGGAACCAATCACCACCATTGCTTCCCCCTTGCGGAGGCGGCGGTTGGGTTCGGGGTTGATCTCAAACTTGCCGTTGTAGCTAACTGCCAGCAAGTTGAGGCCAAAACGACTCCGCAACCTGAGGTCTGAAATTGTTTTACTGTCAAAGTCTTCAGGAACAATCACTTCCACGATGCTGTTGTCGGGATCAAGCTCGAAGCGATCGAGAATGCCTGGTTTCGTCAGCGATCGCGCCAAGGCACAGCCCATTTCATGCTCTGGAAAAACTACATGATCCGCGCCAACTTTTCGCAACAGCTTTTCATGAATTTCGGAAGAAGCCTTGGCGACCACATGGGGCACCCCCGCCTCTTTCAGGTTCATGGTAGTGATCACGCTTTCTTCCACATAATTGCCGATCGCGACAATCACGGTATCGAACTCAAAAACCCCTGCTTCTTTCAGGGCAGCAACCTCAGTTGAATCTAACTGTATTGCATGAGCTGCTAGCTGGTCTGTCAGAATCTGAGCCACCCGCTTTTCATCCGAGTCAATCCCTAGTGCTTCGTACCCCATACGATGCAGAGATGCACAAACAGCTCGACCAAAGCGCCCCAAACCAATGACAGCAAATTGCTTATTCTCGGTTCGTAAGCTGCGAAAGAAGCTCAGATAGGATAAATTCACGAATTAACCTCAGGCGCTAAGCGCCAAAATCTGATTTGGAATCCACAACTCTTTAAATTATCAAGATTTCGGGTACAAATCTGCTCCGGAAATCCCACCCTATTTTGTTACAGAAACCTACCCTACGAGTAAATTTTCTTCTGGATAACGGATAGTACTCGGATTGGGGTCACCTAAAATTGCGCCGATTAGCAGCAATACCCCAACTCGACCGAGATACATGCTGGCGATTAAAACTAATTTGGCAAAGGTGGAAAGACCTGCCGTAATCCCGGTGGAGAGACCGACTGTGCCAAAACCTGACATCACCTCAAACAGAATTTGAATAAATTCTACGTGTGTGTCAGTGATGGCAATTAAAGTAGTCATAATCATGACGGCAGCGAGTGAACCAACCGAAACTCCCACTGCTTTGAGAATGAGCGAAACAGGAATTTGCCGCTCATATAAAGTCGCTTCTTCTTTGCCTTGTAAGATCGCTCGGGTACAACTCGTTAAAACTCGTAAAGTGGTAGTTTTAATCCCGCCTGCGGTACCGCCTGGACTACCTCCAATAAACATGAGGACGATCATGATAAATAAGCTGGCAGTCGTCATTTTGCCAATATCAACGGTATTGAAACCTACAGTACGCGGTGTTACGGCTTGAAACCAAGCTGCGAGTATCTTAGTCTTAAAATCCATTGCTCCGAGGGTAGCTGGATTCCCTAACTCTGTAAAAAATATAGCAATCGTACTAATGACTAAAAGAATGACTGTAGTACTAGTTGCGACTTTGAAATTTAAGGAAAAGACAATTTTTTCCGGTTTTCTGGACAAGCGATCGCGCAACCACAGAAACAACTCAAAAATCACTTCATAGCCAATACCACCAAAGATAATTAAGGCTGGAATAATGATGTTCAATAACACCGAAGATTGATAGCCAATGAGATTGTCCTTAAAGGGGCTAAATCCAGCATTATTCCAAGCGGTAATACTATGGAAAATAGAGAGCCACAATCCCTTGCTCCAACCGTGATCGGGCACAAAAACTGGCAGCAGTAGAAATGCGCCTGTGAGTTCAAAGATCAAAGTGAGGGCGACGATGGAGCGCAGAACTTGGGCCACTCCTTGCATTCCAGGGCGATCGAGCGCCTGTTGTAGCGCAATTTTGTCTCGTAGGCCAAACCGTCGTCCCAAAAGTAGCAAGAGAAAGGTGGTAGCGGTCATGTAGCCCAACCCACCAATCTGCACCAAGGCGAGCAGGATCACTTGCCCCGTTGTAGAAAAATAAATGCCTGTATCCACCACGATGTGGCCCGTGACACAAACAGCTGATGTAGCAGTAAACAGAGCCACAATAAAGTCATTCCAATTGCCGCTGCTGGTTGAAAAAGGCAGCATTAGTAGGAATGTTCCTATGGCAATGACAGCTAGAAAACCGAGACAAATAGTTCTAGAGACAGTCATGAAGCGATCGCGTCAATAAACTAAGTTGGGACTGTAAAACAAAGGCTGCTTAAGAGCTTACTGCTTGCTGAGGCACCCGTTGTACGATTCTGGTTTAGCTGCATCTTGGCACACTATCTAAGCATCATAGGACCAAGCTGCTTGAAAGAAATCGTGCTCACATTGCATGGCATAGCGGTAAGTGGTGTGGGCCGGAGCAGGATGGATGGTGTAGCGATCGCAAAGCTGCTCTAACTGTTGCGCCAATTGGTCAAACTCTGGACTGCTGTAGGTGCGAATCCAAGTGGTATAGGTATGCTCAGACTTTTGGCTAGCTCCAAGTTGCTGACCGAGAAAGGTGTACAAGCGCATACAAGGCACCATCGCTGCTGTGGTCAAGCCTGCATCACCACTCCAGGCTGTTGCTAGCAAGAAATCTGTATAGCGTCGCGTAGCAGCTCCAGGTTCTATAGCCTGCAAGTCCACGCCCCACTCTTGGGCATAACCTTGGTGCAGTTGCAATTCTTCCAACACCCCACCTGCTAGGGTGTGAAACACCCCAAATCCTTCCCAATCGGGTGCTTTGGCAGCGGCAATACTATAAGCTCGCGCAAAGGCTTCTAGAAAAAAAGCATCTTGACCGACGTAATAAGCAAATAGCTCCTTGGGCAAGCTGCCATCGGCAATGCCCTGGACAAAAGGATTTTTCAGACAAGCTTGAGCTAAATCTTGGTTTGCTTGCCATAGATCGCTGGAGATCGTCATGCAGATTTTTCCTTTTTCAAATACATTTTCCACCTCTAGAGGTTATGACGCGATCGCTGGCTCTGCTAGGCTAATTCCGATCTAGATTCAACGCTACACTGCTATGACCTCGACCCTCTACCAACAAATTCAGCAATTCTATGATGCCTCCTCTGGTTTGTGGGAGCAGATTTGGGGCGAGCACATGCATCATGGCTACTACGGTCTAGATGGCAAGGAACCCAAAGAACGCCGCCAAGCCCAGATTGATTTAGTAGAGGAGTTGCTGAAGTGGGCCAAAGTTGAACAAGCAGAAGCGATCTTGGATGCAGGCTGCGGAATTGGGGGAAGTTCTTTGTATTTGGCTCAAAAGTTTCAAGCGGCAGCGACTGGCATTACTCTAAGCCCCGTGCAAGCCGCCAGAGCCACCGAGAGAGCGCGTGAGGCAGGCATGAGCAGCTTGACTACTCAACCTAGCGCTCAGTTTTTTGTCAGGGATGCTCTAAACACCGATTTTGCCGACAATTCCTTTGATCTTGTCTGGTCACTGGAAAGCGGAGAGCACATGCCAGACAAGCGTAAGTTCTTGCAGGAATGCTATCGGGTGCTAAAGCCAGGTGGCACGTTGATCATGGCGACTTGGTGCCACCGCCCCACCACGCCCAGTGATCCACTGACCACAGATGAGCGACAGCATTTAGCCGACATTTATCGCGTCTATTGCTTGCCTTATGTGATTTCGCTGCCAGAGTATGAAGCGATCGCGAGCCAACTCTCGTTTCAAAATATTCGTACTGCCGATTGGTCAGACGCGGTGGCTCCGTTCTGGGACAAGGTGATTGAATCTGCTTTAACTCCCAATGCCATTTTCGGTTTACTACTTTCTGGTTGGACGACAATTCAAGCGGCTCTGGCGTTGAATTTGATGAGTCGGGGCTATCAGCGGGGGCTAGTACGTTTTGGATTGCTATGTGGCACTAAATAAACGATTCAAGTAAGGTGCGGCCAAGCTAGCTCAGCCATTTTCTATCAAGGGATTGCTGCCAAAATTGTCATTGATTGCTTAAAATCAAGCCTGTGTATCAATTCAGGCACGCATGAGCCAGATTTCCCCCCAAAAGCCTGCTGTTTCGTCGGCCCAGATTAATCTCCTCCAAAAGTATGCCCCCTGGCTCTATGCTTTCTGGAAGTTTTCTCGCCCCCACACCATCATTGGCACGAGCCTTAGTGCGCTAGGGTTGTACGCGATCGCCAGTGCTACAACTTCGATTCCCTTTGCCCTTAGTCATCTAGGCGTACTGTTGGCCGCTTGGCTCGCTTGTCTCTGCGGCAACGTCTACATTGTGGGACTGAACCAATTAGAAGATGTCGAGATTGACCGGATCAACAAACCACATTTACCTGTCGCTTCCGGGGAATTCTCGCGATCGCAAGGTTGGGCCATTGTCCTCTTCACAGGGGCTTTAGCGCTGCTGATTTCTCTCAGTTCCGGTTGGTTTCTCTTCGGTACGGTGGGCATTAGCTTAGCGATCGGCACTGCCTACTCCTTGCCACCTATCCGCCTGAAGCGATTTCCGGTTTGGGCTTCGCTGTGCATTTTTACAGTGCGGGGCGTCATTGTTAATTTGGGGTTATTTCTACACTTCAGCCAACAACTCCAAGGCCAAGGTAATATCACTCCAGCAGTTTGGGCGCTGACATTATTTGTTCTGGTATTTACGTTTGCGATCGCAATCTTTAAGGATATTCCTGATATCGATGGCGATCGTCAATACAACATCAATACCTTCACAATTCGGCTCGGGACAAAAGCAGTATTTAACTTGTCTCGTTGGGTTTTAACCGCTTGCTATCTTGGCATGATTTTAGCTGGTTTATTAAACCTGACAGGTGTTAACTCTAAGTTTTTAATCGTGACTCACTTAGTTGCCTTGAGCCTACTTTGGTGGCGAAGTTTACGAGTTAATTTATCAGACAAAGTAGCGATCGCCAGCTTCTACCAATTCATTTGGAAGCTCTTTTTCTTAGAGTATTTGGTTTTTCCTACGGCTGCCTTATTTAATTAAAAACTTCTCAACATGATGGAACCTTGGCTACTCAGTTTGGTTCTGGTGAGTTTGGGCAGTATATTTGCGGTTCAAAGCCGCTCACCTAATGCAGCGGACAGTTCCCACCTTGCAAGATTGGAGCGAAAAGTTGATCTAATTCTGAATAAGCTGGAAATTGACTACAACGAAACCCTCGAAGATCTAGTCAGATCAGGCGATCGGATTGGAGCAATGAAAAAGCTACGTGAAGAAACAGGAGTTGGCTTAAAGGAAGCATTGGATACGGTTAAAGCAATCGAAAGAAACATCAATCGGTCTTGAGAAGTTAAGGTTAGGTTGCGGAAATGCTCGACCTAAAAGTAGAAATTACAAGTCTTCGAAAACTTTTATAAGACTTCTACGGTTCCCTGTTGACCATCAATTCTTACCCATTGGCCATCCTGCAATTGATGGGTCGCATCATGCACATCCATCACGGCAGGGATGCCATACTCTCGTGCCACAATCGCACCGTGAGACAAACGCCCTCCTACTTCCGCAATCAAACCTCCCGCTCTGGCTAGCAGTGGTGCCCAACCAGAATCGGTGTAGGGCACCACCAAAATTGTTTCTCGATCGATTTCTGCGATCGCCTGTAAGCTCCGCAACACTTTCACTCGACCCTCTACCTGGCCTGGGCTAGCCCCAATGCCTTGTAACTTTTGCGAGGGTTGCCACTTATGGACGGTGATAAAGGTGAGTGGGGCATTACCGTAGACCAAAGCGGGCACTTGTACCAGTTCATTGTCTTGGGCCAGTTGCGATCGCCGTTCTGCAATTAACCTAGAGACTTGGCTAGCTAAATCGGCATCTGACTGTTGAATCAGCCGCCAAATTTCCTCAAACTTCAAGAAGAAAATATCGCCTGCTGCTGACAGCAATCCTTGCTCTAGCCACAGCTTTTCTAGCGCTACAAAGCTCCAGCGCAATTCTGCCAGCAATCGACTGTAAATCTCTGTCACCTGACCCTTCAAACTCACTCGCTGCTGAACTCGCTGCACTTTCCAAGCAGGCGATCGCGATTCAGCGGGCAAAGGCTGACCCGCAGGGGTTGGGTTGAGCAGAAACTGGGTGAACAGGTCACAAACAGGTTTGGAGTCTTCGCGCCAAGTCGGCACCGCAATATCCGTCCCCACTTCGCTCAAGTAACCATAGGTGTCGAGAAACTGAGCTAGCTGATCAGACAAGGTTTGACCGTTGGGGCGGGCTGCTAAGGTGTCAAAAACTTCAGGACTTGGAGCAGCAGGATTTTCTAAGTTAGCGACTAAATGGCGGTTACGATTGGCAATTTCTTGGAGCGATCGCAACGCGGCAACTTCCGGAGTGTTGCTGTTGTCTAGTTCGCTATCCTGAACCTTGAGAATTGCCTGTCGTAGCGCTGCACTCAGCGGAGCCAAGATGCTGTAATAAGTCGCCCGCTTCAACACCCGCAAAATAGTGTCAATGCGCTCTAGGAGAGTGGGAGCGGTCAAGTTCTCGGCAGGTTCTCGCGTTAGCGTCGTTAGGAGGGGTGCAAACTGCCGTTGGTAGTCATAACGAAAATCTTTGTCTAGCTGCCATTCTCGCTGTAACAGCCGCATTAATCCAGGTGTATTGCCTAAAGTGGAGCCTAGGGGTGGTTTGCTGAACTTAGCCCCTCTGGTCAAAAACTCCAGGCTCTCAGGAGGTAAGCCCATACGGAGGAAAGTTTGCCCTAACAAAGAGGCGTTGAAGTAAGCGCGAGAGTGATGCAGCGTCGCGGTTTCATTAAAGTCTAGCCCTCGCGATCGCTTACCCAGCACCAAC
The DNA here is from genome assembly GCF_014695845.1 of Trichocoleus sp. FACHB-591. Lineage (NCBI taxonomy): Bacteria > Bacillati > Cyanobacteriota > Cyanophyceae > Leptolyngbyales > Trichocoleusaceae > Trichocoleus > Trichocoleus sp. FACHB-591. Next base: position 7,652 of record NZ_JACJPA010000040.1, read on the forward strand.
GTAAAAATCTCACCCCAAACCCCACAAGTCAAAGGCCGATTAATCGACCAAGTCAGGGGACGAATCAAGCCAGGAATGACTTCTGCGGCAATCTTACGAGTCCAAATCGGTAGCAGCGTGGTGATCGGGCGCGATTGCAGCAGCCATAAGGTTTGCCCATCGTAGGTCCATTCGATATCTTGTGGCAGTCCGTGATAGCGGGCCTCTAAATGTCTAGCCAAAAACGCCACTTGCTGAATTAAGCGGGGTGGTAAATCTCCTGTTCCTTCGACGGGTAGTTCTAAATCAGCGGGAAGCACCCAGTTTGAATCCGCTTGAGCTAAATCGCTTTCACGCACCAAAACCCGATATTGCTCAGGCGTAAACTGCCCGGACACAATCCGTTGCGTCTCACCGGGTAGCGCTTCAATTACGACTGCCTCACCCTGCCGAGCGATCGGGTCACGACTAAAGGCCACCCCCGAAAACGCGCCACGAATTTGTTGCTGTACCAGGATCGCCATTGCCGCTTCTGGTAGTCCGCGATCGCGCCGATACTGGATGGCTCCTGGCTGGTCATAGGAAGCCAAGCACTGAGCGATCGCCCGCTCCAGCCCTCCCTGAGTTGTCACATTCAAAATACTTTCGTACTGCCCTGCTGCTGAAGCCAGTTCTGAATCTTCTCCCACCGCTGAAGAACGTACCACCAAAGGTTTCTCGGAGGAAGGCTGCAAAAACTCAATCAATGGCGTTGGATCGTCGCCAGGTGGCAACACCCAACCTACCGGAACTGGATAGCCCCACCGCATTAATTGCGAGAGGGTAGCCGCTTTCTGTCCGACTTTTTGAGCTTCTAAAGGCCGATTCAGCGAGACTAGAGCGCGATCGCCGCGAAAAAACTTAAACACTGCTTGGGATTCCGGTTGACCTGCTTCTGGGGTTAAGTCTAGATCATCGGGAATCTTGCGGTAAATCCAGCCCATGAGACTGCCCAGCACGATCGCCGCCACAATCAAAGCGGATTCTTGGGGATGCAATAAAGCAGTGATTAGCGGAAACAAAACTAAGACTAAAATCTTGCCTTGGCGCTTTTCCCGCAAAATGGTGGAGCCAATGCCCCCCAAAATAAACACCAGTAACGAAGCCATCCAATCGTGGACAACATAGCCCCAAACCACGTTGGTTGTGCCTGCTCCCCGCGCCATCCAATAGCGGCCCATCACCAAGGCTATTAAGGAGATTAGCTCCCACTCTGAAGCTTGCGGAAAAAAGTAGCGAGCAATTAAAACCGCAGCAATTCCCTTAAATGCTTCTGACAGAACCGCCAAAATCCCTACAACACGACCACCGTGGTAAAACGCTGCCGAAACGCTGACATTTCCCGTTCCTAGTTTGGCTAGTTGTTTTCTCGTTAAGGCATAGGTGAGCCAGCTAATCAGAGGCAATCCACCCAGCAGCGGGCAACCAATGCAAATAATCAGAGCGCCTAAAACTTCGTTCATCTTGGAGGTGCAGAATGGCGACTTTTAGGGGAACTTGCAGATACTAGACAGGAGCGATCGCTCCTCTTCCATCAAAGCTCATTTCAGCGCTTGTCAATCCAGAAAAATTGTCAGCCTGGAAAACAGCAATGCAAAAAGCGCCCCCCGTTAGGAGAGCGCTTCTTTTCTAGCTAGAGACTAGCTGGAGATTAACCGTGGATTGCAGGAGCGGTTAGCGCTACAGGAGCAGCTTCGCCCGCAGCCAGGTCGAGGGGGAAGTTGTGAGCGTTGCGCTCGTGCATCACTTCCATCCCCAAGTTCGCGCGGTTCAGCACGTCTGCCCAGGTGCCAATCACTTGACCCTGCGAGTCAATGATCGACTGGTTGAAGTTGAACCCGTTCAGGTTGAACGCCATCGTGCTGATGCCCAAGGACGTGAACCAGATGCCAATCACAGGCCATGCACCCAAGAAGAAGTGCAGAGCTCGGCTGTTGTTGAAGGACGCATATTGGAAGATCAAGCGGCCAAAGTAGCCGTGAGCTGCCACGATGTTGTAGGTCTCTTCTTCTTGGCCGAACTTGTAACCGTAGTTCTGAGACTCGTTCTCGCTGGTTTCACGCACCAAGGAGGAGGTCACCAAGGAACCGTGCATCGCGGAGAACAAGCTACCACCAAATACACCTGCCACACCGAGTTGGTGGAAGGGGTGCATCAAGATGTTGTGCTCAGCTTGGAACACCAACATGAAGTTGAAGGTACCGGAGATTCCGAGGGGCATGCCATCGGAGAAGGAACCTTGGCCGATGGGGTAGATGAGGAACACTGCGGTTGCCGCTGCGACAGGTGCAGAGTAAGCGACGCAGATCCAAGGACGCATGCCGAGGCGGTAGGAGAGTTCCCACTCACGACCCATGTAGCAGAAGACGCCGATGAGGAAGTGGAAGATTACCAACTGGTAAGGGCCACCGTTGTAGAGCCACTCATCAAGGGAAGCCGCTTCCCAGATGGGGTAGAAGTGGAGGCCGATCGCGTTGGAGGAAGGGACGACAGCACCAGAGATGATGTTGTTGCCGTAGATGAGGGAGCCAGCGACAGGCTCACGGATGCCATCGATATCAACGGGAGGAGCCGCGATGAAAGCGATGATGAAGCAGATGGTGGCGGAGAGCAGGGTAGGGATCATCAGAACGCCGAACCAGCCTACATAGAGGCGGTTGTCGGTGCTGGTAACCCAGTTACAGAACTGCTCCCACAGGTTGGCGCTTTCGCGTCTCTGTAGAGTGGTAGTCATGTCTGGATGAGTGCTTATTACTTAAAGTTGGATGAATCTATGTAAAGTAGGGCGAACCCCACTTGATCTATAGATTAATCACTTTGTTGAGCTTTGTAAAGTAGTTTTCTCAGGTTTCTATCGCCAGTTAGAGCGATTAACCGGGAGGCCAGGCCAGCGGTCGCCCGCCGAGAATGTGCAAATGCAGATGGGGAACGGTTTGCCCCCCATCTTCCCCATTGTTAATTACAACTCTGTAACCGTTTGCTAAGCCTTCTTGCTCTGCTACGCGCTTCACAGTTAGTAACAAATGCCCCATCAATGCATGATTCTGCGATTCTGCATCTGCAAGCTTGGTGATCGGCTCTTTGGGAATCACTAGGATATGGACAGGCGCTTGCGGATTCACGTCTCTAAAGGCAAGGGCCAAGTTGTCCTCATAAACAATATCCGCTGGAATTTCGCGGCGGATAATTTTGCCAAAAATCGTGTCTGTTTCGCTCATAGCCAGAATTTCTTGAGGTTTGCTGCAATTTTAAGGGGCGATCGCAACATCAGCATGAGAATCATTAAGTTTGAGTGAGTGATCAATCTAGCTAGTAAATAGCCAGTGCTCTCAATCGTTAGTAAAGGCGAACCTGAGCATGTTGGTACATAGGCGATCGCGGGCATTCTACGGCTAGAAGTCTCAGGTATGACCGAGTGCTGGCCAGGATTTGGAGTGCATCCCTCGTCGGGATTGATGCGGTGAAGGTTGGAGTTGAGGTAGATGTGTCCGGTGGGCTCCCAGGCATTGTCTTGGTAGGTTTACCTGGCACTGAAGTGCAGGAGTCGCGGGAACGAGTCAAAGCAGCCCTAAAAAACGCGGGCTATGCCTTCCCCATGCGAAAGATTGTGATTAACCTCACACCAGCGGATCTGCGGAAAGAAGGCCCTAGTTTCGATTTGCCCATCAGTGTGGGAATCATGGCTGCCTCTGAGCAGGTGAGTGCAGAACTGTTGGGCGATTACTTATTTCTGGGGGAAGTCTCGCTGGACGGTAGCCTCAGACCTGTGGCTGGTGTATTACCAATCGCGGCTGCCGCGCAACAAATGGGAATCACAGGCCTAGTTGTACCTGCGGGCAATGCCCCCGAAGCGGCGGTAGTCAAAGGTTTAGCAGTTCACGGCTTTCAGAATTTAGCGGAAGTGGGCAACTTCCTCAACCAGCCTGAGCAGTATCAGCCTGTGCAAGTGGATGGTCAGGCAGCCTTGGCACGAGCGCGGTACACCGGACAAGACCTGAATGAAGTTAAAGGGCAAGCTCATGCCCGTCGCGCCTTGGAAATTGCCGCAGCGGGTGGTCACAACCTGGTTTTTGTTGGCCCTCCCGGTAGCGGTAAAACTATGCTGGCTCGTCGTTTGCCTGGGATTTTACCGCCATTAACTTTCGCCGAATCACTCGAAGTCACCCAAATTCATTCGGTCGCAGGCTTGCTCAAAGAACGAGGTTCCTTGGTTAGCGATCGCCCTTTTCGCAGTCCCCATCACTCCGCCTCTGGCCCCTCGCTCGTAGGCGGTGGCAGTTTTCCTAGACCTGGGGAAATCTCACTTGCTCACCGAGGGATCTTGTTTCTTGACGAATTAACAGAATTTAAGCGAGATGTTCTAGAGTTTTTGCGGCAGCCGCTAGAAGACGGGCATGTCACCATTTCCCGCACGCGGCAGTCGGTGTCTTTTCCCGCCCAGTTCACCTTGGTTGCCAGTACCAATCCCTGTCCTTGCGGCTACTTTGGCGACACGATTCAGCCTTGCACTTGTTCGCCGCGCCAACGGGAGCAATATTGGGCCAAACTCTCTGGCCCGCTGATGGATCGGATTGACCTGCAAGTGGCAGTAAATCGGCTCAAGCCCGAAGAAATCACACGGCAATCCCTAGGCGAAGCTTCAGCCCATGTACGGGAACGAGTGCAAGTAGCTCGCGATCGCGCCCAAACCCGTTTTGAAGCCGAGCCCAGCCTACGTTGCAACGCCGATATGCAGAGCCGCCACCTGAGAAAGTGGTGCGTACTCAATGACGCAGCCCGCAACATCTTGGAAGGGGCGATTCGCAAGCTGGGCCTTTCCGCCAGAGCTACCGATCGCATCTTGAAAGTCGCTCGCACAATCGCAGATTTAGCTGGAGACGAACAACTACGAACCCAGCATGTAGCAGAGGCGATTCAGTACCGGACGATCGATCGGATGCAATAGCTGGGTGTAACACAGGGTGCTGTCACTGATTTCGCGGATCTCGCTAAAAATTTAGGAGTACTGGTCATGTTTAAGCAAATTCTTCATCCTCAGGGTAGCCGAGTGGTGGTGGGTGGCTATCACCGCGATCGCCAAGATGACCGCGATCGTCGTTATGCTCGGCCCCGCAATGTGAAGCAGAATAGCTTGCCCAAGTTTGTAGATTTGCGGCGGCACATGACCGCAGTCGAAAACCAGGGCGAGTTGGGGAGTTGTACGGCTAACGCGATCGCTGGAGCTTATGAGTATTTGGCTAAGCGACTTACAGGGCAAAACTACGATATTAGCCGCTTGTTTATCTACTACTTAGCTCGGAAATTTGATGGCTGTGAGCAGGAAGATAGCGGCGCAACTTTACGTCGGGGTATGAAAGTGTTGACCAAGTACGGCGCTTGCTCTGAAGCAGCTTGGCCTTACGACATTGAAACTTTCTGTGACGAACCCCACGACGATGCTTTTCAGGAAGCGGCTGAGCATTTAATTGATGAGTACGATCGCATTGATGTTGATTTACATGCGATGAAAGTCTGTCTGTCGGAGGGCTACCCTTTCGTATTCGGCTCCGACATCTTTCAATCTTTTGAGGATCTAGATCATCGGGGCCATGTGAACATGCCACTTCCTAGCGAAGAAAACTTGGGCGGTCACGCGATGCTCGCTTGCGGCTACTCGGATAAAGACCAAGTGTTTCTGGTTCGCAACTCTTGGGGCACCGATTGGGGCGACAAAGGATACTGCTATATCCCCTATGAATACTTGACCAATGCAGATTTAACAGGCGATTGCTGGACTCTCCGCCGCGCCAATAATCTCGATTTCTCCGAAGACATCAGCACCAGCTACGAAGAAGGTTTCTCATTTTTTGATGTGCTGATTGAACTTCTGACAGGTACAGAAGTGCCAACGGACGAAGAAGAGTATGAGGATGAAGAGTCAGAGGAATTAGAAGAATACGACGAGGATGAAGAATCCGAGGAAGAACTAGAAGAGGAAGAGGAAGAGTACGAGGACGAGGACGAAGGAGCTGAGGAAGAGGAACTAGAGGAGGATGAGGAATCTGAGGAGGACGAAGACTTTGAAGATGAAGAACTCGAGGAGGAAGAGTTAGAAGAATACGAAGACGAAGAATCTGAGGAAGAGGAGCTGGACGAAGAATACGACGAGGACGAAGAATCTGAGGAAGACGAGGAAGAGTATGAGGACGAGGACGAAGAGTTAGAGGAATCTGAGGAGGATGAGGAATACGAAGACGAAGAATCTGAAGATGAAGAACTAGAGGACGAAGAATACGACGAGGATGAAGAATCTGAAGAAGACGAAGAGTTAGAGGAATCTGAAGAGGACGAAGAATACGGCGAGGGAGAATATGAGGACGAAGAATAAAGGCGATCGCCTACTCACATCCTTGAGTCACTAATTTTTTCAATTTAGGGACTTGCAAAACTCAAATCGTTCGTACTAGACTAATATTCCGCCGGGATACGCGAGCGGTTGAGGGCAACGCCTTCAAGTCACCTAGCCCCCATCGTCTAGAGGCCTAGGACACCTCCCTTTCACGGAGGCGACGGGGATTCGAATTCCCCTGGGGGTATAAAAATAAAAGGGAGTTGCAACAATGCAGCTCCTTTTTTGTAATTGCAAGTTGCGGGTTGAGATAGCGCTAAAATATGACGGTTGTATTCTGCGACACGGGCTTTGATTGAGCGTTATACCCTGCCTGAGATGGGCGAACTCTGGACGGAGGCTTACAAACTCAAAACTTGGTTACAGGTAGAGATAGCAGTTTGTGAAGCCCAGGCTGAACTCGGATATATTCCGGCTGAAGCAGTTGAAGAAATTAAAGCAAAGGCGAACTTTGATCCCAAGCGGGTGCTAGAAATTGAAGCCGAAGTTCGTCACGATGTCATTGCCTTTCTGACCAACGTGAACGAATACGTCGGCGATGCAGGCCGTTATATTCACTTGGGCTTGACTAGCTCCGATGTGCTCGATACCGCCCTGGCACTACAACTCGTGGCTAGCTTGGATGTGCTGTTAGGTCAGCTCGAAGCTTTAATCCAGGCGATTCGTTACCAGGCACAGCAGCACCGCGACACCGTCATGATTGGGCGCTCGCATGGGATTCATGCCGAACCGATCACCTTTGGCTTTAAGCTAGCGGGTTGGTTGGCAGAAGTGTTGCGGAATCGCGATCGCCTAGTCCGATTGCGAGATGACATCGCAGTGGGCAAGATTTCTGGCGCTGTGGGCACCTACGCCAACATTGACCCGCAAGTAGAAGCACTGGCTTGCCAGAAGTTAGGGTTGAAACCAGACACGGCTTCAACTCAAGTTGTTTCTCGCGATCTCCACGCCGATTTCATGCAGACCTTGGCGCTGATGACCGCTTCCATTGAGCGATTTTCGGTGGAGATTCGCAACTTACAGCGGACCGATGTACTAGAGGTCGAGGAATTTTTCGCGAAAGGCCAAAAGGGTTCTTCTGCCATGCCTCACAAGCGCAACCCGATTCGCTCGGAGCGCTTGACTGGGATTGCCCGCATCATCCGGGGCTATGCCGTAGCAGCGATCGAAAACGTAGCGCTGTGGCACGAACGTGATATTTCCCACAGTTCTGTGGAGCGGGTGGTCTTCCCAGACGGCTGCACCCTCACCCACTTCATGCTGGTAGAAATCACCGAGCTAGTGAAGAACTTGCAGGTCTACCCCGAAAACATGAAACGCAACATGAACCTCTACGGTGGGGTTGTGTTTAGTCAGCGAGTGCTCTTGACGCTGGTTGAGAAGGGGATGAGCCGAGAAGAAGCTTATGCCACGGTGCAGTCTTGTGCTCACACCGCTTGGAATAAGGACGATGGCAGTTTCCACGACCTGATCGCCCAAAATCCAAGAGTTACAGAGCATTTGTCGCCAGAGGAAATTGAAGAATGCTTCAATCCTCAACATCATCTGCGCCACCTGGATCACGTCTATCAGCGCTTGGGAATTTAATTAGAAAGCTTAAACCGTAGAGTGCAGGGTTGCTGTAGTAGCTCTGCACTTTTTCTAGCTGGATATTCTAAGAGAGAAAATTAGACAGGGCAAAGTTTCTGGAGCAGATCCATCAGCTGCTGCCCATCTTCTAGGTAACTGACGTACTCGCGATCGCCTACCTGCATGTCCTTGCTTTCCAAATCCACGCTATACCGTTCAGCAATCACAACGATCGGTGTGTCCTTGGCAATCCCTGAAGTTGTGCGAATCCGCCGTCCTGTCCTAGCAGCCTCCTCAATCGATTGCCCAAACTGGTTGAGCAAAATCAGATCTGGGCAATGAAATCCACCCATCATCCGCTCGATCGCATCTTCTGCATCTAAAGCGATGATGACCCGGTAGCCTTGGTGGTTGAGGTTGTGCTTCAGGAGGGGCCGTGTTTCGTCATCGGGTTCCACCACCAAAATAATTGGGGAGCTATCTTAGGTTGACGACTGAGCACCGTTAGACTCCTTGAGTAACAAGTAAGCTTTGCCCTTTTGTGGATGCAACTTGCTCAAGTGAGAGGGCAGATATGGGAGAGCTACTGTTGCCTTCTAACAAAATCAGGTGATGCTGGGAGTCTACTCTCAGCTTTTGTTGCTGCTGAAATTGCCTGAGTAGCCGGGTGATGGTGACTCTAGTCGTGCCGCAAGCGATCGCCAAGTCTTCATGGGTCAGGCGCACGCTCAACCGAGTCCCCCCGGTCACAGACTGTCCTACTTCGTGCTTTAACAACTGCAACAAAGTGTACAAGCGATCGCTGACTCGGAGTTGCCCATAAACCGTTAGCAGCAGCTCAGTTTGTTTGAGCCGTTGGCTAATTTGGGGCAGAAGCCGTTGCTGTAGCTCCGAGGAGGCAGCAAAATCGGTCAGGGGAATGCACCATAACTGCGTATCCGCTAGGGCAGTAGCTTCATAGAGCGTAAGCGCAGTCAGACTAGGGCCAAAAGGCGCTGAAGCCCCCGCTAAGCCAATCAATATTTCTTGGCCCGTCTGCGAAAAAGTGGTTAACTGCACCAATCCTGAGTGCACTTGCCAAATTCCTTGCAGATTTAGAGGAATCGTTTCTCCCTTGTGGTAGGTCCGCAACGGATAGCTCAGGTTGGGGCTATGGTCAGACGGCTGGCGATCGCTGAGGTAGCGCAATAGCCAGCGCAGCATTGGGGGTTGGTTGGCGTCTGGCTGACTCACTTCCACCAGAATGCTTGCATTAAAAGTGGTCCCTTGATATGGCTGCAACTGCACCTGCCATTCATGTTTCCAAGGTCTTTGTTGGAGCCGCTGTAGCTCAGTCTGAAACTGTAGCCGAGCCTCTGGAGGCACAAATGCCGTCAGTAAACGACCTGTGAGAAAAGAAGGTGGGAGGTTTAGCAACTTGGTAGCAGCCTGGTTGGCTTGCTGCACCACTCCAGCGGCATCTGTAATCAAACAGGCATCGGGAATAAATTCCAACAACTCCTGATATCGTTGGCGTTCAGTTGCAGCGCTTTGGCTTGCCAATAATAATTGCTGGTTTTGCTCGCTCAGTAAATCGGCTGCCACTTGAAGCCGCTCAGAGGCAATGCCTAATTCTTTCAGAGCAGAGGGTAGTAGAGCGGGCGATAAGGTAGTGGAGGTGCTGATGCCTTGATATAAATCGCTCAAGCGATTAGACATTGCTGCGACCTGTCGAGAAAATGTGGTTGCATTCATGTTGTAGGCACCATTTGAGGGGATTTGGTCAGGTCAGCAACCGTGGTCATTAACTCGTCAATATCAACAGGTTTTACTAGATACTTGCGAAAGCCGACAGCTAGGGCTTGTGCTTGGTCGCTCTTGCGGTTGTAGCCAGTCAAGGCGATCGCAGGAATTTGAACTTGTTGTCTACTCTCTAGGGCTTTGACTTGCTGCATCAGGCAATAGCCATCCTCGCCGGGTAGGGCAAGTTCGCTGATCAGTAAATCTGGTTGGATATCTTGCAAAATTGCCAGTGCTTTGCAGGCCGAAGCTGTAGCAATCGTCCTGATGCCATAGGCTGCAAACAACACGGTGAGCAGGTGTCTAGAATCAGGGTCATTATCAACAACTAGCACTTGCAACTGTTTCATCAACCTTGGATGACGCATTGTCTCCAGAGGCCTGGTCTTAGTGGAGAAGGCATAGCCAAACTCGGCAGATAGGGGGCACATATCGTTCTGCTCCAAAGACGAAAGCAGTTGGTTGTTTGACTTGATGACTATAGGTTTTGAGAAGAACTTAACTTTTTTCTGAAAAACTGCGAAGCTGATGGAAAGGGTAAATTGCTGATTAATAACGTTAGGCCGTTACAAACTTTAATGCTATTTTCTTTTAGCATAGGGCGATCGCTGAGAAGATTCAGTACGATTTCGTACGAACAAACTGCTGGCTCGGTTTCTACATGAATCCTTAAGGATTGCCGAGGGAGAGCTAGGAAGTTTTTAGCGCTCCTCATTGTGATCGCCGACTTCCCAAAACTCCTCAGTCAACTTTGTACCTTTTGACACAAAGTAACTCTCTTAACGACAAGGGCTGTTACCGGAGTCTGAAAAGCTCTTGCCAGCTTCGGAAATAAAGCGCCAATCGTAGCGCGTTGGATGCAAGGTCAACTTTAAGACGCCATAGGTATCAGCATTTCGCACTTGGCTATGGGGTTGAATCTCGCCCAACTCATAGTGATTTTTACCCCCAGTTCCCACCACAAACTGACGTATACCGCGATCGGGGTCTAGCTTGCCCTGCGGAGTTTGGGGAGCAAAACGCTCATAGTGGTGGTCATGCCCTGCCAGGACAACATCTGCGCCCGCAGCGGCAAGCGCTTGCCAAAAAGCCTGAGTGTCAGAATTGTTGCCATGATGCCCCGATGAGAAGCGGGGATGATGCCAATAAGCTAAGGTGCATTTCCGAGGGTGCGCTGCCAAGTCTGCTTTGAGCCATCGCTCTTGGGGCGAGCCTGTACCACAGCCTCCCACCTCCGAGCAGTTAGAATTGAGCGCAATTAGGTGCCACTGCCCAATGTCGTAACTGTAATAACCCCGCTGCGGACTGCCTGCGACTGCCCCAAAGTAGCGATAATAGCTGGCAGCGCCCGGCTCTTCATATTCGTGATTGCCTACCACGGGCCGAGTAATCGACTTGAGCCTGCCCCAGCTAGGAGCATAGGATTTCTGAAAGGCTTCGGCACTGCCTACTTCGTACTGCAAATCCCCAAGAGGCAAAACGGCAGTTAAACCTTCGTTGAGCAAAAGTTGGGCTGTTGCCTGCATGCGGCAAGCTGTGGCGGTTCCTCGCCCCCCGTTAAATTTGGGACTGTCCGGATCGCAGGCAATGTCCCCCGCCGCCGCGATCGCTGGAGCAGTTCCTGCCACTCTAGTTCCTGTCGCTCTACCAGATTGCGTAGATTGCGTCTGCTTCACCTGATTGGCAACCCAATAACTCCCCGATGCCAATCCCACAGCTAGAAGCACCACCACAACTGGACGCATAATTCCCTATTTCACTTGAGCGGAGAAGGCATAATCGTAGCCTTTGAAGTTTGAGTCTAGCTCCAAGGTGTACTCTCCGGTAGCAGGAAGTTCGCCAGTCCAGTTCTGGCGATTTTCATCATAATTCCCGGAAATCAAAGGCTGGCCTGTGGGAGTCAAGATGTTGGGGAAGACATCTTTTTGATTCGTAACGGTTAAGGTTTGGCCTTGATTAGCTCGCAATACATACTTGTGGCTCCCAGTACCGACAAAGCGATCGGCGATCGCTACCGTTCCACCCGCTTGAGGAAGCGCAATCCGGGCTGTCTTTTGGTTGCAGTTGCTCTCAGTCCGATTTTTGGCGACCCAACCCGCAACTTCATTGCCATCCGTTGACCTGATCTGAAACCACCCATCTTTCTCAGCCACTACCGAAACCCAAGCACCATTCTTGAGGGTGCCAACCACGTTATCAGATTGCACTTCTGGGCCAGAACGAATATTTAGAGGAGGGTTGGGATCAGCCGCGATCGCCTGAGTCACAACGCAGTTTTCCACCTGTACGGCTGGCTCATTATCCTGAGCACTATTATCAGGAGAAGATTTGAGGGGTTGCGCCGTCACGGGGGGAGCGGCTGCGGGGCTAGAGCCTGGAGCGGCTGGGGTTGTAGTGGCTGTCGGGCTAGGGCTCACTGCTGTTGAGTCCGTTTCGGGGGCTGAGGCGCAGGCAACACAGACCAAGGACACCAGCGTGAGCAGACCAGTTCCAAGCATTCTGTGAAATTGAGGAGACATATAAATGAAATCCGTAGAGGGGTTGGATAGAGCAGTTTGGGTTAAGGTTTTACGGAGTCTCAGGGTTAGAACTCAACCAACCGATGCAGCTCAGTTGAGTTGGACTGAGAAGGCATAATCATAAGGTTGCGATCGAGAATCGAGCTTGAGCCTGTAAGTGCCACTGAGCGGTAGTTTGCCTGTCCAGCGCGTAGTCTGACTGCGATCGCTTGTCTCACCTAGGGAGGTGCCGTCTGGAGCCATGATGCCTGGTAAAGGACCGAGCCCGCCAGTATCAATTGTGAGAGTTTGTCCTTGCACTCCATTCAGTAAGTATTGGTGAACTCCTGAGCTGGCAAAACGGCCAGCCACAGTAGCGGGGCGGTGATTGGCAGGGAGGGTAATCGACTTAGTTTTGTTGTCGTAGTTTCCAGCTGCATGGCCCTGTCGCTCAATGGTGGCCTTTACCACTGGTGTTAACTTCTCTTTCCAAAAGCGAATCTCCGGAAACCCATTGACTTGGCTCAGGACATCTTGCCAGCGCTGCTCTTGGAAGGCTTGTTGCGCGGCTTGAAAGCGAGTTTCTGCCTGTTGCCAATCTTGTTGCCACTGGGCGATCGCGAGTTGAGCTTCGGCGTAGGCAATGCTGTTTTCGGAAACCGCTTTGGCCAAAGCCATTGCTACTTCTAAATTGCCTGCTTGGTATTGCTCAGTGGCTGTCGTTAGTAAAGTCGGGCCAGCATCTACAGGCTGAGTCGCGCTAGCTGGAGTAGCAGGTCTGGGAGCAGGGACACCATTGGTCGTGGGGCAGCTGGTGATCGTCAGTGACTTATAAACCCACCCTGCAATCGGAGCCTTGGTTTGCAACCACTCATTTTGTTCCATTAAGACAAAGAGGCGGGTGCCATTGGTGAGTTGGCCCACAACATTATCTGAGGCGACCACTGGGCTAGCTCGTACATTTAAGGGTGGCGTCGGATCACTAACGAGTGTGATGCAACTTTGCGACTGAATCACCTTTGCAGAGGCCTTTTCGGATACCCCGATAGCTGACCCTGTGGAATTAGCGCTGGAATTTACTGTAGGAATCGAGTTTTTGTGCACCATATAACTGATGCCTGCTACGGTTGCGATCGCCGCTATCCCGCAGCCCACCCAAACGGGAAGCTGTTTCATATCTAAAATGCTGCTGTGATACACCCCAATCAAATTTTCTCAAAGAAGTGCGATCGCCCCCGATACAATAAAGCAATGGCACCTCCGACTCGAAAACAATTTGGTCAACATTGGTTGCGCAGCGATAAAGCTCTCAACCAAATTATTAAAGCGGCAGCTCTAGCACCGAGCGATCGCGTACTCGAAATTGGTCCTGGCACAGGCATTTTAACGCGGCAATTAATACAACAAGCTCAATCAGTTGTAGCGGTAGAAATTGACCGAGATTTGTGCGCCCTCCTAGCCAAGAAATTGGGACCAAAGGAAAACTTTTTGCTACTTCAAGGGGATTTTTTAACGCTGGATTTAGAGGCTCACTTAACGCCTTTTCCGCAGTTCCAAGCGCCCAAAAAAGTCGTTGCTAACATTCCTTATTACATTACGGGACCGATTCTAGAAAAGCTGTTAGGCAATATCGCTCAGCCTGCCGCCTCACCGCTAGAATCGATTGTCCTGTTGGTGCAAAAAGAAATTGCCGATCGCTTGTGTGCCAAACCCGGTTCTAGAGCTTATGGCGCATTGTCTGTTCGGGTGCAGTATTTGGCTGCGTGTGAGTTCATTTGTGATGTGCCTGCCAAGGCTTTTGAACCACCACCGAAAGTAGATTCGGCTGTAGTGCGCTTACGCCCCCGACCGACAGAACCACCCGCCCGAGATCCCAAGCAGTTGGCTAGCTTGGTCACAATGGGCTTTGCCACGAAGCGCAAGATGTTGCGAAATAATTTGAAAAGTGTGATCGATCGCGATCGCCTGACGCAATTGCTGGAACAATTAAACGTGAACCCACAAGCCCGCGCCGAAGATTTGAGCGTAGCTGAATGGGTGGCTTTAAGTAATTTGTTGACACCTGCATGCGCTCCTACTCCTTAACTGCCGCAGCCAAAATTAATCTGCACCTAGAAATCATTGGCGATCGCCCAGATGGGTTCCATGAGTTGGCGATGGTGCTCCAAAGCGTTGACCTCTGCGATCGCATCGATTTGCGCCCACTTTCTACAGACCAAATCCGAGTACATTGCAACCATCCAGAAGTCCCTGTCGATCAGCGAAATTTGGCTTACAAAGCTGCTGCGCTGATGGCCGCAGAATTTCCTGACACCTTTGCTCAGTATGGTGGCGTAGAAATCAACATTCACAAACAAATTCCGGTCGGCGCAGGCTTGGCAGGCGGCTCAACCAACGCAGCGGCAGTGCTGGTCGGGTTGGACTTGATGTGGCAACTAGGTCTCACTCAGTCAGAACTCCAAGAGTTGGGGGCTCGCTTAGGCTCAGATGTGCCTTTCTGCGTTGTTGGCGGCACCATGCTAGCGACAGGCCGTGGCGAAGAACTCGCGCCTTTACCAGACTTGAACCAGATCTATGTGGTTTTGGCCAAGTACCGCAGCCTCTCAGTTTCTACTGCTTGGGCCTACCAAACCTTTCGGCAACAATTCGGGCATGCTTATGTGTCCAATGTCCAGGAACTAGAAACTCGCAGGCAGCGCGTCCATTCAGGGCCGATGGTAGCGGCGATCGCCCATCGCAACAGCACCGAGATTGGTCAGCGCCTTTACAACGACTTAGAGCGGATTGTGTTGCCAGAGTATCCGCAAGTGCAGCGTTTACGAGAGCAGTTTCAGCAGCAAGGCGTATTAGGCACGATGATGTCTGGCTCTGGTCCTACCGTTTTTGCCCTCACCGAATCGCAAACGCAAGCAGAACAAGTCCGGGAACGAGTACAGGCGGCGATCGCAGACCCAGATCTAGAGCTTTGGGTAGCTCCGCTTACCAATACCAGTATTCGGATTGCCTCTTCCCGCCCGGTTTAATCTGCCTGCTCCTTAGTTTTACAGGAAGAATTATGGCTAACCTCACGCCTCCCCCCAAGTCCAACTCAGCTTCCGAAGCTCAGGCTCTCCCTGGTCCCTTCCGTTGTTTGAGCGGTGCTTTGATCTCGGGTAGTCTGGCCTTTGCTGGCTATAAACTCACGATGTCGATCGCCACTACCTTTGCCGCCAAACCAATTCACTCGGACAACGCAACCGTGCTCAATATCGCTTCTGCCGTCCGAACTCTAGTAGTTGGGGTAGTAGCCCTAGGTGCAGGTGTGTTTGGCTTCGCGGCGCTCGGCCTCCTAGCCTTAGGCGTGCAAGTCGCGATCCAACGATTCAGCCAGCCTCATCCCCCTGCTGATCCTTCTTAAGACACGTCAAGAGACGGAGAGCTTTTGAACTTTTTGCAATTCTTATCATTCCCCAGACTTTTCCCCACGGTTTCCACAGCCTTTCCACAGAAACAGCCTAGTTTTTCCACAGGTTAAGAGGAGTTTTCCACAGGCTAAGTAAGTAGAACCGTAGCTTTGCGCCAATTTGGGGATTTTTCAGTTAACCGCCTCTGGAAATGAGAACGCCTAATTTTTTGTAAAGGAAAGTAACAAGAAATGCCCTCAAAAGCTGATTCTATCGTAAATCTTTTTTTTATCTGAAGGCGATCGCAACATTTCGAAGCATTGACAACCCTCCCCCCTGATAGCGCAAAATGATGCGACCCACTTAAATGCAACGCGGAGTTCTGATGATCGCAGTTGGAGCTTGTAGCAGTTGCTGAGCGCGCTAGCTTCACCCGAAACCTGATGCTTCCACATCAGAGCGTGGGTGAAAGGTGTTCCCGTAAGCTAGATCGGCGCTGCTTTCTGCTGTAACCTTTTTGCCGTCAGACAGGGACTAAACCGCATCCTATCCATTTCACCTTGGTCCAAGTAGAGGTCCTAATGAACGCAACCGTCAGCATCCTGGCAGAAATTCCTGAAGCCCTTCACGAATCTCTGTCTCACTATCTCGAATCCCATCCTGATTGGGATCAAGACCGTGTTTTTTCGGCAGCATTGTCGCTGTTTCTACTCCAAAACGGAGATGGCGATCGCCGAGCCGCTCGTGTTTATCTGGATACTTTGTTTAAACATCCAGTTTAAGTTCCGATTGGAAGCTCCCACTTCAGCCCAGTTCGGCTGAATTTGGGCCAAGCTTGATACTGAACTACTGCAAAAATTTAATAGTTGACTTCAAGACCGCTATTTTGTCCAGCCTGTATCTGCTTTCCTGCTCAGCCAAACCCTATAAGCTTTTTGCTGCGTTAAGGTAGGGCTTGGTATTGAGCAACGAATCATTCTCTACATTCACGACTATGCAGCTCAGGCTGGAGCGGCTTTATACCATCAGGGACTTTGGCTATTTCAGGTGCCACTACCCGTTTAATAGTTTTCACTTTAGTTTGATGGGCTTGATGTAATCGTTCCCTAACTTTAGAGACGATTCGGTGCCTCATCGTGGCAAGATGACCAAGTTTAAACTTGGTTATAGTAGACGAACTTACCTTAATTCACAAGTTCATATGGCGGTTAATCCTGCTCCGGTTGCTGTTTCTAGGCCAGCAGCGCAGAACATGCCAGCTCTCAGGTGGGTCTTGGAAACCATTCGTGCTGATAGCTGTCCCTACTCTTTCAACTTCCACATGCACACGGCCCATTCCGATGGCCAATTGCAGCCTGAAGACTTAATCGAACAGGCGATCGCGATCGGTCTAAAAGGTTTGGCTATTACTGACCACCACAGTGTCAGTGGTTACCGCATAGCACAGCAATACTTAGACGATTGGAAGTGGCGGTCAAGCTCCAGGAGGGGTAGTAGCAGCAATACTTGTCAGTCTGTGCCTTATTTATGGACAGGCGTGGAAATTAACGCCGATCTACTAGGGATCGAGGTCCACATTTTGGGCTACGCTTTCGATCCTGCTCATCCCTGCTTACAACTTTATCTGCAACACCGAGCCGTTCAAGGCAACGCCTACCAAGCAGCAAATGTCATCACTGCCATTCAAAAAGCTGGAGGTTTAGCAGTGTTGGCCCATCCAGCTCGCTATCGGCGATCGCCTGTAGACCTCATTCAAGCGGCGGCTCATTTAGGGATTGATGGCATTGAAACTTACTACGCCTACAACAACCCTAATCCTTGGAAGCCCAGTCCTAGCCAAACCGAGCAAGTTCAGAAGTTAGCGACTCACCACCAGCTATTGAGTACCTGTGGAACCGATACCCACGGCCTAAACTTACTACAGCGCCTGTAATTCTAAATTTAATCACTTTTGCTGAAGCACTGGAGATAGCGACTTAATAGACTACCTCCCAGTAACTTCTGCAATTTTATAATTTGAAAAGTCTGCTTGTAAAAATCAAGAAGTGTAAAGTTTTCTTATCTCAAGGCTCCGCTTTGGAGCGCTACTAATCCCACAATACCGATACTGCTAACGACCAAAAGTAGACCCATCGAGAGCGATTGACCTAGATGATTAGAAGCTTTCATGGTTGTCTCCACGTCTAAGGAATTTTACTGAGAATATCAGCCCTTCTCAGATTGAGACATAAGATGACGAAAACTTAATCTAAATCAATCTAAGTTAAAAATAATGGAAGCTTTAGCTCATTAATTTTTAACTTTTGTAACTAACCTGAAATTCCACAGTTTTCATTTCGTTAAGCCATGCTCAAGTGCGTACCGGACTAGTTCAGTACGGCTGTTGGTTCCAGTTTTGCTAAATAGACGGCTGACGTACTTTTCTACATTCCGCACACTCGTGTCGAGGCGGCGAGCGATTTCTTTGTTCATCAATCCCTCAGCAACTAGGTCAAGCACACTCTGTTCACGCGGTGTAAAATCGACTGGGATTGGAGCAGGAGTCGCTGAGATCGCATTTCGCTGCGTCAAGAGGGCTTTAATTTCAGCAATCTGACGAGCCATATCGGCAATATCTGGAGTTTCTCCATCTTCTGTGCCAGCCCTAGCAGTTCGACGTCCTAGCAAATTTTCCACGATCGCGACTAGTTCATCTGGGTCAAAAGGTTTGGGCAAATAAGCATCACAGCCTGCTTGATATCCCTGAATGCGATCGCTGGTCATGCCTCTAGCAGTTAAGAAAACCACTGGCAGTGCCTTAAAGCGGGCATCTTCTCGCATTTGCTTCAGGAACTGGTAGCCATCTACTTGCGGCATCATCACATCGGAGATCACCAGATCAGGTAGCTTTTGTTGTAGTAGTTGCCAACCCTCCTGAGCATTGCCAGCAACATCTACAGCAAAACCACTGTCTTCTAAATAAGCTTGCACTGCTTCCCGCAAACCAGGTTCATCATCTACCAACAGCACCTGTCCCGCCATCAATCGTTACCTACTATGTAGCATCAATTATTTTCTTAGCATTTGCCCTTAAAAGTCTCTACCGAGGGCAAGAAATTTACTATATTTATGGCTTTGAATAACAATCCAGAAGGTTAATTAATGAGTTTGATCTAGTTCAACTAATCTTAGAAATCGCTATAACAAATGATCAAATTACACTTTAGAAAGCAGTAGATCTGGATTACTTGAGTTGCACTTGAATTCTTGAGTCGCACTCAAATTATAGGCCGTTGAGTAGCACAGATCGGTTCTCAGTATGCTCTAATCATCATTTCCGCCTAGATTCAGCTTTGAATCTCAATACGATCCTTTATAAAAAAAACTAGTACTTCACTCAACAACTAGCACTTCTGCTTCCATAATTTCTTTACCGCTGCCCCAAGGTGTCATCCAAATGATCAAAGTTCTACAAGCCCCTACTGATCCGGTTCTAGTTAGACAAAAATTCTCGATTGTAGGGACGACCTCTCCAGAAAATGCTGGCAAAGCTATCGGCTTAACTATCGATGATCAGATTAAAACTTCTGGGCCAGTTGTGGGTGCAGACGGAGCTTGGCGAGTTGAGTTCGTCTTTTTACAACCTGGTAATCGTCAGCTAGAAGTGGCGATCGCGAATGAAAGCGTAGATGTGCCGATCGAAGTGGTCGCTGAAGCGGTTAAACCGATCATCTCGCCCCGCCTGCGTTTTGCTCCACTACCTCAAAATGTCCGTGCAGAAGAAGCTTTTATTCTGCGCGGCTTTGCGGATTCTTACCAAGAAGGAGATCAGCTAATTCTTAGAGCTGACAAAACGATCGAACTGGCCCGACCACGGGTGCAGGCAGGTCAATGGCAAGCAAGTTTGCTATTTCACGGTTCTGGCAAACGCCTAATCGAAATTATTGGCTCCGACCAAGACCGCGCTCAAACCACTTTGGAAGTGCAGCCCGCGGCATTACAAGTACTGCCCCGTAGCATTTGGACAAGCAAGCCCACTCCTTCGGATGTGGCTAATCTGCAACCTCGGCGGATTACCATGCATCACACCTTTGTTAGTCCTACCTTGTCGCCTAGTGCCAATCAGAGTCAAGAAATCCAACGGATGCGGCAGCTTTGGCAAAGCCATGTTGGCGGTAATGGCTGGAGCGATATT
The DNA here is from genome assembly GCF_014695845.1 of Trichocoleus sp. FACHB-591. Classification (NCBI taxonomy): domain Bacteria; kingdom Bacillati; phylum Cyanobacteriota; class Cyanophyceae; order Leptolyngbyales; family Trichocoleusaceae; genus Trichocoleus; species Trichocoleus sp. FACHB-591. The sequence continues at coordinate 27,461 of NZ_JACJPA010000040.1, forward strand.
GGCTATCACTACGTAATCATGCCTAGTGGCAGAATTTACGAAGCTCGCTTTGAACGGAAACGTGGAGCCCATGACGTGATTAATGATGGTCTGGGAATCGCCTTCGATGGAGTTTACACCAGCGCCACCATCAGTCCTGCCCAGTTTCAGTCTGCTGTCGCTCTGTGCACGACCCTATGCAAACGCTATGGCATTGATGATCCGGTGAAACTTGTACCAACGCCCACCAATGCCTTTGGGATTCGTCAACTCCCCCGGATTTGTGCCCATCGCGATCGCGTGCAAACAGAATGTCCCGGTTCTGGAGGAGGCCGAACAATACGCCTAGAAGAAATTCGTCAAGCAGTCAGACAGCGCCTGTAACTGGAATGCCTTCAGATTGAATTCTAAGATTTGAATCTGAGAAAGGTACACCTAAACTCTCTCAAATTGCCCTTCACCCCACTAGCAGCAAAATTATGCCTAAAGTTGTGATCGGAGTGATGGGACCTGGGTCTGAGGCAACTGCCCTAGACCTACAAAATGCTTATACAGTCGGTCAGTTGATTGCTACAGAAGGGTGGGTGCTACTCACGGGTGGACGCAATGCTGGCGTAATGCATGCTGCGAGTCAAGGTGCCAAACAAGCAGGCGGACTAACGATAGGAATTTTGCCCAGCGCTGACAGGGCAGCAATGTCAGAGGCAGTCGATATTCCTGTCTTGACGGGCATGGGGAGTGCCCGCAACAACATTAATGTGCTCTCTAGCCAGGTGGTCATTGCCTGTGGCATGGGCGCAGGAACTGCTTCAGAAATTGCCCTAGCCCTTAAAGCTCAGAAAAAAGTGATTTTGTTAAATAAAAATGCTTCTAGCCAAACTTTCTTTAAAGGTCTGGCTCCCGAATTAGTATCTGTCGTAGAGCAGCCAGTTGCAGCGCTTGAAATAATCAAGGCTTTTTTAAGTGATGAAGATCACGTAAATAGAGCACTGAAATAAATCTAATCAGCGGGCAAATTAGGCTGAGCAATAGTCCTATAAACCACTTTCTAAGATTAGCGCTAGCGATCTGTGTAAATAAAAATTAGCCAAATTTCAGTAATACTTACATTTGCGATCGCTTGGCCTTCAACTTCTACTCATCCTGCTAGTTCACCGAATTTCTGACTGACAACCTCTAGATTGATGTCAAGGGATGCTTACTTAAGACAGTGTCAAAGAAACGCTTCCTCTGGGCAAACTAAGGTTAGCGCATGAAGTACTGAACTATATTGCTGGGGTGATTGTTGTGGCGGACAATACAGGCATCAATACCAATAAAGACAAGTTCCTCTATCCAACCGGGCGGTATTACGGTGAGTTCACACCCGAATATTTAGCCTTTAATGCTAACTTGCAAGAGTTTACTCAACGGGTTTCCATTATTTGCGGCTTAGAAGCAGGCGGCAAAATTTCTCCGACAGAAGCTTATGAGGAAATTCAGAAGTTATGGCAGCAGCTCAAAGTTTCTAAGCAAAATTTGTTAGATCAGCAGCGCCCCCGCCAAGTTGATTTACCTGACGAAAATTAAGTTGCTGCTGGGCTTTCTTAGACCACCGAGCTAAATTCCTCAGACCTGAGTAATCAAAATTCTGAATTATTCAAAATACTGAGTCACGATTTTTAGAATCCGCTCAGCCGCTCGTCCATCTCCAAAGGGATTAACGGCAGTTGCCATCTTTTCATAAGCAGTGGGATGACTCAAGAGATCGGTCGCTGCATTGATAATGTCCGCTGGTTGGGTTCCCACTAGCTTAGCCGTGCCAGCCGCGATCGCTTCGGGCCGTTCTGTGGTTTCCCGCAAGACCAATACGGGCTTACCCAAGCTAGGCGCTTCTTCTTGCAGTCCGCCGGAGTCTGTCAATAGCAAATAGCAACGTTGGATCGCCCCAACTAAATCAGCATAATCTAGAGGTTCAGTCAAAAAAGCCCTAGGATGCTTGCCTAAAAGAGCTTGCAAGGGTTCTCGCACGGTCGGATTGCGGTGTAGCGGCAGCAATAAAGCGGTGTCAGGGAACTTATCGAGAATTTCCAAAAACCCCTGACCAATATCTTGCAACGGCTCACCCCAGTTTTCTCGGCGGTGTACCGTCGCCAGCAGCACTCGATGTTGCTGCCAGTCTAAGCCTGGAATATTACAAACAGGGTGATGCGCTGCCACAGATAGCAGAGCATCAATCACCGTATTACCTGTTTGGTGAATTTCGCCTACCACACCAGAGCGTTGTAAATGCTCTACAGCCAGAGTCGTCGGGGCAAAATGTAGCTGAGTTAACTGCGAGACCAACCGACGATTCGCTTCTTCGGGATAAGGGTTGTAGAGGTCATCCGTGCGCAAACCCGCTTCCACATGACCCACCGGGATTTTTTGGTAGAACGCTGCCAGAGCGGCAGCAAATGCTGTAGTAGTATCACCTTGGACTAAAACAATTTGCGGCTCAATTTCCTTAAATAGACGCTCTAGCCCCTGCAAGCTGCGGCAAGTAATATCAGTGAGAGTTTGCTGAGGTTGCATAATTGCCAAGTCTTGATCGGCTTGCAAGTCAAACAGTTGCATCACTTGTGCAACCATTTCTCGATGTTGACCTGTCAAAACTACTTGCGTATCGAAACGGTCAGAACGCCGAAACTGTTGAATTACAGGGGCCATTTTGATGGCTTCGGGGCGGGTGCCTAACGTCACGCAAACTCGAATGGGAAATTGCTGCATTGAACTGAATCGATTGTAAATAACAACTCACGCAAAGGCTTTTCCTAGGCTAATCGCCTCTACCAACCTGCCTCACTTCATAACACTTATACCCGATACCTGACTCTCCTATACCTACCTGTTGCTGCTTCCCCAAGACATGGGACACAGTAATTTCAATCTCTTTGATGCTTTGACAAAGTCACGGGGGAACCCTGAGCAAGATGGAAGTCAATAAAATGCTTTCGACCAAAATCTTTGGCTTAGGTATATACGTTAGAAAAGTTTTGCAGTTACTCTATGGAATGATAGGTAGTTGCGTATCCTGACAAAAAAGTCAAGCCTTTCATCCAGGAAGTTAAGGCAGTCGGGAGCTTGAAGCTTTTCCCAGTCAAATCTGCATTGGCTTGACAGACTTCTACGGGTTGTTTGCATCTCAACGTTCTTGTAGAGAAGTAGTATATGACAGAATCACAGCGCCCACCCATCTCGCCGCCCCCTGCTCCTGGTCCCCGCGTACCTCCACCGCCTCCACCCCCCATGCGGTCTGCTGCCACTACTGTACCTACAGGGGCTACTCAGCAAATGTCTCCCCAGACGATGCCTATGCCAACGGCTACCGCAGCTCAAAACCCTGCGCCGCCTCCAATGGCTCCTCCCCCAGCGCCTCCTGGATCTCCTGCGGGGCACCGTCCTGGTGCACCACCGAGTTCTCCTAATGCGGCTCGCAAAACCAATACTGGCGCACCCACCCTAGAGCAGTTGGTCCGGGAAGCTTACGATAAAGGCTTTTCTGACGTTCACTTGGGAGTTGGTGAAACTCCGCGCTTCCGGAACCGGGGAGAAATTGACACGACGAACTACCCCGTCACAGATGAAGCCACCTTTATGAGTTGGTTGCGAGAGATTTTGTCTGATGAGGAAATTCGTCGTTTTCAGGACACGCTAGATTTTGACGGTGCCTCTCAGTACGACTTTGCCCGCATCCGGATCAATATTTTTGATTCCCTACACGGCCCTGCAATGGTGCTGCGATTGATTCCGGTGAAGATCTTGACGATGGAGGAACTCAGCCTACCTCCGGTCTTCCGCGATTTGTGCCATTACCACAAAGGCTTGATCTTGGTGACAGGGCCAACAGGTTCCGGTAAGTCCACCACGATGGCGGCGATGATCGACTACATCAATAAGGAGATGCCGAAAAACATCATCTCTATTGAGGACCCGATTGAATTCGTCCACAAAAGTCGGCGATCGCTGATCAAGCAGCGGGAAGTCGGGATTAACACCCTCAAGTTTGATAACGCTTTAAAAGCTTCTTTGCGGGAAGACCCAGACATCATCCTGATTGGGGAGATGCGCGATCGCGAGACAGTGAACACGGCACTCAAGGCAGCGCAAACAGGTCACTTAGTGTTTGGTACCCTGCACACCAACAGCGCTGTGAAAACGATTGAGCGGATTCTGAACCTCTATAACCCAGAGGAACAAGGCCCCATGCGGATTCAGGTGGCAGAATCTCTCATCGGTGTCATTGCTCAGGGTCTCGTGCGGACAACCGACGGCAAACGGGCCGCGATTCACGAAATCATGATCAACACTGACGCCATCCGTGACTACATTAAGCGGGGCGACGTGGATGAAGTTGAGGCGATCATTCCGAAATGTACCTTTGACGGTATGTGCACGATGAACCAGTCGCTGTACAAACTCTACGAAGCAGGTCGGATTACTGAGGAAACCGCACTAGAGGCGTCGCCTAAGGCGAACGAAATGGCTATGACCCTGAGAGGCCGTATCTAGCAAGAGCCAGCTCACTCAGCTTTAGGGTAAAAGTATTTTCTCTAACCCTACCCGTGAGTTTCTGTTACATTAGTCATCCACTTCAAGCAACTGCTTTCACCTAGAAAGTAGTTGCTTTTTTCCATAGGTTAGTTCAGCGCAGTGCTAGATTAAATCCTTACAATTTCTATACATGATCTCCTAGCTGTAAATATCTCTTGAATCAAGCTCGCTCTTCACCGCCACAACTATTCAAAGGCATTGCCCTATTTACGCCCAAAGGGGATCTAATTTATTGCATCGATCCAAACAAGCAAAAGCGTTGGCATTTGCATTTATGTGTGGCTTTGCAAGAAATTTTGGGCTTACCAGAACCGCCTCACTTTCTCGTTCCTTGCTACACTGCCACGATCGATCGCTGGCTTGATCCTCAAACTAAGCAGGTGCGCGTGTTTGCAGAGGCCTATCCCCCGGTTTTACGTCATCAAGCCTTGCTCAATGCTTTATTTGAAACCAAACATTTAGCCTGGCAACCTGTGGCGATCGCTGATGGCTTATGTGACCCCATGGTTTTGGCCGCTTATCGCCGTCAATTTCCCCAACTGTGGGAATCGCATGAATTAATTGTCCGTTTCGACCAAAACTTTTCTCGTTGGGAAAGTGCTCCTACAGCACCGTCGCGATCGCTCCATGAGCTAGATGAGACGCTTGTGGCATCTAAGCGCACCACCCAGGGATATGTGCTCCGATTGTTTGTATCTGGGCATAGTGCGGCAACTGAGCAAACTCTACAAACCTTACATGAACTTTTAGAGAATTCGCTGCATCACCCCTATACACTCAAGGTCATTGATATTCTGAAGCACCCCGAACAAGCAGAGACAGACCAAGTTTCTGCTACACCGACACTAGTGCGGGTGTGGCCTCATCCAGTGCGGCGCATTGTGGGAGAGCTAGATAATGTGAACCGAATTCTACAGGTCCTTGGCACACCAGATAGCTAGCTAAGAACTAGAGGGTGAAGTCTGGCCAACAAAGAGTTGGGCTGCACAAGCCAGGAAAGGTCAAAGTGGAGACAGTTAAGGTATCTAGAGCAACGCAGCGAATGGCATGGTTGTTGGTATCCGCTACATACAGGCGATCGCCCCAAATACTGAGGCCAGAGGGTTCGGCAAAAGAGCTATCAGTACCTTGCCGATCTTGATGCCCAGCTTGTCCATTGCCCACCAAAGTTTGACAATGCTGAGTGCTTAGGGCAACTCGCTTAATTTTGTGATTGTAGGTGTCTGCAACCCACAAGTTTCCTTGAGCATAGGTAATGCCTAAACAATGCTGAAGGCGCGCCGCTTCCCCTATGCCATCTACGTCACCGAAGCTAAATAACTCTCCGCTTCCACAAATGGTTCTAACTTGATAGTTTGGGCCTAAGCCTATGCCCCGAATGGCGCTGATTTCACTATCAGCTACATAGAGTTCTTGCCCATCTGTACTGATACCGCTGGGCTGAGCAAAAGCTGCCTGGGTCGGTTCTCCATCAACTCCCCCTTCTGCGCCACTACCTGCATAAGTTTCAATAAATCCAGCTAATAAGTGCATGATCCAAATTTGATGTGGCCCTGCCATCGCAATGAAGAGGCGATCGCCTACTTTTTCGACATCCCAGGGAGAATTTAACGGCGTTTCTAAAGCCAATCCTTGCTGAGGTCGAATTAAACGGTTTTGGATTCCGGTGCCAGCGATCGTATCTACCCGTTGTTGCCTCAAGTCAACACGACGCAGCGCATGATTTTCAGCATCGGCTACATAGAGAATCAACTGGTCTGAGTCAAGACTCATCCCTTGAGGCGCAAAAAATTTGGCTTCCGCAAAAGTGCCATCTACTAACCCAGGTTCCCCAGTCCCGATCACATGTCGCACTTCACCTGTCAGCGTCGCTATAACTAACCGATGGTGACCAGAGTCAGCCACAAATAACCAAACTTCTGTCCCCACCTGCCCAACTAAAACTTTGCCCGGAAAAGCAAGAGAGCTAGTCAGGGTTTGCTGTTGCTTTTCCAGGGTAAAGCTCAGTTCTTTTAAGCGCAGAGTTTCTTGAGTTTGAGAGTTTTGGAATAGCTCATCTAGTAAAGCTTCTAGGCGATCGCGGCTGACTTCCCCAGTCAAAGAATGCCGCACATACCCAGCAGGGTCAATGATGACTATAGTGGGCCAAGCTCGAACCGCGTACTGCTGCCAAACTTCAAACTCACTGTCTACCAGCACCGGATGTTCAACGTCGTAGCGCAGAACTGCCTGACGGATGCTGTTTAGCTCTTGCTCATTGGTAAATTTAGCGGAGTGAACTCCAATCACTGTGAGGCTGTCTTTGTACTTCTGCTCCAGGTATTTCATAGTTGGCAGAACATGAAGACAGTTGATGCAGCCGTAGGTCCAAAAGTCTAATAAAACAAACCGACCTCGAAGCGATCGCAGCGTCAAAGGATGAGCTGTGTTCAACCAAGGTCGGTCTTGTGGAAGTTCTGGGGCTCTAACGCGAGGCATGAGTATCTTCTAGCAATCAAGCCCCAAAGTTTTTAAGGAGTTTCGAGAGATTCTACGCTGTCAACCGAACTGCCAGCCTCAGCTTCTGGATTACTATCAGGTGAGTCCGTAATTGCGGGTAAGCTGGGAGACGCAAACTTCTCGCGCAGTTGCTGTACGCGATCGGACTGCTCTGGTGCTTGAATGATAGGCACTTCCTTAGGCACAGCAGGTGCAATCGGTGCTGGCTGCGAACGTTTACGGATCGTTGGAGCTGTCTGCTGCGGTAGCGTAGGCTTGGGCTTTGGCACCACCACCTCCGGCAAGGCAGGAGTCACAATTGGCGCAGGCATCACAGGAGCAGGAGTTGCCTGGTGCAGCCGCTCAAAAATGTCTCCATACTTAGACTCCAGCGTTGGCTCTGGGACTTCAGGCTCTGCTACAGATGGCTCTAGGCTAGGAGCGATCGCGGGTTCCGCAGCTTCTATGCTGGGAGTTACTTCTGGAGCCTCGATCGCCTCTGGTGCTGGAGGCGCAGCCGGAGCAGGCACTAAACTCCGAAAACGATTAAAAAAGCCACCCGGTTTAGATTCAGGGGGTTGAGCCTGGAGATTTTCGTCAGCCGATGGAGTTTCCGCCTCAGTTGGAGTAGGCTCAGCCGTGTCAGTTGGGACTGCTGGCTCTACGACTGGAGTTTCTGTGACCTCTGGTGCGATGATCTCTGGCGCGAGGTTGGGAGCAGGCGGACGGAGATTAAAGAACCCAGTTGGCTTGGAAGTTGCAGGTGTTTCAACCTTAGCGGGCTCCTCAGCAGCTTCAGGCGATGCAGTACGAGTCGCAGCAGGGGTTGGCTCTATGTCACTAGAAGTTTCTGAAGTTGGAGCTTCCAGTAAGTCTGGAAAAGTGGGCGCATCAGTAGGAGCTGGAATCACAGGACTAGGCGCTGACCGACGGAAGCGGTTGAAGAAACCACCCGATTTGGGCTTTGCAGTCTCTAGTGGCTCTGGGGTTACTGCTGCTGGTGATTCTGTTTCTTCTTCAGGTATAGAAGGAGGGATAGATTCCAGTGGCTCTGAAGAAGGTGCGATCGCTGGTTCTGGCTGAGTTTCTGGGAGAGTCTCAGGCTCAGGAGTCTCAATCACCTCTGGCTTACTTCTAGGGACGAAGTTTGGCTTCGGGGTGGTGTAAATCGGAGCAGCCGGACTCCGGAAGCGATTGAAGTAGCCACCTGGCTTGGGAGCCTCTGGTTGCTGAATTTGAGGTGGAGCAGGAGATTGGTTGGCCTTTGGCTCAGGCAGAGTTTCTGTAAAAGGTGTGGGAGAGAATTGCTCTTCTGGTTGTTCTTCTGGCAACTCGTCTACTGGCTGCTCATCTACGGCAGGGCTGCTAGGTACTGGCGCGATCGCCTCAGGTTCAGGCGCGGGAATTTGTAACTTATAGTTCGGATCGACAATGCCCCGCGCTTGTTCTGCTGAAATTTCGCCTCGGACCAGCTTAGACAGAGTATCTTGGCCATTGAGTTCGTAAGTAATTAGTCGCACCGTATTGTTAAAGGCATTCCCAATCGGCTTACTCTTCTCATCCAGCAACTCTAGCTGTACCCAGTTTTTGCCGGGCTGAAAACCTTTGAGGTAAAGCGGTTGCCAGCGATCGAAGATAAAGCTTTCCCCATTAATAGTGCAGCGAATCCGCCAATCGGAGATGTCGTCATCGTCTTCTTCCTGGGCCACCAAATGCAAAGGTGTATTGGTCAGGTAGAAGTCGAGCATGATTGGCTCAGCACCATACTCTCCCTTGGGGCGGCTATAAGTTAGCAGCGGTTGTTCTAAATCTGGCGTATTTTCTTGGGTCTTAGTAAAGACATGAAAAGTAGTTTGAGCGTAGGCACCCTCATTCTTAAAGCTTTCATGCCAAGGCCGCGAGGCAAAGACTCGTAGCGTATGACTTCCGGGTGCTACATCTTTCAAGATCAAAGGTTGCTCAGCGTTATAAACAGCCTCATAAGGCTCATTGTCTAAAATCACATGTAAATGTGGCCCTAGACCCAGTTGAGCATCTTTGAATAGAGGTAAATCTGTGACTTGGAATCGCACCGATACAGTGTTGTCTTGCAGCACTTCACTCGGGCGAGGGCTAAGAATCGAGACTTGAGGCTGATATTTTTCTAGGCTTTGCCGCAGTGTTTGAATGACTTCCGGCGGAGAAACTTCTGAGACTTTGCCTGCTTTTCCTACAAGTTGAGGAGATCCGGCGGGACTAGGAAGTCGCGCTTCGGAGCGATCGCCACAGCTTACTAGGCCCATCACCAAACTGACTGCTACTAGGAATGAAACGAAACCTTTAGCAGCACACCGCCAATTCATCGCAAACACGCAGCATTACTCCTAAGCGACCGACATCAAAAATCTTTACGCAAGTCGTTCCTAAGGAACTATAACGAAAAAGGCTTTCACTCCCCGATTGCACCTCAGTTGAGTATGAGTCATTGCGGAGTTACAGCACGATATTACTCTAAGGCTAAAACCTATATTCCCAGGTCTTGTCACTTGGAAAAAGCTAGTTCGCCTGCTTTTCAGCCAATTTCGCTAGAGCGTGTCGCAGCGTCTAGGAGGAGTAACCTGACTTAAAAGTGGGCTTTACTAGCGATCGTTTTTTTACACTTCTTAGCGCTATGTGAACTTATGCAAATCTCCTTGACATTTTGCTCAGCATCACAAAACGTCAAGCTCAGACCCACTAATGGTTTAGACAACTTGAATTATTGTTAACTGCTACGTAAACCCAACCTAAGGCAAGCCTATAATTCACCTTGAAGCTCCCCTCAGGCACTCCGCATCATACTTCAACCTCTCGCGGGACGATAATGATAGCGATTGCATTCTTTTCTGAATCCCAAATTCAGATGGGGTTACAAAGCTTAGTTCAGGTCTCATAAACTTGGATGCGGCTTCTGTAACGGTTCAGAAAAGGGCTCTAGGTGAATTCACAGCACCTCTGAGGGTGGGAGATTCCTCGTTCCTTGTCTAAAGAGAGGAGAGTCTCAATGGCAGTTAGTCCACAGGAGCGAGAGGCTAAAGCAAGGGTGGTCGTTGACAAAGACCCAGTTCCTACTTCTTTCCAGAAGTGGGCGCAACCAGGGCACTTTGACCGGACCCTCGCTCGAGGACCCAAAACCACTACTTGGATTTGGAATCTTCATGCCCTCGCTCACGATTTTGATAGTCATACTAGTGACTTAGAAGACGTATCCCGTAAAATCTTCAGTGCTCACTTTGGCCACCTGGCTGTAGTGTTCATCTGGCTCAGCGGGATGTATTTTCATGGCGCTCGCTTTTCAAACTATGAAGCTTGGCTGGCTAACCCTCTAGGCGTTAAACCTAGCGCTCAGGTGGTTTGGCCGATCTTTGGCCAAGAAATCTTGAATGCAGACGTAGGCGGCGGTTTCCAAGGTATTCAGATTACCTCTGGTTTCTTCTATATCTGGCGCGCTGCTGGCTTTACTAATACCTACCAGCTATATGTCACCGCTATCGGTGGTCTGGTAGCAGCTGCTCTGATGCTGTTTGCTGGCTGGTTCCACTACCACAAACGGGCTCCGAAGCTGGAGTGGTTCCAAAACGTTGAGTCTATGCTCAACCACCACTTGGCTGGTCTATTCGGTTTGGGCTCGCTATCTTGGGCTGGTCACCAAATCCACGTAGCACTGCCTATCAACGCCTTGCTAGATGCAGGCGTTCCAGCTGATCAGATTCCTCTGCCCCACGAGTTCATCCTGAACTCCAACTTAATGGCAGAGATTTTCCCCAGCTTTGCTAAGGGTCTAACTCCTTTCTTCACCTTGAACTGGGGTGAGTATGCAGACTTCCTGACCTTTAAAGGTGGTCTGAATCCAGTGACAGGTGGTTTATGGCTAACTGACACTGCACATCACCATTTGGCGATCGCAGTTCTATTCCTGATTGCTGGTCACCAGTACCGCACCAACTGGGGTATTGGCCACAGCATCAAAACCATTCTGGAAAATCATAAAGGTCCCTTTACAGGCGAAGGCCATAAAGGTCTTTATGAAAACCTGACCACTTCTTGGCACGCTCAACTGTCGATCAACCTGGCAATGGTTGGTTCCTTGAGCATCATCGTGGCTCAGCACATGTACGCAATGCCTCCGTACCCCTACCTGGCGACGGACTACGCGACACAGCTTTCCATCTTCACTCATCACATGTGGATTGGTGGCTTCTTCATCGTTGGTGGAGCTGCTCACGCCGCGATCTTCATGGTGCGTGACTACGACCCAGTCGTAAACCAAAACAACCTCTTAGATCGCGTCCTGCGTCATCGGGATGCCATCATTTCTCACCTCAACTGGGTGTGCATTTTCTTGGGTCTCCACAGCTTCGGTCTGTACGTGCACAACGACACGATGCGGGCTTTGGGTCGTCCCCAAGATTTGTTCTCGGATTCTGCAATTCAATTGCAGCCTATCTTTGCCCAGTGGATTCAAAATGTTCATACCTTAGCTCCAGGTGGTACTGCTCCTAACGCGCTGGCTCCTGCTAGCTATGCGTTTGGTGGTGGTGCGGTTGCTGTCGGTGGCAAGGTCGCAATGATGCCCATCGCATTGGGTACGGCGGACTTCATGGTTCACCACATCCATGCGTTCACGATTCACGTCACTGTCTTGATCCTGCTGAAGGGCGTACTATTCGCTCGCGGCTCTCGCCTAGTTCCTGACAAAGCCAACCTGGGTTTCCGTTTCCCTTGCGACGGTCCTGGTCGTGGCGGCACCTGCCAAATTTCTGGTTGGGACCACGTCTTCCTAGGTTTGTTCTGGATGTACAACTCCATCTCGATCGCAATTTTCCACTTCAGCTGGAAGATGCAATCGGATGTGTGGGGTACTGTCAATCCTGATGGCACCGTGTCTCACGTCACGGGTGGCAACTTTGCTCAAAGTGCAATCACGATCAACGGTTGGTTGCGTGACTTCCTCTGGGCACAAGCTTCTCAGGTCATTCAGTCCTACGGTACAGCGCTGTCTGCTTATGGCTTGCTGTTCCTCGGTGCTCACTTCGTTTGGGCATTCAGTCTCATGTTCCTGTTCAGCGGTCGCGGCTACTGGCAAGAACTAATTGAGTCTATTGTCTGGGCTCACAACAAACTGAAAGTGGCTCCTTCTATCCAGCCTCGTGCTTTGAGCATCATTCAAGGTCGTGCTGTAGGGGTGGCTCACTTCCTCCTGGGAGGAATTGTCACAACCTGGGCATTCTTCCTAGCTCGATCAATTTCGATAGGATAAGGGCGAGGAGGACTCCCTAAAACTATGGCAACTAAATTCCCTAAATTTAGCCAGGACCTCGCTCAAGACCCGACTACACGTCGGATTTGGTACGGGATCGCAACGGCTCACGACTTTGAAAGCCATGACGGTATGACGGAAGAAAATCTTTACCAAAAGATTTTTGCTTCCCACTTCGGTCACTTGGCAATCATCTTCCTGTGGACTTCTAGCCTCCTGTTCCACGTCGCCTGGCAAGGTAACTTCGAAACCTGGATCAAAGATCCACTGAATGTCCGTCCCATTGCTCACGCGATTTGGGACCCCCACTTTGGTCAACCTGCGATTGATGCGTTCACTCAAGGTGGCGCTTCTGGCCCGGTTAATGTGGCTTACTCTGGTGTTTATCACTGGTGGTACACCATCGGGATGCGCACCAACGGTGACCTCTACCAGGGTTCCGTATTCCTGCTCATCCTCTCTGCGGTCTTTTTGTTCGCAGGTTGGTTGCACCTCCAGCCCAAGTTCCGTCCTAGCCTTTCTTGGTTCAAGAATGCTGAGTCTCGCCTGAACCACCACCTCGCTGGTTTGTTTGGTGTTAGCTCTTTGGCTTGGACTGGTCACTTGGTTCACGTTGCTATCCCTGAATCTCGTGGACAGCATGTGGGTTGGGATAACTTCTTGACGACTCTGCCTCACCCAGAAGGTCTACGTCCCTTCTTCACAGGTAACTGGGGTGTTTATGCAGAGAACCCAGATAGTGCTCAACATCTGTTTGGTACTGCTGAAGGTTCGGGTAATGCAATCCTGACCTTCTTGGGTGGCTTCCATCCTCAGACTCAGTCCTTGTGGCTGACTGACATGGCTCACCACCACCTGGCGATCGCAGTTATCTTCATCATTGCGGGACACCAGTACCGCACTAACTTCGGGATTGGTCACAACATCAAAGACATGTTGAACGCCAAGAACTTCTTTGGCGCTAAGACCGAAGGTCAAGGTAACTTGCCTCACCAAGGCTTGTACGACACCTACAACAACTCTCTGCACTTCCAATTAGGCATTCACTTAGCAGCGCTAGGAACTGTGCTTTCTTTGGTCGCGCAGCACATGTATGCGATGCCTCCTTACGCCTTCATGGCAAAGGACTTTACCACTCAGGCAGCTCTGTACACCCATCACCAGTACATTGCAGGCTTCTTAATGATTGGTGCGTTCGCTCACGGCGCTATCTTCTGGGTTCGTGACTACGATCCAGACCAGAACAAAGGCAACGTGCTCGATCGCGTACTTCGTCACAAAGAAGCGATTATCTCTCACCTGAGCTGGGTATCTCTCTTCCTGGGTTTCCACACCCTAGGTCTATACGTCCACAACGACGTTGTAGTTGCTTTCGGTACTCCTGAAAAGCAAATCCTGATTGAGCCTGTATTCGCTCAGTTCATTCAGGCTTCCCACGGTAAGGCTCTCTATGGCTTCAACACCCTGCTATCAAATGCGGATAGTGTTGCTTCCAATGCTGGCGCTACTTACCTACCTGGTTGGCTCGATGCCATCAACAGCGGCACCAACTCCCTCTTCTTGACCATCGGTCCTGGCGACTTCCTAGTTCACCATGCGATCGCTCTGGGTCTGCACGTTACGACCTTGATTTGCGTCAAGGGTGCGTTGGATGCTCGCGGTACCAAGCTGATGCCCGATAAAAAGGACTTCGGTTTCACCTTCCCTTGCGATGGTCCGGGACGAGGCGGCACTTGCCAGACCTCTGCATGGGAACAGTCGTTCTACCTTGCTGTTTTCTGGATGCTGAACACCCTGGGTTGGGTTACCTTCTACTGGCACTGGAAGCATCTGGCTGTATGGCAAGGCAACGTAGCTCAGTTTAATGAGTCTTCTACTTACCTCATGGGCTGGCTGCGCGATTACCTCTGGCTGAACTCTGCTCAGCTGATCAACGGGTACAACCCCTATGGCATGAACAACCTGGCGGTCTGGGGCTGGATGTTCCTCTTTGGACACCTGGTTTGGGCAACTGGTTTCATGTTCTTGATCTCCTGGAGAGGTTACTGGCAAGAATTGATCGAAACCTTGGTTTGGGCGCACGAGCGTACTCCTCTAGCTAACCTGGTTCGCTGGAAGGACAAGCCTGTTGCTCTGTCTATTGTTCAAGGCTGGTTGACTGGTCTAGTCCACTTCACGGTTGGCTATGTCCTCACCTACGCCGCTTTCCTCATCGCCTCTACTGCCAGCAAGTTTGGTTAATCTTCACTGATTGACTCGCGTTAGCTGTATAGGTTAATAGGAACTCCCCTGCCGCAAGGTGGGGGAGTTTTGTTTTGAGCTGGTTTTGAAGTTAACGATGAGCTTCTACGCCAACCTGTTGGCACATTTCCAGAACTGGGCAAGTAGAGCAGCGAGGGCGATCGCCTGTACAAATATGTTTGCCAAAGGGCACCAGCAATCGATTAATTTCGATCCAGTATTCGGGTGGTAGCTGCTTCTCTAGTGCTGCCAAGGTTTTTTCTGGAGTGCGGGTGTGGACATAGCCCCAGCGGTTGGTGACGCGATGGACGTGAATATCCACGCTGATATAAGGCTGATTGCAAGCAATCCCCAAGACAAGATGAGCGCATTTAGGGCCAACGCCGTTGAAGGAAAGTAGGGTGTTGAGGTCGCAGGGTAGAACTCCATTATGTTCTGCTACCGCTTGTTGAGCGATCGCGTGAATCTGAGGGGCTTTGCCTTCGTGAAAAGTGGAGTCGCTAATCAGTTGGTCAATTTCGGCGATCGTGAGTTGGCTAACTTCTACGGGAGTTCGAGCTTGCTGAAAGAGGCGACGTGATACGGGTAAGGTGGTTTCGTCGCGAGTGCGAATCGAGATCATGCAAGCCAACAAAAGCTCGAAGACAGAGTTATAGCCTTCCTCAGCGAGTTCAAACAATGCAGCTTTAGGTAAAGGTTCTACAGCTTGCCGAATCTGGGCGATCGCCACCTCAATGTCAAACGGTTGCTTCTCAGCCACTAAGCGTTACCTCTGGCACTCCCATAAACCGCGATCGCTTAACTCTCTGCTTGCCGCTGTTTTGCAATCTCTTGCAGCAGTTGATCATCAGAGTAAGAGCTTTCCCAATCGCCTTGTAACTCTAGCCGTACCGATTGTGCTCCACCACTCGGAGTACAGACTACTCGATAGGTGTCTTTGTCTTCATTGACTTTCGCCGCTTCCTGATTCTCGGCGGTTTGGGAAAGACCCGCATAAGCTTGAATACAGCTCCAGGTAATTCCCTCAGCATCAGTAACTTCTTTTGGCATAAACGCTCTCGCACTCAGTTTTACGGTTTGTAGAGAGAATTATGGCTGAGCGATCGCGTTAAGGGCTTCTATCACAAGCATTAAGCTGGTGAGAAACTTGTGGGTTGTGGTAGGTGAGAATCGCTTAGAAAGTGAAGAATTGCGTCACTGATAGCATCTGGGCAGCATACAGCTGCATCGTGTCCACAATTGATAATGACTTGAAATTGAGCATGAGGCAGGCGAGCATGCAGTTCCTCCCCGTTACTCAGGGGAAACCAGCGATCGTCTTTGCCCCAAAGAATCAAAGTTGGACAAGCGATCGCGCCTAGATTATCTTGAATCGGTGTAATTTGGTTCGGCTGTCCTGCCAGCAGTGCTTGAATTTCGCGGGCAGATTGGCGCATATCTACCGCGAATTGCGTCATTGCCCCTGGAATCTCAGTGTAAGGGTAGGTCAACCAATAAATTTCCTCTGGAGATGTAGAGGTGGGGTCTACCATTACTTCGAGGCGAGCAATTTTTACTAGTAAATGCACCAGTGGCGTGACTGGACGCGCTAGCTGCAATTCATCTACCCACTGCACCAACGGCAGCGGGATGTCGGCCATCCACTGCATCCCCCAAGTCGGCAAGCGCTTTGGAAAGATGGGGACATTGATCACCACTAACTGAGCGACTAGTTCTGGATAGGTTTCCGCTAAAGCGATCGCAGTTAGGGCTCCTAATGACTGGCCCACGACGATCGCAGGTTCGGGACACAACGCTTGAATAATTCGCGCCAACTCCACGAGCTGATGCCCTGGAACTTCAGAGTGGCGAATTTGCGCAGAAAAGCCATAACCTTTGGCATCAAAACAAATGACCCGAAAGTGCTGCGATAGTGGATCAATTAAATCTCGCCAAGCATAACTCCAGCTAGCAGCGCCATGAACCAAAATTAGGGGTGGGCCGCTGCCTTTTTCTCCATAGGCGATCGCTACTGGATAACCACTCGCATCTAAAATCTGGATTTGCTGTCGGCCCTGTGGAAAGGTTACTTGCCACCAATCCTGTACCATTTCTGCCTCTTTGCCTGGATAACTTTGCCAAAACATGAGTCTGGATTAACTAGGCCATCCATTACTAGCCCAGTTATCCTTAGCTCCTGTCCTTAAATCCTAGCAATCCCAAAACTACCTAGGATTCATAGCTGTTTTGGCAAAGTCTTGTCGCAAAGTTTTAGCGATCGCAAAACTTAGAGAATCCCTTTCAGCGCAAATTCTTGAAAATCCCTCAAAAAGCCAGTGGCGGCACTTCTGCTGCGTCTCATAGCCATGAGTTTTCCGGATTGCTAGCTGGATGCAGGGATTGTATCACTCTAGAATTTTGCCGCTTCTTTATAAAAGAAAATGCGATGAGCTTGTACGATGGCAGCACAGTGATTGGCAGGAGTGAAGATGCAGCGCTACGTCTGTACAGTTTGTAACTACGTTTATGATCCAGCCGTAGGTGATCCAGACTCAGGAATTTCTCCCGGTACCGCCTTTACAGATTTACCAGAGGATTGGGTTTGCCCGATATGTGGGGCTACTAAAGCCGATTTTGAGCCACAGGAGTCTTAAACCTCAACAATTTAGGGCATTCAGGGCACTGTGGCAAATTAATGAGGAAAAGCCAGCGATCGCTAGAACTCGATCACATCAAACATTAGTGGACTTGATGCCTTGGGGACTGGCTCAACCCAGCGTTCTAACCCTGCTTGTGCTTAAGCCATGCGAAGGTACCAATCGCAACCAATCCAAGCGCTGCGGTTGCTGAAGGTTCCGGGACGCTGGTGGGTTCTTCGGGAGTCTTGACCACAGCTCGATAAATTGTGGCGTGCGATAGGTCTTGAGCGATGCCTTTGCGATTTGTAGACACTCCAGCTGTGGACCACTTGCCACCCAGCACGGAAAAAGGATCGCTGGAGCCATCGAAGAAATAAGCGCTCCAGGAATTGGAAGCTTTCAAGCTGAGCACAAACGGACCTGTTAAAGCGGTATCAACGCTCCAAGTGCCAGAGTTGCCAGAGGTAACATCAAAGGCCCCCGCATCTGATTTGCCGACAAAGGCCCAATCTGTAATTCCTGCAAAAACTCCGGTTGATAACTTACCAAAGAGTGCTCCTGAGCCATCTCCTTGAGCATCATTACCATCGAATGAGCCGATACAAGAAGTGGAAGTACCAAGGCCAAAGGCAGTGACTGTGCCAGCGGAGCAATTTGCGGCTTGGGCAGGAATCGCCGAAAGGGCCAGTAGGCTAACTGCCAGTAGAGGAAGTTTCGTGAAGGAAGTGAATCGCATGGTTATTCTCTGGTATCCCAAGGATGATAGACGCTAGTGATTGGGCCGTCTCAGTTGTATAAGTATTTACAGAAAGCTGACGGCTTTACTAAGCTAGCAAGCACAAGGATGAAGAGCTTTCGGACAAAAAAATCTTTAACAGCCCTTGAAAATAGGAAGTCCGAGCTGTATTTCTACGTAGCAGAAGTGGAGTTCAACAATTAGGAGTGCTAGTGTGCTGACGTAGTAAAGACAACCTCAAATGGTCAGATGAGTGGGATTACGGCAGCTTGATTTCAGCTAGTCGGCTTCGCTGGATTTTACCGCTGCAATTTCACGAGGTTAGTCGAAGAACATTCAGTAATTATGAGGCTAGTGTTTAGGGTCAGCGATCGCAGGTTAGGCTGATTGAGGTCGCAGGTTTGTGGTTCTAAACGCGGTATGAGCACTCTAGTTGGTAGTCACCTCCAAAACGGCAAATATACAGTTGAGCAAGAGCTGGGGCGCGGCGGATTTGGCGTCACCTATAAAGCCATCCTGCACTCGCTGGGGCAACCTGTGGTGATCAAAACGCTTGATGAGTCCCTCCGCCGAGATCCCAACTTTGCTCAATCGCAACAGCAGTTTCAGGATGAGGCGAAAAGGCTAGCATTGTGTATCCATCCCAATATTGTTCGGGTCATGGACTTCTTCACAGAAAACGGTCTGCCCTTCATTGTGATGGAGTATATTCCCGGAGCTACCTTGGATGCTGTCGTTCTGCCGAATACGCCCCTGGGCGAGGTAACAGCGATTCACTATATTCGTCAGATTGGGCTAGCACTAAAAGTTGTCCATCAGAATGGTCTACTGCACCGAGATGTGAAGCCTCAGAACTTGATTTTGCGCCAAGGAACCGATCAAGTGATTTTGATCGACTTTGGCATTGCGCGGGAGTTTTCGCCGGGAGCGGTGCAGACTCATACCAGCTTCGTATCACCTGGTTACGCTCCTATTGAGCAATATCTGCCCCAGGAGAAGCGCACCCCTGCCACTGATGTTTATGGCTTAGCAGCCACTCTCTACATGCTGCTGACAGCGCAAGTCCCTGCCCCCTCAATTCTTCGCGATCGCCAACCCCTCCGAGAACCCAGAGAGTGGCGATCGGACTTGAGTGCTAGGGTCAACCGAGCGGTCGTCAGGGGCATGGCGGTCGAACCTCAATTACGCCCAGCCAGTGTTGATGAGTGGCTCCAGTTGCTACCTGACTCTCAATTTGCCAGTCAGCCAACTCCCTCCGCTACCACCCAAGCGGCAACGGTAGCCGTAATTCCGCAACATCGGCCAGTTTCTCGGCCAGCTCCTCGGTCAGTTCCTACAGTCGTTGCTGCATCTCCTCGCTCCCAACTCTGGCGCTACGTGCTGATTGCTGGACTGGCAGCGATCGTAGCTGCAACGGTAGGAGCCTTAGTTGCCAGACAACCCTCCACTTCAAACCCATCCGTAGCCCAACCGAGTCCTGTCGCTCCGCCTTCCAGCCCAGCTCCAACTCAAGAAGCTGCAACTCCCGCTCCAGAAGCCATCTCTACTCCTACACCCCCGGTGCTACCAGAGGCTCCTGAGCCATCACCCCCCGACGAGCCTGAACCGCCCGCTCCAACTTCTCCTGAACCAGAAGGCGACTTAGAACCTGCACCTCCGTCAACTAGTCCCTCTCTACCCCCAGAATCTGAGAACATTCCTCCTGAACCACCAGACGAAAAAGCCGCAGAGCAACAGCAAGAGGCAGAAGAACGAGCCGCAGAAGCAGCACGAGAAGCAGAAAAACAAGAAAAGGAGCGAGCTAAAGAGCAGGAGAAGGGAGACGGCAAAAAGAGAGATTAGCGCTGGCTTCAGCTTTTTGTGAAACTGAAGCGTTAGCCTAGAATCAAGGATTTGCAACCAGGGTTAGAATTCCTTTGTCTTCACGACCGTTAAAAGTTTTAGTGATTGGGGGCGGAGCGGCAGGTTTTTTTGGCGCGATCGCCTGTGCTGAGGCGCACCCCCACGCGCAAGTCATGCTGCTAGAAGCAGGCCGTCAACTTTTGCCCAAAGTTAGAATTTCAGGGGGCGGACGCTGCAACGTCACCCATGCCTGTTTTGATCCTGCCGTTTTAACGCAGTACTACCCCAGGGGCGGCAAAGCGTTGCGGGGAGCTTTCACCCGTTTCCAGCCACGAGACATGATTGCTTGGCTAGATCAGCATGGTGTGGAACTGAAAACCGAAGCTGATGGGCGAATGTTCCCCACCACCGATGATTCAGAAACCATTGTGGATTGCTTCATTCATGCGGCTAAGGCGGCGGGAGTAGAGATTCGCACTGGAGTTCCGGTGGTAGGAATTACTCGCTTAGATTCCGGCTTTGAGGTGGAGTTAAAGTCTGGGCAGACTCTCAGTTGCGATCGCCTCTTGCTCACCACAGGCAGCAGTCCCCAAGGGTATCAACTCGCTAAACAGTTGGGTCACCAAGTAGCGCCTCCTGTACCTTCTTTGTTTACCTTTAATGTTTCTGATCCGCGTCTGCACGACTTAGCAGGTGTTTCTGCCTCCTCAGTCCGAGTGCGCTTACGGACAGGCAATGGTGAGCAGTTCGAGCAGAGCGGGCCATTACTAATTACGCACTGGGGTTTGAGTGGGCCAGCGGTGCTGAAACTATCGGCTTGGGGAGCCAGGGCGTTGCATGACAGCCGTTATCAAGGCACTCTGCAAATCAACTGGTTGCCACAATATAAGCTAGAAGCTTTACGTGAGCAATTGCTTGCGGTGAAGTCTCAGTTACCCAGAAAAGCGATCGCCCCCAATTGCCCAGTTCTCTTACCTCGCCGTCTGTGGGAACGGTTGATTGCTAGTGCTGGCATTACAGAAACAACTCGTTGGGCAGAGCTCTCTAACAAAGCCCTAAACCAACTGCTGCAAGAACTGACTCAAGGTTCCTATATCGTGAAAGGTAAAGGTGCTTTTAAGGAGGAGTTTGTCACTTGTGGCGGAGTCAGCTTAAAAGAAGTGGATTTCAAAACGATGGAAAGCCGCTGCTGTCCAGGGCTTTACCTAGCTGGGGAGATTCTGGATATTGATGGGGTTACAGGCGGCTTCAACTTCCAAAGCGCTTGGACTACCGCTTGGTTGGCAGGTCAGGCGATCGGTTGATGAGCGTTCGCGTTCTGGTTCTACCGGAGTGCGATCGCTACCACCAGCGTTGTGAAATTGTCTTGTGAGATCGCCATAGTCACCAACCGTTGCACCTCACCGTTATATCAAGCGATCGCGCTCAATTTCTTCAATCACCTGCAAGCCACGCGGATCGCCCACTTTCAGCAAAGCGGTTTTGGCATCTTCTTGAACACCCAGCTCTTCGTCCTCGGCAAAGGCTTCGATCAAGGCATCGATCGCCGTTGCATACACAACGTTGGAAGGCAGTTCGCGGCATAGTTGCCCCACCGACCAAGCACAATTGCTTCGTACTGCCGCCACCGGATCACGTCTTAAGCCTTCGATCAGCGGTGGAATTGCAGCAATCACAGATTCGTAGTTCACATCCGACATCTGAGATAAGGCGCTCGCAGCCCAAAGTCGTACGGCGGAAATGTCAGTCCTGAGCGCATCAATTAGTGGCAAGAGAGAGCGGCGATCGCGGCAGTTGCCCAAGGCCCAAACCACACCTTTACGCACGTAGCCATTCCAATCGCGATTCAGTTGGTCAATCAACGGCTCCACCGCATCATGACTTGGATTCCGCCCCAAACCATAGGCTGCACTGACTCGCACCAAGGGGCAAGCATCCTGCAACAGGCTAATCAACTGCGGAATCGCACGATCATCCTGCAACTCACAAAAAGCTCTAGCTGCCAGCATCCGCTGGTTGGTCTCCGGTGCGTCTAAGAGCGCCAGCATTGCCTCTGGATTTGGCTTCGGTGTCTCAGACTCAGCATCAATTGGCCCCATGCGGTCGAGGGGGCTCTCCAGTTCAGCCTCAAGATCGAGTACTGTTAGGTCGTCATCATCATACATACTGTCACTTTACAGCACTTAGCGGGGTGCAGGAGCAGGTCAACAGGTAGAGTTTTTGCGGTAGTGGAACTGCAAAATTGGGGGATGATTTCGCAGTTTTGCCTCTATCCCAACTTAACGTGCGAGGTAGTAGTGCTGGAAGGAGTTAGCTACAACTTCTTCGCAAAAATATAACAATCTTGGCTAGGATGCAGTATCTAAGCCAACCATAGTGGTAACAAGCCACAACATTCCTGAAAATATTAGCGATCGCTTTGGCAAGCTCGCGGAGCCAAAGCCTAAGGCGATCGCGCCAGTGCGGCTTAAACCCAGTTTTCTGTCAAAGTTACGGTTACTGATATTTACCCTGCGGTTGGCGGTGATTCCAACGGCTTAACCATCCATAAAGCCTGCGTTTGAAACCCTAGCTTTTGGTATAGGTTCAGCGCAGGTTGGTTGGCTTGAAATACTTGCAGCCCCAGTTGGCGATCGCCCCTTGCCTGGGACCAAGCGATCGCATGTTGAATTAGAGCCGTAGCAATTCCTCGCCGCCGATGTTCTGGCAGGACATACAGCAAAAAGATACAGGCATGGCGATCGCCTGTCACTTGGTCAACCGAGTTACCCAGCCATAGACAGGCCACGGGTGACAAAGCCGCACGAGACAACAGAGTCGTAGAAGTAGCAGGGCTTGGCTCCTCTAGCTCCACCCACCAGACAGGACTGTCATGAGTCAGGTAGCGCTCCACAGTCTGCGCTAAGTGAGAAAAATCTTGATCTGGATATAGTTCCTGGTAAGTTCGCTGCATAAACTTCACCAGCGACGCTCGCTCCAAGCCAGAGCCAGAACGCAGCCAATAACCTGGCAACAATAGCTTCGGTGAGGACACCGCTACTTAATCACCCTACAAAACCAGGAGTTACAGTTGCTCGGACAAAGCTGGATCATCTGGTAATCCTTTAATCAGGGCTGACAGCGCTGGTGGCAAATCAGCCACTTGGTCAGGGCGAGCCGGAATAGTTTGCAAACCCACTTCTTCAATTGGAGCAGGTGCTGCCATATCCGTTGGCAAAAAGATACGAGCGCTGACTGCAACCAGAGCGACCAGAAAGACCAAGACCACAATCAAAGGGGCAATGTACTGACGGAAGAAAGCCATAGTGCCAGGGAATCGTAGGTAAGAAAATTTATCTGAGAAGAAATCTAAGATTTGTGAAGCGACTCTCTCTTCATCCTACAACCGATACAGCTAATCGTCTCCGTCTTCTCCATTAGCGTTTACCGCCTCAACTTTGGCATTCCAAGGCGCAAAAACAGGTAAAAGTAATAAACCTGGTAACGCTGCTACCAGCGATAGTGTAAAGAATAGAGGCCAACCTGTTGCTTCCACAATCCCACCTGCGGGGGCCACCAAAATGTCACGACTAACCGCCATGAGGCTAGAAAGTAGGGCAAATTGCGTCGCCGAAAACCGTTGGTTACAGAGGCTCATCAAGAAAGCGACGAAAGCGGCTGTCCCTAATCCTGCACAGAAGTTCTCGATATTAATTGCGACCACCATAAACGAGTAGTCTTTACCAACTTGGGATAGCCCTAAGTAGGCCAAGTTACTAACCGCTTGTAGCCCACCAAATATCCAGAGGGAGCGGTTAATGCCCAATTTACTGAGGACCGCACCTCCTGCTAACACCCCAACAATGGTTGCCAGCAGCCCCATTCCTCCCTGAATCGCGCCAATATCGGTCTGGGTAAAACCTGTTTTCAGCAAAAATGGGGTAGACATATTGTTGACGAGGGCGTCTCCGAGCTTGTAGAGCACGATAAACACCAAAATCAAAGCGCCCCGCACTGCACCGAGCCGCTGAAAAAACTCAATGAACGGCAACCTCACAGCATCTGCTAAAGAATCGGGAGGGCGATCGCGCAACACGGGTTCTGGAGCCCAAAGCGCTGTCACCATTCCGATTGCCATTAGCACTGCCAGCAACAAGTAAACGGTGGGCCAAGGAATCCGATCTGCCAAAATCAGGGCTAGGGAACCAGTGAGTAAAAGAGCGATGCGATATCCCAACACCGCTACCGCTGCCCCTGCCCCCATCTCATGGGTTTCCAGCACATCTGTGCGGTAGGCATCAAATGCAATATCTTGGGTGGCACTGAAGAAAGCAATGATCAGAGCATTCAGCGCCAACAGTTGCAGGGCTTGGGAAGGGTTTTGCAACGCCATCGCGCCAATGGCTAGCAGCAACGCACCTTGGGTCAAAATTAACCAACCTCGTCGTCGCCCTAGAAATGGTGGGATAAACCGATCGAGAATAGGTGACCACAGAAACTTCAGAGAGTACGGTAAGCCTACCAAGCTAAACAGGCCAATCGATTTCAGATCGACTCCTTCCACCGTCATCCAAGCTTGCAGAGTTTTACTAGTCAAAAATAATGGCAAGCCAGAAGCAAAGCCCAACAGCAATAATGCAGCCATTTTGCGGCTTTGAAATACTTGCAGCACAGATTGAGTCGCTTTCACAGTTAATTAGAATTCCTCCCACAACAGAGCCTTCCTGTCGCAGTCTGACAATCATGCCACAGGAAGATTCAAGCACTCATTGATTGTAGGGAGCTGTTACAAAATTAAGCGAGAGCCGTCTCAAGACCGCGCCAAACACCAACCAGTGAGCCTTGCACCTGTACGTGACTAGCAGACACTTCAATTGGTGGATACTTCACATTCGCAGGCTTCAAAGTCACCTTGTTGCCCTTGCGATGGAAGTGCTTTAGAGTCGTACCATGTCCCTCCACCATCGCAGCGACAATGGTGCCGTTCTTGAGAGACTTAGGATCGGCGACAGGTTTCATGATCACAACATCACCAGGAGCGATCAGCGCTTCAATCATGCTGTCGCCAGTGACTCGCAACGCGAAATATTGAGGTTGCAGGAGAAGATTAGACAGATCTAAGCGATCCACCGTATCCGTAAACGGCTCGACCAAGCCACCAGCAGCGATCGCACCTAGAATAGGTACACCCTGGGTATCCGCTTGCAAAATCCGGATTGTCCGAGCTTTGCCCTCGGTCCAGCTAATATATCCCTTAGCGCGCAAGTGCTCTAATCGGCTTTGGATGGGAGCGGGCGACTTCAACTCCATCGCCTGCATCATCTGCCGAATGGACGGCGAATGGTGGTGGTGACGGATATACTCTAATAACCAGTCAAAAAGTTGCTGTTGGGCTTCAGTGAGGCGTTCCATAAAAATTTTAGGTGGTTGATTATTCTCACCCCATAGAACATTTGTATCATCACAATTCTCGTCTGTCTAGCCCTGAGCCAAATCTTGAGCCAAATAAACTTGCGATCGCCTACGCACCTGCTCCTAGCAAGCTAGCCAGCAATGCCTTCTGAGCATGCAGACGATTTTCTGCTTGGTCCCAAATCTTGGACTGCTCACCTTCCATCACGCCATCGGTAATTTCTTCTCCCCGGTGTGCTGGGAGGCAATGTAAAACGATCGCCTTGGGGTTCGCTAAGCTCAGCAAGGATTCATTCACTTGATACGGCTGAAAAATAGGAATGCGAGAGGCAGCATCTGCTTCTTGACCCATGCTGGCCCAGACATCCGTGTAGAGTACTTGAGCAGCTTTGACGGCTGTTTCTGGATCATGAGTGACAGTCACTTCTGAGCGACCTGCGGCGATCGCTTTGGCCTGCTCCACGATCGCGGGCAAAGGCTTGTATTCAGGCGGTGTGGCTACTCGCACATTCATTCCAACTAAAGCACAACCTAATAGGAGAGAATGAGCCACGTTGTTGCCATCTCCCAAGTAGGTTAACGTCAGACCCGCTAACGTACCAAACGTCTCCTGAACGGTCAGTAAATCCGCCAAAATTTGGCAAGGATGCTCCAAATCACTCAGGGCATTGATCACGGGAATCTGAGCATGATGGGCAAATGTTTCAAGGTCTTGCTGCTCAAACGTCCGGATCGCCATGATGTCGAGATAGCGATCTAGAACGCGCGCTGTATCCTCCAGCGGTTCTCCTCGCCCGACTTGAGTTACGTTTGGGTTCAGGTCTAGGACTTGGCCCCCTAGTTGGTACATGGCAACCGAAAAGCTCACTCGTGTCCGCGTTGAGGCTTTATAGAACAGCAACCCCAAAACTTTGGGACAGTGCGGTGCGACTTTGCCCGCCTTCATCTGTCCTGCCAAATCCAGTAGCCCTTGCACCTCGTCTGGGGTGAGATCCGCCAAACTTAGGAGATCCCGTCCTTTCATTGCCTCCATGCTGCCCCTCTTTAACTGAAGCAAAATGCTTTGATGCTTACAAACAAGCGTAGGCAACCGACAAGGCTACCCTGAGCGGCCTACCAGAGAGGCCGTCTTAAAACCCTACCAGATCCTCAAGAGATAACCTAGCCAGCAAACCTTGATATAGCAATCCAAGTGCAGAGCCCAATTTCCAGGTTGAGGAGCGATCGCGATATCAACATCTTCTCAGCTTAGGTACTTTGTCTACTCGACTAACTGAGTAAATGATTTTACGAACGATTAGCCGCCAAAAATTGCTTAATCTGCGCCAGGATTGCTTCCAGACCCATATCTTTGACTAGAAATCCATCGGCTTGCGGGCAAAGGGCTTTACCAGCCTCCAAATCATGTTGGCTCAAAAATCCAGTGGCCAGGATTAGCACAGGCGGATCGAGTAAATCGTTTTTTAGCTGGCAAATCAACTCACAGCCATTGATGTTTTTTTCAAATCTTGCAGGTGGAATGGAGAAATCGACGATCGCCAAATCATACTCATGGGCTTTGGGCAAGAAGCTATAAACATCTACATAGTTAGATACATCAAACTCATTTCTGAAAAATCGTTTAATTGCGAATCCCCATTGTTGATCATCATCCAACACCGCAATCTTAGACATCGGAAACTTCTATTTTATAGTGGCTAGTTTTAATCACTATTTTAAGACAACTATTTCAGCGATTCTAATGAGAATTTTCAAGCAAAACTTTCTCTTCCTAAATATGAATCAGCATTAATTCACCTAGGTTAGATGAATTAACAACTCAATTAGTTAGTGCCGCAGAGCTGGGCGATCGCATTCAGAAAGGCATCATAATCTGTAATAGGTTTTGTATAAAAACCATCCGCTTGAGATGTAACTAAAAGGGCTTCTTGCTCAGTCAGCATGGCATAAGCAGTGACTAAGATAATTGGGATATGAGCCGTAGGGGAATGATTTTTCAGCAAACGAGCTAAATCCGCGCCACTCACCGCTTGCCCTTTCCATTGGGCTCCAGGTAAGTTCACATCCATCAAGATTAAATCCACTGCTCCAATTTGGCATCGATAGAAAATCTCGACCGGATCATCGGCAATGTAGACTTGATGACCACCTAAACGCTGAATTAATTTAGCAGTTCCTTTAGCTAGTACTTGGTCATCATCAACTAGCAAAATATTCAAGGTTTGTGTTCCTTTGCCTGAATCGTTAAATCTATTAGCAATCAGAGCGGTTAATTATTAAAGCGATCACAATCAGCCAAGCTAATTTCTAAAGATTGAGAGCATCAGTATGGGGTAAAGTAAAACTTACTTGAGTTCCTTGATCTTTACCACCACTATTAATCCAAATTCTGCCGCCCATCAGCTCTACGAGACGCTTACTAATGGTCAAACCCAAGCCCGTCCCCCCATAGCGCCGCTTAATCGAGCCATCGGCTTGCACAAAAGGTTCAAACAATAAATCTCGTTTTTCTAGGTCGATACCAATACCTGTGTCAGTTACAGAAACTTCCACGATTTGACCAATCTTGCTCTGAGAGGAGTTATCTATTTTCTTCACTGCGTGAATGCGAATTTCTCCTTGACTGGTAAATTTCAGGGCATTGGAAACTAGATTAGTTAATATTTGCCGAAGCTTAATCTTGTCGGCATAAACGTTGTCCACTTCACATTCAACAATTAATGCAATTCCTTTGCGACGGCTATCTAAATTGAACAAGTTCTGCTCTTCTTGCAGCAGTGTTGGTAGATGAACTATTTCCAAATTGATGTTCATCCGACCTGCTTCGATTTTAGCAATATCTAAAACATCGTTGATGATGTCAACCAAATTTTCGGCAGACTGATAAGCCACTTGAATATATTCTTTTAATTCCTCTTCATTGTCATAAAATCCTTCTTTAAGCAATTTCAAATAGTTCAGTGTTGAGGCTAAAGGTGTGCGTAGTTCATGGCTGGTAGAAGAGAGGAAATCAGACTTCAAGCGGCTGGCTTCCTCTGCAACGGTCCGTGCCGTATGTAACTCCTGATTACGCATTTCTACCAAGAGACGTTGTTCTCGTTCATACTGGTACAAGCGGTTCTGCATCACAGCCATTGACAGATGCGTGCCCAAAGCGCGAATTAACTCAGTTTCTCCTTCCAACCAAGGTTGAGCTTGGGCTTGCTTCAATTCTCGCCAAACTTCAAAGGACTGTCGGGGTCGTTGCTGCCGCTCATCGGAATCCCAGTGTCCCGCCCACGCTTTCTCTGTATCAACCTCATCGCGGAAAATACTCAAGCAGCCTAAAGATTGCTGCCCATAACGCAGGGGCATGATCAAAATGCTACGAATCCGGCTGGGCGCAAAAGCGGCTTGCAATGCAGCTAGCTTTGGTTCTTGATACAAGTCGGCGATCGCACAGATATGAGGGATGGCTGGGTAAACGACGGGTTGCGCTTCTTCCGTGATTTCCATCAGGTCTGGAGTCAGAGAAGCAGCGATCGCAGCTTTGGATAGGGGCGATCGCTGGAGCAGAGATAACAGTAATGCTGGCTGTACAGGTTTGGTTTGGCCCTCC
Source organism: Trichocoleus sp. FACHB-591 (assembly GCF_014695845.1). NCBI lineage: Bacteria > Bacillati > Cyanobacteriota > Cyanophyceae > Leptolyngbyales > Trichocoleusaceae > Trichocoleus > Trichocoleus sp. FACHB-591. The sequence continues at coordinate 56,194 of NZ_JACJPA010000040.1, forward strand.
ATCAACTCTTGCCAAAAACTGCTTGCCTCTAAATCTAAAGGTTGAGCAGCGTCAGGCAATTGGGGTTGCGTACCATAAGCGTAGAGATGGCCACCAGCAGTAGCTTCAGTGCCCGCCAAAAACAATCTGCCGCCCGAACCCTGAACCGCCTCAATTACCCGCTGGAGGACAATTTGCAGAATTGCTTGAATACTGAGCGGCGCATGTAGCAAGGTGGAAATTTGGTTCACAATTGCCTCGCGCGCTGCTTGCTCTCTGGCCTGGGTTAGCAGATTAGATTGAGCGATCGCGATCGAAACTTGGTCCGCCACCATCTGCAAAATTTGCAGATCTGTCGCCGAGAAAACTCTGGGTTCAGAGTGGTGGGAAACTAACAAACCCCACAGTTGCTGGTGATGCAAGATGGGCACAACCAGCGAAGACTGAACGCCCATCGCAGTCAAATATTCGACGTGGCAGGGATCTACAGGACGCTGGAGAAGCCCAATAGCAGCCAAATCCTCTGCGGTATCGGGGCTATTTAACCAGCTCACATTAACTTGCTGACTCAGCACGTCAACAATGACTCGCTGCCGAGCTTTGACAAACATTTCGCGGGCTTGAGGGGGAATGTCGTCCGCTGGAAAGTTTAACCCCAGCAAAGAGGGTAATCGCTGTTGGTAAATAGACTCTGCAATGACTTCACCGCTTTCATCTGGGTGGAACCGATAAACCTTAACCCGATCAGTACCCAGAAACGAGCGCGTTTCTGCCACAGTTGCAGCCAGGATCTCAGGCAGTTCTAAGGACTGACGGATGCGGTTGGTCATCCGGTTTAGTAGAGTTCCTTGAGCCAGCAGGGATGGCTCTATTTCCTCTTTAAAACTGCTCTCTGGCTGGTTCATCTTAAGTTAGGGCGAGGTTAGTCAGTGGCAAATAAAGCTGTGTAGCAAAAAAGCTTCTTATCTTAATAAATTTAGGGTTCCACCAATCCTGACTTTTGCAACAGCACACTCAACTGTCTCAACCGCTTGATATTTACTTGATATTTAACTGTTTTCGGCTAAGCAACCACAGAAATTAGGGGAAGGGCATTTGCCACTTTTGCCGTGTCAGTCTCCAACTCAGGAAAAGCCGCGATCGCACCATCCAATAAATCCAAACCCTGCTGCACCGTTTCAATTAAGCACAACTGACTGCGCAGCTCAGCCGCTCCAGCAAAACCTTTGACATACCAAGTCATATGCTTGCGAGCTTGCCGAATGCCGCGATCGCCCTTGTACTCCCACAGGGCTTGTAAATGCTCCCGCGCACATTGCAGCCGTTCTATCTGAGTCGGCACAGCTTTTTCGGTGCCAGTTTTGAGGAAGTAATCAATCTCTCCCACCAAGAAGGGATAGCCCATCGTGGCACGCGAGCACATCACCCCATCTGCCCCAGTCTGCTCTAAGCATTCCACCGCTGCCTCCACCGAGAAAATATCGCCATTGGCAATCACCGGAATCGATAGTTTCTCCTTTACTCGACCAATCCACTCCCACTTAGCAGAGCCGTTGTAGCCCTGCGATCGCGTTCGGGCATGCACCGTCAACATCTGCGCTCCAGCATCCTGCAAGCGTTCGGCAAACTCCAGAATGTTAATCTCCTCATCTGTCCAGCCGATGCGGGTTTTTACCGTCACAGGCACATTCACCGCTTGTACCACTGTCCGCACAATGGCCTCTGCGGTTTGAGGGTCACGCAATAGCGAAGAACCACCTCCATTCTTCGTGATTTTGTTCACCGGGCAGCCCATGTTGATGTCGATCGTGTCCGCTCCCTCTGCGACTGCCATCCGCGCTGCCTCTGCTAGAAAGTCTGGGCGACAGTCAAACAGTTGAATACTAATCGGACGCTCGTTGGGGTCAATCTCCATAATTTTAGGCAGGTGCTTCATATGGCAAAGCCCGCTCGCCTGCACCATCTCGGTATACATCATCGAGGCAGGAGAATAGCGCCGCACCAACCGCCGGAAAACCAGATCCGTCACCCCCGATAGTGGAGCCTGAAGCACCCGACTATGAACGTCCAAAGAACCAATTTTCAGTGGGCTAGATAAGCGAGACTTCAGGCTGGAAGACAGAGAAACCATTACAAGCGGATGCATTACGAGTTTCTACATTGTAAGTAACTGAGCTAACCCATTGGGTTTTGCCAGGCGATCGCTCCTTTCTAGATAATTCCTGAAGCAGGCGGCAAACACGACTCTGAGCTTACGGTTCCCCTGAATGCGACCTGAGGTATTGCTGCCTACAGTAGAAACATCGGAACCCAAGCAATGCTCCTAAGCCCATGAGAACCTTAATTCGCTGGCAACCTCGACGTGAGTTCGACATTGTCCGTCGTCAACTTGACCAACTCTTTGACGAGATTTCCAATATCAATTTTGACTCAGCCCTGGTCAAACCTAGAGAGCTTGGCCCTAGAGAAAGGGGTGCTGCTTGGATGCCCGCGATCGAAATCAACGATATCGGAGCCGCACTAGTCCTACGCGCCGAAGTTCCTGGCGTAGACGCAGAGCATCTAGACGTGCAAGTCAGCCGAGATGCAGTCGCCATTCAAGGCGAATATCGGTCCGAGCAGAAAACTGACGAGCAAGGCCACTTCCGTTCTGAGTTTCGCTACGGCAACTTCCGCCGCGTAATCCCTCTGGGAGTGCCTGTGCAGAATGACCAAGTTCAGGCAGAACTCAAAGACGGCATTCTCACCCTCACCTTGCCAAAAGTAGCCCCTGAAAAAGCGGTTGTAAAACTCAACCTAAGCACCACCGAATCCGCTACTTCCTTAACAGCAGCCCCTGAGACTACCGAAACCGTTCCAACTTCAGCTTCCACTCAAGCCCCGGTGGCTGAAAGCATCCTTGAACTCACCTCAGATGTCTGGTCTGAAAACCCTACTGCCTAAACAGTAACCTTCAGACTACCTTAAAACCTCTTCTGGAGGGGGTCTGGGGGACGCAGCCGTCCCTCAGGCGGGGGTTTGGGGGCGAGTGCCCCCAAGGCTCGGATTCTTTTCCTAAAAAGGGGCAGAAACGAAGCCATCTCTCTAGAACCGACCATCCAGGTTCGGTAAATACCCCTTCAAGAGAAAGGCCAAGGACAAGCAGTATAGAGATTAGTGCGGTTAGCCTGGTCTGGCGTCACACAGTAGCTTAGCTGCCGACAAAACTCCAGTTCAGGTCTCACCCTGCCCCACCTCTGACCAAACTTGGCCTCTGAAATCGCTAAGTCTTTTGTATTGAATTGAATAGAGCCGGAGAATTTTATGGCAAAAGTTGTTGGTATTGATTTAGGCACGACAAACTCGTGTGTTGCGGTGATGGAGGGTGGCAAGCCTACTGTGATTGCGAATGCAGAAGGCTTCCGCACCACCCCATCGGTTGTCGCCTTTGCAAAGAATGGCGATCGCCTCGTGGGTCAAATCGCTAAGCGTCAAGCCGTGATGAACCCCGAAAACACCTTCTACTCAGTGAAGCGGTTTATCGGTCGTCGCTTTGACGAAGTATCAAACGAACTCACCGAAGTTTCCTACAAAGTCCTCAACGGTAACGGCAACGTTAAGATCGACTCCCCCGCTCAGGGCAAGCAGTTTGCGCCTGAAGAAATTTCTGCTCAAGTTTTGCGGAAGCTGATCGAGGATGCCAGCAAGTACTTAGGTGACACAGTCACTCAAGCAGTAATCACCGTTCCGGCTTACTTCAACGACTCCCAGCGCCAAGCTACCAAAGATGCTGGCAAAATCGCTGGGGTGGAAGTGCTACGGATCATCAACGAGCCGACGGCTGCTTCCTTGGCTTACGGTCTCGATCGCAAGAGCAATGAAACCGTTCTCGTCTTTGACTTGGGTGGTGGTACCTTCGACGTTTCCATCCTAGAAGTCGGTGATGGTGTCTTTGAAGTACTAGCGACCTCTGGTGATACTCACTTAGGTGGTGACGACTTCGACAAGAAGATTGTGGATTGGCTCGCTGACCAATTCCGTAGCGCTGAAGGCATCGACCTCCGTAAAGACAAGCAAGCTCTGCAGCGACTGACTGAAGCCGCTGAGAAAGCCAAAATTGAGCTGTCTAGCGTTACTCAAGCTGAAATCAACCTGCCCTTCATCACCGCGACTCAAGACGGTCCGAAGCACCTTGACACAACCTTAACTCGCGCCAAGTTTGAAGAGCTGTGTGCAGACTTGATCGATCGCTGCCGCATCCCTGTGGAAGCTGCTCTGCGTGACTCCAAACTCGACAAGAGCGCGATCGACGAAGTGGTACTCGTGGGTGGTTCTACCCGGATTCCTGCGGTACAAGAAATTGTGAAGCGCGTGCTGGGCAAAGACCCCAACCAGACCGTTAACCCTGATGAAGTCGTAGCGGTTGGTGCAGCCATTCAAGCAGGTGTACTTGCAGGTGAAGTCAAGGACATCTTGCTCCTCGACGTGACTCCCCTGTCTCTGGGTGTGGAAACCTTGGGCGGTGTGATGACCAAGATTATTCCTCGCAACACCACCATCCCTACCAAGAAGTCCGAAGTCTTCTCAACTGCGGTAGATGGTCAAACCAACGTCGAAATCCACGTCCTGCAAGGTGAGCGGGAAATGGCCAACGACAACAAAGACTTGGGTGTGTTCCGTCTAGATGGTATTCCTGCGGCTCCTCGTGGCGTGCCTCAAATCGAAGTCACCTTCGACATTGATGCCAACGGTATCTTGAATGTTCGTGCTAAGGACAAGGGTACTGGCAAGGAACAGTCGATCAGCATCACTGGGGCTTCTACTCTACCCAAGGATGATGTCGAGCGCATGGTCCGCGAAGCTGAGCAAAACGCAGCAGCTGACCAAGAGCGGCGTGAGAGGATTGACCTTAAGAACCAAGCTGACTCCTTGGCTTACCAAGCTGAGAAGCAAATGGGTGAGCTAGGCGACAAAGTTCCTGCAGGCGACAAGACCAAGGTTGAAGGTTTGATCAAAGACCTGAAGGAAGCTTCCAGCCAGGAAGATTACGATCGCATGAAGTCACTCACGACTGAATTGCAACAAGCTCTCTACAGCATTGGTAGCAACATCTACCAGCAAGCGGGTGGCGGTGCAGCTCCTGATGGGGCAACTGGAGCACCTGGTCCTGATGCTGGCCCCACTGGTGGTCCAACTGGTGGCGGTGGTGACGATGACGTGATCGACGCTGAGTTCTCGGAAACCAAATAAGCGATTCATTCGTCAACTTTAACGAATCGCTAGATCTGTACAACCTAGGGTCTGATAGTTTCAGGTAGCATGAGAGGTTTCTCTCGCTCCTGCGCTATCAGACCTTTTTATTTAGCGCCCCGTTTAACGGTCTGCTTGGCGCACTGTTAAGCTGCGCTTGTGTTGACTGCTACTGGCAAATTTTGCGGAACCAGCGTTAATTAAAGAGGGCGATCGCTCATTGTCATCACTGTTAAAAGAGTTGAGCTGGAAACGCTTCAGCCAGCCGACAGTCAGTTACGGTGAGCATCCCATTACAGGGTAGCTGGAGGCAGAAATGCAATGAATTGGCCAAATCAATTACTAATAGGTGCGATCGGCACAACAGCGATCGCCTTAGCGATGGCAGCTCCAGCCCAAGCCTTAACTCTGTACGGCACAACTCTGAATTCCGAGCTGATTCAAATTGACCCCGATTCGGGTCAAGGTACTCTGGTTAGCCAATTAGCTTTAGGAGCCTCTCCTTTTGGTTTAGCCACCCACGGCAACAATCTCTATACCTACGATCAAGTGAGCGGTACGATTCTGCAACTCGATCCTTTGACCGCCAAGACTCTCAACACCTTTGATGCTGGCATTAAAGAAGATGGGGAAGGAGAGTTGGCCTTTCGCAAAGATGGCACTGGTTTCTTAACTAGCAGCTTTGGACCCACCGGAACGTTGTTTAGCTTTAATCTTGCGGGACTTAGCTCTACTCAAATTACACCTCGCGACAGCTTGACTCCCAGCCTGGATGGTTTGGCCTTTGACCCCACTGGCGTGCTCTTTGGTCTTAGCCAAAACCAAGTAGATTTATATACGATTGACCCCGCGACAGGAGCCAGCACCTTCATTGGTGATCCGGGCTTAGACAGTTCTTTCGTAGCAGGCTTAACTTTTGCTCCCAACGGCACCCTCTACGCTGCCGTGAATAACGCCCTGTACACCTTAAATCCGCAAACTGCGGCAGCGACTTTGGTTGGGAATACAGGCTTTACTCGCGTCTCAGGACTCGCATTTTTTGAAACTAGCTCCACCGATCCAGATTCTGGTCCCGGTACTCCATCCGAACCGCCAGTTCTCACTCCCCCAGGTGGCACTGACCCTAATTCTATTCCTGAGCCGACTTCGGTCATGAGTTTGCTGTTACTAGGAGCGTTGGGTTGCTGGTCATTGCGACTCAAGTACTGATTTCAAGGAAGGGTTTTCAAGAAAGGATTTTCAGGGAAGGATTGGCTGGCGATCGCCCTTATTGGCTCTGACCTGATTTCTTAAGACAATCCAGGCAAAAGCGAACTTCTATTTTGGAGTTAGAGATACTTAGAGGTTTAACTACGACAGGTTGATTCTGAGGGGAAAGCGCTCAGGCTTGTCAGCGATCGCAGAGTTGGGTTTCTCGCCATGCCAAATCACCCTCTGTTTTATCCTGTTTCTGAGCATCTATCCGCCACGCCACTCCATGACCAAATCCAGATTGCCTTGGCGATCGCTGATCCACAAGTTCTCAAATCGCTGCTGACGAACTGTTTGCCTGCGATCGCGCAACCCCACGAGATTGGTGAAGTCAGCGCAGAAATTGGGATTCCCTTGCAGGATCAACAAACTGCGGATGCGGTGGTTCACTTTGAGGCGGTGAAATGTGTCTTGGCAGATTCTCCCCCTGCAACGCCTTCAAGGGAAGCTGAATCGTGCCATAGTCCCTATCGCCACCAAACTAAAACGAGTCAGAGCAAACACTCCAAATGCGAGTCAGAAACCCTGACACTAGCTCACAACGTTTCTCTAGCTCAGGCGATCGCGCTTTTAACAAAAGTCGGATTCGGGCCGCAGCAAGCACAGGAAATTTTGCACCTGTCCTACGAAGCCTCGCACAAGTCTTGGTGGTACGCCTTAGATGCAACAGGGCAGTTCTCCATCCCGTTTCTGCGCTATATCCGCACGCTGCGCTACCCGGACGGCACCGTCTCCCTACAATACAAAGATTATTTCTCTGAAACCAAGCCTGCAGGTTTTCAAAGCTTGCCGCAGAAGGTGTTGGTTATAGTCCGTGAGGACAGCCAAAGTTTTAGCCAAACGCTCCGCCAAATCAATGCGGATAGAACGGCGCTAGGCATCACTCAGGCAATTTTAATTTGCAACACGATCGCTGAGTTGGAAGCGCAAGCCTTTATTAGACAAGGGATTAGCCTTTATCCAGCCACCGACTTGATTTTGCCCACCCAAGCCAACTGTGCCGTTTGTGCCACTCACGCCTGCCCGATGAATGGTACTGCTGATTCTGCGATCGCCGTTTGTTATCGCTTTTGCTTAGAGGGCAGCTACGTCTGAGCGGTTATGAGATAATAATCTCCGGTCTGAAAGGGGAACCTATGCGCCTGTCTCAAATGCTCTTTGTCACACTGCGGGAAGATCCAGCGGAAGCGGAAATCCCCAGTCATAAATTGTTGTTGCGGGCAGGATACATCCGGCGGATTGGTAGCGGAGTCTATGCCTATTTGCCGCTGATGTGGCGAGTGCTGCAAAAAGTCTCCCAAATTGTGCGCGAAGAAATGAACGCAGCAGGAGCACAGGAATGCTTACTGCCGCAGTTGCAACCTGCCGAATTGTGGCAAGAGTCAGGTCGTTGGGATACCTACACCAAGGCCGAAGGCATCATGTTTTCGCTGGTCGATCGCCAAGAGCGGGAGATGGGACTCGGCCCCACTCACGAAGAAGTGATTACGACGGTGGCTCGCGAGATGATTCGCTCCTATCGGCAACTGCCCACCCACCTCTATCAAATCCAGACCAAATTCCGCGATGAAATTCGGCCTCGCTTTGGCTTGATGCGGGGGCGCGAGTTCATCATGAAGGATGGTTATTCTTTCCACGCCACAGAAGAAAGCCTGAAAGAAACCTATCAAGCCATGCACCAGGCTTATAGCAATATGTTCCGGCGCTGTGGGTTGGCGTTTCGCGCGGTAGAAGCAGACTCTGGCGCAATTGGGGGTTCTGGCTCCCAGGAATTTATGATTCTGGCGGAAGCGGGCGAAGACGAAGTGCTCTACACCGAGGATGGCAAGTACGCCGCCAATGTGGAGAAAGCAGTGTCGCTGCCTGTGGATGCTGAACCCTCGGCTTTCCCAACCTACGAGAAGCGCGAAACTCCGGGTACTGACACGATCGAAAAGCTCTGCCAGTTTCTCAAGTGCTCCCCCACCCAAATTGTCAAGAACGTTTTGTACGACGTTCGATATCGGCAGAAGGGCGTTTTTCTTGAATTCAGATGGATCGTTCTAGTTTCCATCCGTGGCGATCAAGAAGTAAACGAGGTCAAGCTACAAAATGAGCTTTCAAGATTGAAAGGTGACGTAACAATTGTCTCCTTACAGCCTTTGGAGACCAAAGTGCGAGTCACTTCAGGGTTAGAGCCTTTACCTGTCGGTTACATAGCACCTCAAATAGATTGGAGTAAGTACTTTTCAGATCAAGTAAAACTTGAATCCTCTGAAGATTTAAAGGGAGTTTTCTCACTGAAAGCTATAGGTCAAGCGAACAAAGTCTGGAAGCACATACCTTCAACAGCAAATCTTACAGACCCTAGCCACGCCTTAGACGAGATCAATAAAGCTGTTGAAGCGTACCTTAAAGAGTTGAGTGCCAAAAAAGAATTAACCTCTGAGGAAAATGATGCTTTCTCTGAAGAAGGAGGATTAAAAACTCAAATTTCTCAACTACGGTCGCTTTTGCAACAAAAGAAAACAATCTTGGAGTTTAAGCAGTTAGTAGACCAAACAGCAGTTGACCTCAAGAACTTTGTCACTGGAGCCAATGAGTCGGGTTATCACGTGGTGGGGGCCAATTGGGGCGACCAGTTCCAGTTGCCGAAACTTGTAGTTGATTTGCGGAAAGCCAAACTCGGCGATCGCGCGGTGCATGACCCTAGCCAAACGCTGCAAAGCGCTCGTGGCATCGAGGCGGGTCATATCTTCCAACTGGGCACCAAATATTCCAAGGCGATGGGAGCTACTTACACCAACGAGCAAGGCGAAGAAGCACCGTTAATCATGGGATGCTATGGCGTGGGCGTTTCTCGTGTGGCGCAAGCTGCGGTGGAGCAATCCTACGACAAAGATGGCATTATTTGGCCTGTGGCGATCGCCCCTTACCAAGCGATCGTGGTGATTCCTAACGTGAATGATGCCGAGCAAGTGAAAGCGGCTGAAACGCTTTACTCCGAGTTGAACCAAGCAGGCATTGACACCTTACTGGATGACCGGAATGAGCGAGCTGGGGTCAAATTCAAAGATGCTGACTTGATTGGCATTCCTTACCGCATCGTCACAGGCAAGTCACTCAAAGACGGCAAGGTGGAAGTGGTGCAACGGGCAACCAAATCAGTTCAGGAACTCCCACTCACCGAAGTGGTGTCTACTCTCCAGCAATGGGTAAACGCCGCCTGCTCCTAGCAAGACCCCTCCCCAACCCCTCCCCGACGCGGAGAGGGGCTTTGACTCTGGCTCTCCTTCCTTAGGAGGGAAGGGGCTGGGGGTTAGGTCGGTCGCACCTCCTCAACTCCGGACTTGTTATGGAATTCCTCACCATTTTTCTGTCGAGCCTGATTGCTCTGGTTTCACCCGCAGGCTTAGTGCTCGATCGCGTGGCTGAAAATGCAGTGCGATCGCAATTTGAGTCGGTGGAGCAGTTGCAGGTACGAGTTGATAACGCCCCCAGTTACCAAATTGTCCAGGGCAAGGCAGAAAAGGTGAGGATTGCGGGTCGAGGCTTGTTTCCGTTACCAGAATTTCGGATTGCGGCATTAGACGTTGAAACCGATCCGATTGACATCAACCCTCGGGGCGGCAAAGGTCTGAAGCTCGATCGCCCTTTGCAAGCAGGGGTGCATCTAGTTCTGACCCAAGCAGATATTAATCGCGCCCTCAGTTCTCCTACAGTGACCAAACGTTTGCGGGATTTGGGGGCTAGCGCCTTAGAGGACTCTGAAGCTCAGCAAGTACAACGCTACGATTTTCTCAACCCACAAGTGGAGTTGCTGCCCAACAATCGCATTCGGGCCAAGGCGGAGCTGCAAGAACAGGGGCAAAGCGATCGCTTGCAGATTACCGTCGAGTCGGGTCTAGCAGTTGTAGCTGGGAAGCGATTGCAGTTGGTGGAGCCACGCATTAGTGTGAATGGGGAAGCAGTGCCCCAGGAAATCCTCGACCCGATCGCCAAGGGAGTCACGGAGCGGTTTGACCTTGACCAATTAGCTGGGCCAGCAGTAACGGCACGAGTCCTACAATTAAAGATAGTGCCAGAGCAACAGATCGATATTGTCGCTTTTGTCCGCGCTGAAACACCTCCAGCTTCTCCTGCCACCCCATCAAACTAGAGATTGGGCGAAAAACTTGGGTATGCTTTTGTAGTCACTCGGACTTCACCATCTGACTTTGGTGGGTTGTTACCGTCATCGGCTTTGGTAGTGCATTTACCACACTACTAACCTTTCAACAGGAGCTTCCTATGGAAGACCAATCTCGGACCCGTCCAGTTTCTGTCAGTCTAATTGCGGGCTTGTCAGCCTTGATTATGGCGGCAGGGGGAGGAGCCGCCTGGCTGGCTTGGCAATCCTCTCAACCGGACTTCGCCAGCCGGGTTCCCAATGCCACCAACCCTACAGATTTTTCCACTACCAAACCGCCGCAAACCCAAGCCGCTCAGCCTGCTCAGGAAGAATTAGCCCGCCCTTATTGGCTTCAAGACACAGGTAAAGGACTAGAAACTGTACCCAATCAGACAGCTTTACAGACTGACTTGCAGCCAGAAGCCGCTCTGAAAGCTGCCTTTGCTGAATTATTGGCTGGCCCTAAGGGGAAAGATACCGCGATCGCCACGACCCTGCCTCAAGGCACGAAACTTCGCAGCCTAACCGTGGAACCAGACGGTATTCATATTGACTTCTCAGAAGAGTTTACTCAAGGGGGCGGCAGTGCCTCCATGACGGGTCGAGTGGCGCAAGTCCTTTACACCGCTACCAGTCTCCAGCCGGATGCTAAGGTTTGGCTCTCCGTGAATGGCGAACTGCTAGAAACACTAGGGGGTGAAGGCTTACTCCTAGATCAACCCTTTACTCGCCAAAGCTTTGCCAGAGACTTTCCACTCTAGTGCTCTGATTTCGTGTTTTGGCCTAATGTTCGGGAGTGCTGACGCTGATGGACTGCTCAGCTAGACCAAAGGTGCGGAAGTAGTGAGCTTGTTGCTCAATCCGAGTGGCGAGGCGATCGCAAACTAAGTTACAAAGCTCAAAAATCAGGTCATCTTCGATGCTGTAGTAGGCCGAAGTTCCCTCAGTCCGTCGGCTCAAGATCCCCGCTTGCAGCATCACCTTTAGGTGCTTAGAAACATTAGCTTGACTAGTTTCCGTAGCCTCGACCAAATCTTGTACGCATTTCTCACCATCGCGCAACAAGTTCAAGATTCGTAGACGCATTGGCTCACTCAAGATACTGAAGTACTCAGCAATTTGCTGCATCACTTCTTGCGGTACGGGCTGCATTAACTTCATGCCAATCTGACCACAAAGGGAACTGATCCCCACATATTAGCAGTCAAAACCAACTTGACAATAGAGGGATCAACAAAGCTGTTTATTCACCGCTACTTTTGTGAGGATTTGTTGAACCTCAAGCTCAGCAATCTTGCAAATTTTTCTACTTCAGTATTAAATTCATCCGGATGACCGCCATCGCCACCAGAATTCTTAGTTTGATCACAAAGTTAGTGCAATCAAGTATAAAAAGACACGATACTGTCGGATTATTCAGTTCATAGTTTTAGTATTCAAAAACACATTTGGCTCTTCGCTGCCTGTCATCTCTAAGGTAGGACCAAAAAGCTCACCATTGGGTCACAGAGGTAACAAGTAGTAAGTTTTTACCATTGGTTCTAATCACCTTTTCGGTGGAATTAAGGTGCTCAAACTGTTTAGCCTAGGCCCATCGTTTCACAGAGGTAATTGAGTGCAGAAAGGTCATGAATAATGCATCTGTGAATCGTGATGTTTCTCACAAGTTACTTCATTTGGAGTTATTGTCTGTGTTCAGTTTTGGCAACAGTTTCGATTTAGAGCAGCTTAATACCAGCCGAGAGATTAATGCGGCAGTGGTGAATGTAAGCGGTCGCCAGCGAATGCTCTCTCAACGGACAGCTTTGTTCGCTTTGCAACTAGTTTGCAGTCGTGATGACGCTGAGCGGACTCGGTTGCAGTCTGTCTTACTATCGGCGATCGCGTTGATGGAGCAGTCTCATCAAGGGTTGCTAAAAGGAGATGCCAGCTTGAAACTGCCAGGTCGTTTGTCTCCGGCTCTGCAAGCGATGTATTTTGAGCCGCCGTTGAATCTGGACCAACAAGTCCGCGACTACATTTATCAGGTGCGAGCGATCGCGACGGCTCCAGAAGCAGAACTAACTCTAGAGAATCCGCATTTGCAAGCGATTCTGAGCGCTGCTTCTACCAGGCTCCTAGAAACCTTAGATGCAGTCGTGAGCCAATATCAAACAGAGAGCGAAGCCGAACAACTAGCTATTGATTTAAGTCACGCAGAATTGTTTCAGCAGCGCGAGGCAGCTACGGCAGGGGCGCAACAACAAGCGCAGCAACTGGAAACGATGTTAGTTGAGCTGAAACAAACCCAGGCGCAACTGATTCAAACTGAGAAAATGTCTAGCTTGGGTCAATTAGTGACAGGCATTGCTCAAGAAATTAACAATCCTGTCAACTTCATCTATGGCAATTTGGGGCATGTGAGGGAGTATAGCCACAATTTACTCAATCTATTAGCGCTCTACCAAAAGTACCACCCGCAACCTGAGCTAGAGATTCAACAACAAATCAAACTGGCTGACCTCGAATTCTTAGTTCAGGATCTTCCCAAGGTTTTAACTTCACTGGCGGTTGGGGTTAAGCGAATCCAAGCCATTGTTTTGTCTTTACGCAGCTTTTCGCGGCCCGATGACGCCCGCATGCGACGAGTCAATATTCATCAGAGCCTCGACAACACATTGTTACTCTTGCAGCATCGACTGAAGCCAGCAGGTGGCTTTCCAGGAATTCAAATCATCAAAGAGTACAGCGATTTACCTTTGATTGAATGTCATCTAGGTCAAATTAATCAAGTTTTTATGCATCTTTTGAGCAATGCTATTGATGCTTTGAGAAGTAGCGATCGCACTACTCAGAATTGCATCGACAATTCTTGCCTACTCCCCAGAATTACTATTCGCACCAAAGCAGAAGATACAAGCACAATCACTGTTTCGATTGCTGATAACGGTCCTGGGATCAGCGATGAAGTAAAAGCCCGACTCTTTGAACCTTTTGTTACCACTAAACCGATGGGAAAAGGAACTGGAATCGGGCTTGCTCTCAGCCAGCAGATTGTGACAGAAAATCATCAAGGGGCACTTTGGTGTGTCTTACAATCAGGCCGAGGAGCAGAATTTTGCCTCAAGTTACCGCTCCAACCCGCCATCGCTACCTAATCACCGCAATAAACAATTAAATCAATTTCCACATCACCTAACCCTGCCAATCCAATCACTCCGACTGTGGTTCGGCTCGGTAAGCGATTAGCTGGAAAGTAAGCCGAATAAATTTCATTGACAGTTTGATATTCACGAAAATCAGTAATAAAAATCCGACTCATTACCACTTTGTCTAGACCTGTACCAGCATGCTGCAAAACTAATTTTAGATTCTCCATGACTTGCTTAGTTTGCTCCGCGATCGGACCTCGCACAATCTCTCCAGTTTCAGGGTCTTCAGATAATTGACCTGTGACAAACAGAAAGTCACCCGCTCGAACTGCATGAGAGTAAGGCGCAACAGGAGGTAGTGTATTGGGCAAAGTGATATATTCGAGCACAGGGAAACTCCAATTTCGACAAGTTTTTTGCGTCTTTTCGACGTTTTACGGCCTTCTTCGCCTCTCAGCGTTCCCCAAAGTGTGTTCTAAAAAACAATTTAGAAAATGCTTCGAGTTTTTATGCAGCGCGAGCCTCTAACTTAAACTTCAGGTAGATAAGGTGCTGGTAAAAATAACTGTTTAGGAAGTGCAGCGTGACAGCCTCGTCGCTGATTCACTACTTGAGTGATGCCGAAGTCTACTGCAACTGACATGAGGGCATAAGCTTCGTCAGCACTCATCTTACGCTTGGTTTGTAAGAAGTCCAGCATTTGATCGGCACACTGGAGCACCGCTTGGTTGAGATCATCGTGAAAGCCGTGGGTAATCCAGTGAGATTGAGTTTCCAGGAGAGGGCTGCCGATGGGAAAGTCTTTCAAGAGCGAGATTTGCAGCCAGGCATTCATCGATGCTTCGATCGCGGTGCCTGAAATTTCGCCATCTCCTTGCCCCATGTGAGGGTCCCCAACAAAGAAATTGGCTCCGGTCGTAAACACGGGATAGTAAACCGTAGCTCCTGCTCCCATGCGCCAGTTATCGATGTTGCCACCAAAAGGTCCAGGGGGGACGCTATTGACGCGACCCTTCTGCGGAGGAGCCACCCCCATAATGCCGAAGTGAGGTCGTAGAGGAATAGCAACATGGGTTTTGATCGGCTCGCGGTGGGTGGCTGCGGGCGGCACTATCAATCCCGGCTGGTTATACAATGGGCGCTCTTTGAAGTCGTAGGCAAAGGCAGGTTGGGCCAATCCCGATTCAGTATCTAATTTGTAAACAGTAATGCGCTCTTTGCGGAAGCTGTTGTAGAGGTAGCCCCAATGAGCAGCAATGTTAGCTCCATAAGGCAGACGCGGCGTGGTCTTCAAAATTCTGACGACTAGTGTGTCTCCTGGCTCAGCATCCTTCACCGCGATCGGACCTGTCATGATGTGTAAGCCTGGACCGCGATCGCTGACTTGTTCGTAGACATCCCGCACGCCTTGGTCCATCATCAAATCGGGTGCTCCTCCCGCTTGATGAGTCAAGGCTTCCACATAAACAATGTCCCCAGAGTTGATCGTGAGGACTGGAGGCAAAGACTGATCAAAAAAGCCCCAGAAACAGGTGTTAGGTGTGGCTTTAAGGACATGCAGGTTTCCCGCATCTCGCACAGTCTCAGCGATCGCCAAGATATCCAGTTTGGCGACTTCCGGATCTCGACAGAATTCCATTGCATAGGCAGATGAGTCTTGATCAGAGTCGTGCTGATGTTCTGTCATTGATCCACCCCATAGGGACAAGCACTGAATCAGTTAAACAATAGCTTAGATAAACTTAGAGCAAACCAGCCAGCCACAACTGCTTAAGGATCACACAGTCCGGAAGCAGGATGATGCTTAACTAAGTTCAGGTACTTACCAGGAATTAAGTATGTTCAGAAGTATGCTTAATCGCTATCGAACAGGCTTTCTATTCTTTTTATTTTCATTGGCTTTGTGCTTGCCAATTGCTTGTAGCTCCCAACCTCAAACCAATTCTGTTACTAATCAGCCTTTGATTGTTGGGGTTCCTCCTTGGCCAGGATTTGCTGCCCAATATGTCGCGACAGATTTGAATCTGTTTAAAGCAGAGGGGATTGAAGTTAAGGAGGTTTTCTTCCCCACCCAAAGCGACCCTAATACTGCTTTATTAGCCAACAAAGTTGATCTAGCTTTGACGGGAGTTCCTGACTTAGTGCCGTTGGCTCAGCGCGACGCTTCCATCAAATTATTAATGCTCTTTGACTATTCAGATGGCTCTGATGGCATTATTGGTCGTGACATTAGTCAACCCTCTGATTTAAAGGGTAAAACCGTAGCTCGGGAAAACCTTTTGTTTGAAGTGTTACTGCTACGACGCTATTTAGAAGAAGGTGGGTTAACAGAGAAAGACATCAAGATTGTTGATACTTCAGCCGCTAATGCTGCTGCTTCATTTGCCGCAAAAAAAGTTGATATTGCCGTAACTTATGATCCTTGGATGGCTAAGGCAGCAAAGCAAGGCGGCGGCAAGATTCTGTTTACCAGCAAAGATAGCAATATTGTTCCTGATGGTTTAATTGCCAAAGAAAAGGTAATTCAAACCAAGAGAGCTGAAATTTTAGCCTACATGAAAGCGATCGATAAAGCAGTAAAGCTAGTCCAGCAGAAAGATGAAAAAGCGATCGCCATTGTAGCCAAGCGGCTCAACGTTACTCCGGAAGAAGCCGCACAGCAAGTGGGGGGAGTCAAATTATTCGGCATTGAAGATAACAAGAACATTGTCTTTAACCCTCAACATCCTAGAAACGTCTTTGACAGCCTGAAGTTCGCAGCCAAAACTGCCAAGGATATGAACCTAACTCCCACTGTAGTGGATGTTAATAAAATCTATGATGATTCTCTAGTGAAGTCATTTTGAGCTAAATCAATCAGCAAGTTTGGTGGGTGCTTAATGCGATCGCACTCATCCAACTAATGGCTTTTAATGATTTTTATCAGTCGCCCAAGGTACGACTAAGTTAAAGAGTGACTTGAAGCTAAAATCTATTAGTAAGCCTACCAAACCAATTACAATAATCCCTACAAAAATGGCATCGGTTTGGTAAGCTCTTTGAGCCATTAAAATCCGATAACCTAGACCTGAGCTGGCTGCAATCAACTCGGCAATCACAACAAAATTCCAGGCCGTCGCGATATTAATCCTGAGAGTATCAATAATATGAGGTAGCGTAGCTGGAAAAATCACATCAAAGAAGATGTCTTTTTCTTTGGCTCCCAAGGTATAGCTAACCTTAATTAAATCACTCGGAATAAACTTGACGGCATCAGCAATCATCAAAACGTTATAGAAGAAGGTGCCCAGAAAGATAATGGCGATTTTAGATGGCTCATCAATGCCGATCCATAAAATAATTAAAGGAATAAAAGCAGCAGTCGGCATATACCGAAGTAAACCCAAAATTGGTTCTAGAAGCCCTTGCATACTCTTGAAGGCACCAATTATTAACCCCAGAGGAATGCTAAGAATAGCTGAAGCCAAGAAGCCCCAAATTACTCTTGACAAACTAGCGATTAGATCTGCAACTAATTCTCCGCTTTGTAGTGAAGTATAGCCGCGAGCTAACACAGTAGTCGGGCTTGGCAAAAACTGATTATCTACCCAACCGCTGTAAGTGATGCAAGCCCAACCTAACAGAGGTATTGAAATAGATAGAAGCACCATCAAAAAATATAGACGCTTAGAAATCTCACCTCGAATTTTCCAGAGACTACACCAAGCCTGAAATAGCTTTCTAGTCATAACTTTGGTTAAAATTTGGTAAAAATTCCTTGGATGTTGCCAAAATTAGCACGCCCGAATTAGTCATCTAAGCGCAGCGATCGCTTACCTACCTGCCTTGGCTAAAAGTTCAGGGCTAAAAGTTTAGGTCAACAGCCCTTCGGTTACATCCGTTACGCCTAGATTGCCCAAGGGCATGCTGAAGATAGAGGGTCTGAGGCACTACCATCGGTCGGACTCATGCTCACCCTGAGGCAATTCGCAATGGCACCGTCTACTAGACCTCCGAATTCCAGTCTTGAAACCGCTTTCAGGGTTGATGGCATAGCCACCTCAATGGGTCAACCCAAACTAGCGGTCCACCACCTCAGCAAAACCTTTCAGAGCCGGAGGCAGCCGCTGGTAGTCTTGCAAGACATCAACCTCCACGTTTGCCCCAATGAGTTTGTCTGTATTGTGGGCAAGTCTGGTTGCGGTAAATCAACCCTGCTGAATATTGTGGCAGGGCTGGTTCCACCTACCTCTGGGCAAGTGCTGATGGATGCTGTGGCAGTGCAAGGCCCCGGTCGCGATCGCGGTTTAGTTTTTCAAAGCTACACGCTATTTCCCTGGCTCACCGTCGCTCAAAACATTGGTTATGGGCTAAAGTTGCAGCGTCTACCCAAACCGGAACGGAGGCAACGGGTAGCGTATTATTTAGACGTAGTTGGGCTAACTCAATTTGCCAAAGCTTATCCTAAACAGCTATCGGGTGGGATGAAACAACGAGTGGCGATCGCGCGGGCTTTAGCGAATGAACCAGACGTTCTTCTGATGGATGAGCCATTTGGCGCTTTGGATGCCCAAACCAAAGAGCAAATGCAGCAGTTTGTGCTCAATCTTTGGGAGCAAACCCACGTCACAGTTTTGATGATTACCCATGACGTAGAAGAAGCAATTTTTCTATCTCAAAGGATTTATGTAATGAGTGCCCATCCAGGGCAGATCAAGGCAGAAATTGGCATAGATTTGCCAACGCAGCGGGATATGGAACTGAAGTTGACCCCAGAATTTCTGCAAATTAAACGACAGGTCGTTCATACCATGCGCGATCGCCTTGAGCCAGGCTAATTCGGCATGTCAGGTTTATGAGCAGTTTGGTAGCACAGCGCACGATGAATCCTTCAGATGGCACCGTCCGAGTTGGAATCCTACATTCTTTAAGTGGGCCGCTGGCAATCAGCGAATCGTCTCTGAAAGATGCTGCCTTAATGGCGATCGCTGAAATTAACCAAGCCGGGGGCGTGCTCGGTCGAGCGATCGTACCTGTGGTGGAAGATAGCGCTTCTGACCCTTACGTCTTTGAGCAAAAAGCTAGAAAGCTCCTAAAAAATGAGCAAGTCGTCACTTTGTTTGGGGGTTGGTCTTCCACAGGACGCAAGTTGGTCTTATCTGTCTTAGAAGAATTCGATCGCTTGCTCTGGTACCCCGTGCAGTATGAAGGTTTGGAGTGTTCCAAATACATTTTTTACACCGGAGCCTGCCCCAACCAGCAAGTGGAGCCAGCCGTTAATTGGTTGTTTCAGCATCAACATCGCCGCTTTTATCTCCTGGGGATGGATTACGTCTTTCCCAGAGTTGCGAACAAAATTATCAAAGCGCGGTTGAAGCAACTGGGAGGCACGACTGTGGGCGAAGCCTATCCCGCTTTAGAAACCACAGATTATCGCTCCGTGATTGAGCAAATCAAACAAGCTAGCCCCGATGTCGTTTTTAGTACTTTAAACGGCAACGGCAATGTGGAATTTTACCAGCAGTACCATGCAGCGGGGATTTCTGCGGCAGAAATTCCCATTATGGCGGTGAGCGTGACCGAAGATGAACTGCAACGCATCACCCCAGCAGCAATGGCAGGACACTACGCTACTTGGAGCTATTTCCAAAGCATCGACAGTCTGCCAAACCAGGCTTTCGTACAACGGTTCAAAACGCTGTACGGAGCAGAGCGAGTCACCAGCGATCCCGTCGAAGCCGCTTACAGCCAGGTTTATCTATGGAAACAAGCCGTTGAAACCGCTGAATCCTTTGAAACCCACCCAGTTCGCTGCGCTGCCTATGGCCAAACCTTGATTGCCCCTAGTGGTTTCATTCAGATTGAGCCGAATCACCATGTTTGGAAGAGTTGCCGCATTGGTGAGATTTTGCCCACGGGGCAATTTCAGTCGCTATATGTCTCAGAACGCTCGATCAAGCCCCAACCCTGGTTTGGTGTAGATGAATCTGACTTGAGAGATTCAGCTTTAATCCTTGACTTACTAGCAGAAGTGCCCCAGGTCATCCAGTACAGCTGCCAGCTAGAGCGCAAGTCGCGAGAACTAGAAGTGGCGATGGCCGAACTGGTGAACACCAATCAACATCTGCAACAAGCCAAAAATCAGTTGCTAGAGTTGACCAAGCGAGAAGAACTGCTGAAGCGTCGCCTATCCATTCAAATCCGGAGCACGCTAGAGCTAGAAACCATTGTGCGGACTGCTGTCCAGGAAATTCACCATCTCTTCGAGATCGATCGCTGTGAGTTTCTTTGGTACAACCAGAGCGAGGAAGCCGCTCGGTTTAAACTGGCCCATGAAGTTTCTGCCCCTCACCTGACTCATCGCTCCTTGCCACCCCCCACGATCGCCGTGGAAGTGCTAGGGGAAATCTTGCTGAAGCTGAGCCCGCTGTGGATTGACAACATTGCCACGGCTCCTCAGTTAGACACTAGGAGCCGAGAAGCTTTAACGGATTTAGGTCTGGTTTCTTTGCTAGCGATCGCCATCTATACCAATTCTGGACAAATCGGAGCCATTGTTTGTGAGCATTACAGCGGCTCTCGGTCTTGGAGTACGGATGAAGTGGAGTTACTGCAAGATGTCGCCGACCAGTTAGCGATCGCGATCGATCAAGCCGAGCTTTACGCTCAGAGTCGAGCCACTGCTGCTGCGGCTCAAGCCCAAGCTCAGCGGCTCACCCAGGCCTTGGCAGAACTGCGAACCACCCAAACCCAGTTAATTCAGACTGAGAAAATGTCGAGTTTGGGCCAGTTGGTCGCAGGGATTGCCCACGAGATCAATAACCCTGTGAATTTTATCTACGGCAACCTGAGTTACGCGAATGAATACACCCAGGATTTGCTAAAACTCATTGATCTATATCAGCAGCATTATCCTGAGCCAGCGTTAGAAATTCAGCAACATCGCCAAACCAACGATTTTGAGTTTTTAGTTGCAGATCTGCCGAAGATGCTGAGCTCTATGAGAGTCGGGGCCGATCGCATCCGCCAAATTGTTCTATCGCTCCGCAACTTCTCTCGGCTAGACGAATCAGAGATGAAACCTGTCAACATCCATGAAGGAATTGATAGCACTTTACTCATCCTGCAAAACCGCTTCAAAGTTCGACCAGGCTCTCAAGGGATCGAGGTGATTAAGCAATATGGCGACTTACCCCAAGTAGAGTGCTACGCCGGACAGTTGAATCAGGTCTTCATGAACATCTTGAGTAATGCCATTGATGCCTTGGATAGTCAAAGCGAGGCAGCGATCGCATCGGGTCTGACAGAGCCTGCACCCACTATTACAATCCGCACTGAAGTCTTACATCCAGAGCGAGTCACTGTGCGGATTCAAGACAACGGCCCTGGTATGACTGCTTTTGTGGTTCAACGTTTGTTCGATCCGTTTTTTACAACCAAGCCAGTCGGTCAGGGAACCGGCTTAGGGCTCTCGATTAGCTACCAAATCATTGTGGAGAAACATCGAGGAACCCTTTGGTGCAACTCCCAACCGGGGACAGGAGCAGAGTTTTGGATCGAAATCCCCATTAGCCAAAGTGCCCCATTCCTCGTTAGTGAAGCTGAAGCTGCCTCTGTTCCTGAGTAGTCTCCTGAATAGTTGTAGGCAGGCTCGAAGCACGAGATGCCCGTTGAATAAAAATAAACCGTAGACATTAACCAACTCCCCACCTCATGCCAGCTACATTGTCTTTTCTCACTCGTTTTAGCTGCCGCACCTGGGTTCGCTATAGCCTGGCACTGTTCCTGATGCTGCTCAGTGTGAGTTGCGGGCCTGAATCTGGCGATCGCCCTACCCCATCGGCCTCCAATCCACCGACAACTAGCAATCGGGAAGTCAAAGAGTTCAACGTCATTGATGTGGCGGTAATTCCAGCTCTGAGTCCTAAAGAACAAGAAAAACAACTGGAATCTCTCGCAGAGTATCTAGAAAAGTCGCTGGGATATCCCATTTACTTTCAAGTTACTCCGAGCTATGAGCAAGCGGTTGAGCTGCTCGTGCAGGAAAAGGTAGAAGTTGCCTATTTGGGGCCTTTAACCTATGTGCTGGCCCAACAGCAAAACCCTCAAGTTGAGCCGATCGTCGCTCCGATTGAAAAAAGCACAGGTCGTCCTTCTTATACCAGCGTCATCATTGCTAGGAAAGCTGCTGGAATTGATAGCTTGAGCGATCTTAAAGGCAAGCGGTTTGCCTTCGTCAGCCGATCCTCCACCTCTGGTTACTTGGTGCCAATGGCTCACTTCCAAAAAATAGGTCTGCGTCCAGACCAAGACTTTGCCACCGTCAAATATTCTGGCAACCATGACAAAGCGCAGGCGGATTTGGAAGCAGGCGTGGTAGACGCGATCGCCGACAGCAGACCCTCTTTGCTAAAGCGGCAAAAATCTGGCAAGCTTGACCCCAGCCAGTACCAGATCATTTGGGAATCCGCTCCCATTCCCATGTCACCGATTGTTGTCTCTAAGAAACTTTCCCCGGAAATCGTTTCTAGCCTTAAAAAAGCTCTGATTAATGCTCCTGAGGGCCTTGCAGACGTTACAGGAGCTGAATCTGCGGGATATACATTGGTCGAGGATGCTGATTATGAGCCGATTCGACAATTACAAAAGACCTTAGAGGCAAATTCTGGTCCAAGACAATGAAGATTTGGCAGAAGTTTATTGGCTCATCGCTGGTGGCGGCTGGGTTGGTGGCTAGCTTCATGAGCGGCAGTACCCTCCTGATTAAACAAGCCGATCAGTCGATCCAAGCGAGCCGGGAGAAAACCATTCAAGCTCGGATCATTTCCTTAGAGCTGCAACTTTCCTTACGCGAGCAACTACTAGCGCTCAAGGCTTTCTTGCTGACGGATCAAGCAGCGGCGGACATGGCCGATTACCAAAAGGCGATGTCTAACTTTTTGATCAGCTTGGAAGAGTTGGAGCGCATTATGCCAGGGGCCGCAGAAATCCCTGTCGTGCGACGGCGACATCGTTTCTTAGTGCGCTTGGCAGGAACCCTGACCAACACACCCGCCAAGGGAAATCAAATTCAGCAAGATTTACGAGCCTTAGACTCTTTTGGTAAAGACATCGACTTTTATTTGGCTCTATTAACTGATACGGCTCAACAGCAAGATGTTCTGGCTCAGCAAGCTGGACAACAGTTTAAGCAAGGAGCCCAAGCTTTTACCTACGCCATTATTGGGCTAATTGTTTTGGTCTTGGTCGGTCAATTTTTATTGATTTTGCTGCCTGTCATTCGCTCTATCCATCAGCTCCAGGTAGGTGCGGCGACAATCGGAGCGGGCAATTTAGACCATCAGGTAAATATCTCAACTGGGGATGAAATTGAGAAACTGGCGCAAGAGTTTAATCAGATGGCGGCGCAGTTGGCCGAGCTTTACCGCTCTCTAGAACAGAAGGTGACTGAGCGGACGGCAGAACTTGTGCGGGTCAACGAAAGTTTGGAAAGTGAGATCAGCGATCGCAAGCAAGCCGAAGCCTCGCTACGGCAATCGGAGGAACGGGAACGCGATCGCGCTCAACAGCTAGAGCAAGCCATCGAAGAACTCCAACAAGCCCAATCCCAACTGATCCAGACTGAAAAAATGTCCAGCTTGGGGCAACTAGTGGCGGGAGTAGCGCACGAAATCAACAACCCAGTCAACTTCATTCATGGCAATTTGGAGTACACCCATACCTATGTGCAAGATTTATTAGAACTGATTCATCGCTACCAGCGGCACTCTACCTCAGTTCCGGCGGAAGTCCAGCAATATGCTGACGCAATCGATCTAGACTTTCTGCAAATTGATCTGCCTAAAATGCTGGCTTCGATGAAAGTTGGCACTCAGCGGATTCGCCAAATTGTGCTTTCGCTCCGCAACTTTTCTCGCCTCGATGAATCGGACATGAAGCGCGTCAATATTCACGAAGGCATCGATAGTACGCTGTTAATCTTGCAGAATCGGCTAAAAGCTAAGCCAGAACATCCAGGCATTGCAGTGGTCAAAGAGTACGGTGACTTGCCGCTAGTCGAGTGCTATACGGGGCAACTCAACCAAGTCTTTATGAATATTCTCAGCAATGCGATCGATGCCTTAGACAGCTACAACCAGACGCGATCGGCAGCAAATCTTCAAAGTCATCCTAGCCAAATTCGCATTCGCACAGAACTCGTGTCACCGGATCGGGTTGCCATTCGCATCGCTGATAATGGTCCTGGCATGACCCATGAAGTCAAACAGCGCCTATTCGATCCATTCTTTACTACCAAGCCCGTGGGCCAAGGGACAGGATTGGGACTATCAATCAGCTACCAGATTGTGGTGCAGCGACACAGAGGAACCCTACATTGCGAGTCCCGACCCCAGCACGGCACTGAATTCTGGATTGAGATTCCGGTACAACAAAACTATGCCCAAACTTCCCACTCAGCCGTAACCGCACTCCCCGTACCAGAAGCAAGCTCGCAGGGCGGTTACTAACCTAAAACCACCTCGCGAGCTAAGAATCCGTAGATCAGAGGGTAGTCTCGATCACCGCTTCTGCTTCATGGGCAATCGCACGCAATTGATCTAAAGTTTCCGGTTGCACTTGTTGCCACAATCCGCGCTGGTGGGCTTCTAACAAGCGTTCTGCCATATCGCGTAAGGCCCAGGGATTTTTTGCTTGAATAAAAGCTTGGACTTGCTCATCCAAAACATAGGCATTGGCCACGCCCTGATACATGTGGTCCTCGACGCAGTGAGCAGTGGCATCGTAGGCAAACAAGTAGTCAATCGTAGCCGCCATTTCAAAGGCTCCCTTATATCCATGCCGCATCACTCCCTCGATCCACTTGGGATTCACCACTCGCGATCGGTAGACACGAGCGATTTCCTCTTGGAGTTTGCGAATTTTAGGGTTTTGGGGCAGTGAATGGTCGCCAAAATAAGTTTGGGGATTCTTGCCAGTGAGCGATCGCACCGCCGCCGTTAAGCCGCCTTGAAATTGGTAATAATCATCCGAGTCCAACAGGTCGTGTTCGCGGTTGTCTTGGTTGTGTAGGACGATCTGCATTTGTTGTAGCCGTTGCTCAAAGGCTTCGGGGGCAGCGCGGCCTGTGCCGTTGCGGGTGTAGGCATAACTGCTCCAGTTGATGTAGGCCCGCGCTAGATCCTGATCATCCGTCCAATTTTGCGCTTCAATCAAGCCTTGCAAACCCGCTCCATAGGCACCCGGTTTAGAACCGAAGACCCGATAACGCGATCGCTGTTCTGCCTGTTCTGGCGTCAGCCCCACAGATTGCCAATGTTGAGTTTCCTGCTGGACTTGAGCCGCTAAAGGGTTTTGGTCGGCTGGTTCTGACAAGGCAGCGACAGCGGTGACAGCTTGATCGAAGAGATCGATCAAGTTGGGAAAAGCATCGCGGAAAAATCCAGACACTCGCAACGTCACATCCACGCGCGGTCGCCCCAGAATTGCCAGCGGTAAAATCTCGAAATCCACCATCCGGCGAGAAGGGCCTTCCCAAATCGGCTGGACTCCCAGCAAGGCCAACGCTTCTGCCATGTCGTCGCCTCCGGTTCGCATGGTGGAAGTACCCCAGATCGACAAGCCCAGCGTTTTAGGATACTCACCATTTTCCTGGGTGTAGCGCTCGATCAACGCTTCTGCCGCCTTTCGCCCTACATCCCAAGCGCTCTCGGTAGGAATGGCCCGAATATCAACCGAGTAAAAATTGCGGCCCGTCGGTAGCACTTCCGGGCGACCACGGGTGGGGGCTCCTGATGGCCCACTGGGAATGTAACGGCCTGACAGACCTTGCAATAAATGAGTAATTTCTTGCGGGGTTTGTTGCAGCTTCGGCAGCAGAACTGTGCGAATCCAGGTGATCTCTGCTTGGGTTTGGGGTGGGAGAGAGCGATCGCTAGAGGCAAGCGTATCTATAGAGGCATCACTAGAGGCATCCATTACCTGCTCCACTAGCAGAGCGGCTTGTTGTTCCAAGAATTCCACCACATCGCCCAAAGTCCGACAGGCAGACAACTGCGGCTGGAGATACACAGGCAGCAGGGAACTAGCTACAGGGGCATGGTCTCCGGCTGGGAGTTCTGGTGCTAACCCAAACGGACTGGCTAAATCAGCCATGAGTGGATCAAGATCTAAACCCCAATCTTGGGCTAAGGCGCGAGTTAAACCCATACGACCCGTTCCAGGATGCCGCGCGATCGCCACGATCAAATCTCTGAGTTGCCGCCCTTCTGGACAGCACCCGAAAATGTGCAGACCATCTCTGATCTGAGCTTCCTTCAGTTCACACAGATAACCATCGGCTCGCGTCAAAAATTCTGCCAATTGAGCCTGCGCTGAGGTGGAGCTAAACTCAATGCCTAAATCTTGATGGAGATTTTCTTGCAACACCAAATTCGTGATGCGATCGCGAATGACAGGTAAGCGAGTGGGGTCTAAGCTTTGGGCTTCGTAATATTCATCAATTAACCGTTCTAGTTGTTGCAGTGGCCCATAAAGTTCGGCCCGAGTCATGGGGGGCGTTAAGTGATCGAGAATCACAGCTTGCGCTCGCCGCTTGGCCTGTGCTCCTTCCCCTGGGTCATTCACAATAAACGGGTAGAGGTGCGGTAAAGGGCCAAAGGCGACTTCGGGATAACAGGACTGGGACAAGGCGAGACTCTTACCTGGTAGCCACTCCAAGTTGCCATGCTTGCCAACATGCACGATCGCCTGAGCTTGCAAGTGCTGCCGCAGCCAGTAGTAGAACGCTAAATACCCGTGAGTCGGCTCTAAATCAGGAGCATGATAGTTCAAGGCGGGGTCCAAATCGTAGCCCCGCGCAGGTTGAATGCCGACAAAAACGTTTCCGAGCTGCAACCCAGAAACAGGGAAAGCAGCAGGCTTGGCGCTTGGGTTTTCGGGCTCTGACGCTAAGCCGTCTACTCTCGGTTCTCCCCAGCGATCGCGCATCCCCTGCTGGACCGATGCAGGCAAAGCTGCAAAATACTGTTGGTACTCTGCTAAATCAAGGCTCTGATGCACAGCGCGTAATTCATAACCTTCAGGGTCGTTAGTGACTCCAGCGGTTAAACGCTGAATCAGCTCCTCACTGCTTTGGGGCACATCTGCTAGGTCATAGCCTGCTTGCTGCAATGCTTTGAGGATTTCGACACAGCTCGTTGGGGTGTCTAAACCCACGCCATTCGCCAGTCGGCCATTACGGGTGGGATAGTTAGCGAGAATCAAAGCAATGCGTCGCTGGGCGGGTGGAGTTTGCCGCAGCGTAACCCAATGGGCAGCTAGGTCAGCCACAAACTCAATGCGATCGCGTACAGGCTGATAGCCCACCACATCTGTTTCTAGATCGGGGTTGCGAATCTGGATCGCTTTAAATGACACGGCACGACTAATAATGCGGCCATCGACTTCTGGCAAGGCCACATTCATCGCTGTGTCTCGGGGCGACAATCCCCGGTACTCGGTTTCCCACTGCTCCACCGTGCCGCCACTCAAGATCACCTGGATCACGGGCACATCCAACTGTTGCCAAAGCTCTAGATTGGGAGTCTCGGTTTCCAACTTAGCCAGCGAGAAACTCGTGGCATTAAGCAGTACCTGAATAGGAGCCGCATCTGGAGTCTGGAAGTACTTCAACAACTCGGTCTGCAAGTCTGGGTCGCGCAGCGATGGCACAAAGATAGGCACAGGCTCTAACCCCCGCTCGGCTAAAGCTTGGCACAAGGCATCAATCGGAGCTGTGTTGCCTGCAAGGTAATGAGCCCGGTAGAACAATAAGCCTACTTTTGCAGGTGAGGGGTGAGAGGTTAGCGCTGCAAGCGTTCCTGTAGGGTGAGAGGCAAGATGGAGGGGAGGGGATGAAGAGTAAGAATAAGGCTGCCAGGGGTAGAAGCCGATTTGAGGAATCGCTTTAGGCGGTGCAGGAGCATAATCTTGGTTGAGGCCGATTTTGACCGCAAACTTGAGGGCGTTGACCAGATTGGTGACACCGCCTTCGGTGAAGTACCGCCAGAATTGATTCACTGCTGTGAGAGGCACTGTTGAGTGGCTGATCAAATCTGGGTCAGGGCGATCGTCTCCTGGCAACACAATCAGAGTCGCCTTGGTGCGCTGAACCGTATCTTTGACCACCTCAAAGCCGTAGGACCAATAAGAACGACCTCCCAACAGGCGCAAGACGATCACCTGAGCGGACTCCAACACCGCTTCAGCATAGGTATCTATGGTGAGTTGTTGCTGTAGCTGCAACAGGTTCACCACACGAATAGCTGGAAACTCTGGGGGCAATTGCGGTAGAGCTTGCGCCATTGTCTGGATGTCAGTGTCAGCCGCAGTCAAAAAAACAACGGGTGCGGGCGTTTGCTCGATAAAAATCACGCCTTCCACTTGCGGATTCCAACCGCCGGGCGTAGCAGCTAAACGATGCATAGTTTCTGGGTTTCTAAATTTGGTTTCTGAACTTGGATTTCTAAATTTGGGTTTCTAAGATATTGCTGACAAATACTGCTGACCCTGGACTCCCGCTCCTCCACGGATCTGGAGAGGAGTTGATTAGGATATGCTGATTAGTAGCTGATCGTCATGTCAGACGCGCATCTTTACTAACTCAAAAGCTTGACGCTCTATCGCAGTCAAGCATTAATCAAGCAATTTAATTACTGAGTATTCAATTATTTGGGTGCGGTTCCAGCCATGCTGCATCGTACCAGCTTACAGCGTTTCCCTTGACTGAGTCAGGCAGCTAATTTGTGTGAACAACCCCGAAAATGCCTAGTTTCCCAGCCTCAGCAGTATGTCGGACTTTGCCTGGTGCTACCTTCAACCAACTACGCGACCTTCTGCACCAGACGGCTCTGGCGATCGCGCCTCAGGCTACAGCTACAGTTCTGACCGAAGCCGTGCTCTCTGCCACCAACCGTTCTCTAGATCTAGAAGTAGAACAATTTGTGGTGGTGGTATCAGAGCCGTTTAGTGCGCTGCTGTCTGCCAAAGCGGTTGGGCTTGAGTCTGGGTTGGAGCCCGGAGTGCAGTCCAGGCTTCATTCTGGGCCTGAGTTGCACTCCGGGCCATCAACCGAACCCGCTGCCTGCGAGGTGAATTTAACCTTTGAGCCAGCCGCGATCGCTGAGTTTTTATTTCAACTTCGCCCCCTGTTTAGTCACCAGTCTGATGTTCCTGATACCTTAGGGCAGCTTTGTCAGCAGCTTCGCCCCAACGATGCCAAGCTGCAAAGTGAGTTTACGTTGCAACTAGTGGAACGATTGGCGATCGCTGGGACAGCCAAACCAGGGCTAAACAGCGATTACCCATTTGTGTCAGTTTGCCAGCCCGTCGAGGAAGCGCTGCGCCAGCAGGTTGAGCAAGAGCGCTTACTTAATCAGGTGATTACGCAAGTGCGCCAAAGCTTGGAGTTGTCCAGCATTTTAGAAACCGCAGTGCAGCAAGTCCGACACTTTCTGCAAGCCGATCGCTTAGTCATTTATCAATTTGATGCTCATTTAGCAGCGGTTAGGCCCAACCCGCAAACGCCCTTTGACTCTGAGCCTCTGCAACACTTGCAGCCTGGTTATGGGTGCATTACCTATGAAGCGCGTGCTGCGGCAGAAATTTCTTCTGTGCTGCATGTGGCGGAAGAGGAAAACTGCTTTGTGGGGATTCCCAATTGCCAGGAAAAATATTGCCAAGGCTACACCCTAGCGGTGAGTGATGTGGAAGCGACCTATGTCATTTCGCCCTGCCTGTTGAAATTGTTGCGTCGGCATCAAATTCAAGCAAAGTTGGTGGCCCCCATTGTGGTGCAGGGTGAGCTATGGGGATTGTTGATCGCGCATCAGTGCTTTGCGCCTAGAGAGTGGCAGGAAAGTGAAAAAACATTTTTGCAGCGGATTGCTGAGCACTTAGCGATCGCCATTGACCAAGCCCAGCTCTATGCTCAGGTGCAACAACAGAAGGAAACTTTAGAAGAGCGGGTGATTGAACGGACTCAAGAGCTACATGATGCCTTGGCTGTAGCCCAGGCCGCCAGTCAAGTTAGAAACGAATTCGTGGCCACCATGAGTCATGAGCTGCGCACTCCACTCACCTGTGTCATTGGCATGTCAGCGACTTTGTTACGCTGGTCCTTTGGGCACTTGAGCGATCGCCAACGCCATTATCTACAAACGATCCACGATAGCGGCGAGCATCTGCTGGCTTTAATCAATGACATTTTGGATTTGTCCCAAGTAGAAGCTGGGAAAGCCACCTTAAATCTGAGCGAGTTTTCTCTCACCAATTTAGTCAATCAAAGCTTGCAAACGCTGCAAGAAAAAGCCGAGTCTAACGACATTGCACTGATTAGCGAAGTCAGGATTTCGGCGGCAGGCGATCGCTTTACCGCTGACCAACGGCGACTGAAGCAAGTATTGCTCAACCTGCTCAGCAACGCCATTAAGTTCACACCAGAAGGCGGCCAAGTCACACTGCGAGCTTGGCTCGAAGCCGAAACAGCTGTGCTTCAAGTGGAAGACACAGGCATTGGCATTCCAGAGCACCAACGTCCCTTACTGTTTCAAAAGTTTCAGCAGCTTGATACCTCCTACCAACGCAAGTATGAGGGCACCGGGTTAGGGCTAGCTTTAACCAAACAGCTCGTGGAACTTCATGGCGGCTGGATCGATGTTGATTCGACAGTCGGCATCGGTTCGGTGTTCACAGTACATCTTCCTGCTCAACAGCCGTCTGCCGCTACAGAGGTCCCCACCACGCATTCCAGTCAAGGGAATTTGCAAGGCCGCATTGTCTTGATCGAAAACCATGAGGAGAGCGCCATGCTGATCTGCGACCTGCTCACCGCAGCAGGCTACCAAGTAGTGTGGCTCGTGGATGGATCAACGGCGGTGAAGCAAATTGAAATTTTGCATCCAGTTGTGGTGGTCGCTGACATGCAACTGCCGGGGATGGATGGCTATGAAGTGATGCACTATTTACGCACTTCACCCGCCACTCAAGCTCTCAAAATTCTAGTTTTAACTAATCACTGTCCTGACAAAACCGATTCTCACTATTTAGAAGCAGGCGCAGACGATTGTTTAAAGAAACCGATTGAACCGGAGCAATTGCTATACAAGGTAGCAGCCCTGATGGAATCGGTTACGCCAGCCGCTCTGGAAGCAGCGTTTTCTCCCTAAAAGTCATTTATCACGCTACATTTATCACGTTACAAATATCACGTTACAAAGTCACAGGCTCAGTTGAGGCGATGTCTGCTATTTCTAGCGATGTGGTTCCATCTTTGCGTCATGGGTTAATCGTATCTTGCCAAGCTCCAGTAGACTCGCCCCTGCACGAACCCAACGTCATTGCCGCGATCGCTCAAGCAGCGATTAACAAAGGAGCCGTCGGCGTCCGGATTGATACCCCCCAGCATGTAGCAGCTGTACGCCAACGCCTTCCGGCCCCGATTATTGGCCTTTGGAAACAACAAATTCCCGGTTTTGACATTTACATCACGCCGCAATTTCACCATGCTGCCGCGATCGCTGAGGCAGGAGCCGACATCATCGCGATTGATGCGACTTTGCGCGATCGCCCCGGTGGTGAGACAATCACTGATTTGATCGCTCGGATACACCAAGAACTCGGCAAACCCGTGATGGCCGATGTCGATACATTAGAGGCCGCGATCGCCGCAGTTGCAGCAGGAGCAGACTTAGTAGGAACCACGCTCTACGGCTACACCACCGCCACCCAGCAGCAATCTCCCCCCGGTTTCGACTTGCTCACTCAAATGGTTCAACAGTTGAAGATTCCAGTTATTTGTGAGGGTGGTATCGCTTCACCTACAATGGCCCGCCAAGCCTTAGATCTAGGAGCCTATGCAGTCGTCGTAGGTACAGCGATCACAGGCATTGATCTACAAGTTCAAGCCTACCGAGCCGTGTTTCCTTAACAAGTTGCGTGCTTAGCCTATTAGGTTAATTTAAGAGGCAGTCGCTAGATTACCCCGTTGCAAAATCACCATGCCTGAACCGACTACAGGTGTACGGGCTAGCAGTTTGCCTTCAGCATCGGTTATTTCTAGCTTGGTGAAATCTAAGGTTTTGGCCTTGGCTAGCACTTCACTGGCTAACTGATCCTGCTGAGAGTTTTGCAGGTTGTACCAGCGATCGCTCAGTTTTACAGTCAGGCGGTTGCCAACCAAGTTCGTTTGCACCAACTGCACCAAATTCTCAGCGTACTGAATTGTCACTTCTGCTACCTTCGCTTGAATCGAGGCGAGGATTTGCTCTTGTGGGGACAAGACAGGGGCAGGAGGCTCGATCGGTGCTGGGGGCGTCACCTCAACTGGCTCCGGAGGTTCGGGAGCTACAAGATCCAAAGGTACTTCTGGAGCATCAGCGATCGCAGGTATTTCTGGCTCGGCCACGATTGGCTCAGGCAGAGGCACGGCTGTTTCCTCAGGTGGCGCAATCGCTACTGGAATTTCTGCTTCCGGAGCGCTGAGTTCTGGAGGTGCTGTAAGTTCCGCTGGGGGGACTCGCTGCGAGATCGGCACTTTGGCGACTTCTGGTGCCCTAGGCTGGGGGGAAGAGAAGAGTGAATTCGTTGTCAGGACAAGAAACACGACCCCAGCGATCGCCAGATTGGTTAAAGCTCGATCGGATAGTTTTTCGTTTAGAGAAGCTGGTAAGCGGTTGCGAATTTGCGGCAGAGTCTTAGTCCACCAAGATTGCAGACGTGCCAGTTGAGGCTGGATTTTTTCTACGGCTGCCGTCGTCCAGGTTTGGAGCTTGGCTAAGAAGGGACGCGATCGCTCCAGTAGGGCCGAGAAACTAAGTTGAGCGGACTGGCCAATAGGTTGAGTGGGGGTTGGTGAAGTTTCCTGAGTCGAAGCTGGCCTAGACGGAGATTGTGGAGTATCCGTCTCCAGTTTTTCGGCTGCTGTTTCCAAGCTCCGAATGGTGAGGCGCAGCACTTTAGCACTTTGCGCCTTCAACCCAGGCTGAACCTGCTCCCATTTCTGCTGCAACGTCTGGGTGACTTGTTGCAAGCTCGTTCCACCTTGACCAGTGGAGGCTGGGCGATTGGGAGTTGGGGGGACAGATGATGATGGTTGCTTCGGCTGCTCCTCTGGCATGGAATCTCCCTCTAGGCTACGCAAACCGCAGGAAACGCGGTAGATTCTTACGGGTGTTACCACAAAGCCTATCATTTCCTCCCTAGCAACCGATATTCTCTCGACGCTCTTGCCCTTCCCTGCTACTGAACTATGAGCTTGAATCGCCGTCAATTTCTGATTTTAAGCGGTTTAACAGGAGGTTTTGGTGTAGCAGTGCTAATGCAAAGAACCTTTGCAGAATCAGCCATCCAGCGATCGCCCGCTCCTAGCCAGCCACCGCCACCCAAAGCAGCAACTCCTACCCAACCTGCCAATGCCAACGTCGGCAAAGCGATCGCACCTCAAGGGATGTTTGCTCCACCCAGAGGCGATGTGCGGATTGCAGTGATTAGCGACTTAAATAGCCAATACGGTTCCACGGACTATGAGGCAGAAGTAGACAAGGCGATCGCTCTAATTCCCGCTTGGCAACTGGATTTAGTGCTCTGTGGGGGCGACATGGTGGCAGGCCAATCTCAATCGTTGTCTGATGGGGAAGTGCAAGCGATGTGGGCCGCATTCGATCGCCACATTGGGGCACCGCTCCGCAAGGCCAAACTGCCCTACGGCTTTACTGTTGGCAACCACGATGCTTCTGCTGCTTTGTCTTCCAGTGGCACCTTCTTATTTCAACGCGATCGCAATCTAGCTGCCGCCCACTGGAATAACCCAAAGCACAATCCGGGTTTGCAGTTTGTCGATCGCGGTAAATTTCCCTTCTACTACACGTTCCAGCAAAATGGCATTTTCTATTTAGTTTGGGATGCCTCTAGCGCGACCATTCGGGCGGATCAACTCGCTTGGGTGGAAAAAAGCTTAGCCAGTCCTGCGGCTCAAAACGCCAAGTTACGCATTGCCATTGGTCACTTGCCCCTCTATGCCGTAGCTGTAAGACGCGATCGCCTTGGTGAAATTCTCGACCAGCCGGATAAGTTGCGATCGCTGCTAGAAAAATATCGAGTCCATACTTACATCAGCGGCCACCACCACGCCTACTTTCCGGGGCATCGCGGCAAGCTAGAGCTGCTGCATGCAGGGGCGATCGGGGCTGGGCCTAGACGCTTGCTCAACAGCGATCGCCCCCCACAGAAGACCTTAACCATTGTGGATGTCAAGCTAGGTTCAGCTTCGACGACTTACACCACCTACGACATGACCACGCTGCAACTGGTAAAGCATCAAGACCTACCCAGAATCATTGTGGGTCCCAATGGTTGGGTACTTCGTCGAGATGTGCAGGAAGCAGACATGACCCCAGAGGAGCGATCGCTGATCTAAACCCTGCCAACCCAATAGCCCGCTAGCAATAGGGCGTTACATCCTCACCACATTTATCGGCAAGGTAGGAGAGCGCCCGAAACCGCAGACCCACCAACTGCTCGTAAAGCGGGTTTAGCTTGCACAGGGGAGGAATATGCACGACCTTGCGACCAAATAGTTGAATATCACGCTCGAAGGGACATTGAGCAGGAATCAGCTTGCAAAGGAAGCGAGCCACCTGAGGATCTTGAACGTCTAGTTCATCGAGCCATTCCCGCACCGGATGCAGCAAATCGGCTT
This sequence comes from Trichocoleus sp. FACHB-591, assembly GCF_014695845.1. Taxonomy (NCBI): domain Bacteria; kingdom Bacillati; phylum Cyanobacteriota; class Cyanophyceae; order Leptolyngbyales; family Trichocoleusaceae; genus Trichocoleus; species Trichocoleus sp. FACHB-591. The sequence goes on from NZ_JACJPA010000040.1 coordinate 90,647, forward strand.
TTTCCGCTTCTGTCAGGTTGAGCGGAGCGACTGGAGCGGAAGCTAGGTTTTGGCTGGTCGAGGTTGTGTCTGATGGATGATAGAGGGTGTGGCGTAAGGCTTCCAGCACTTCTAAACTTTGCCCCAGCGCTTGGCAAAACTGCTCTAACTGAGCGTCTTCTTGAGCCGAATAGGTACCATCTGCGATCGCTACCATCACAGCCGTGCGGAGGAAGTGTTGGGCAATTTCATTGCTTTGGCCCAAACTGGCAGCCAGTTCCCTCGGTGTGATTGTTGTTGTGGCTTCTAAGCTGCTCGAGGGAGCCAATTCTTGCTGGGTCAGGCTAGTGATTAGCTCTTGCTCTTCCCGGTCAAAGTTGCCATCAGCCCAAGCGATCGCGAGTAGCCCTCTCAACCAGGCAGAAATTTGGTCGCTAGTTGGAGGGGATTGCGCCAGATCAGACATAAAATTCTACTGAGTTTCAAGTTGCGATTTTGAACCGATTTTAGCTCTAGTCTTGGCTGAGCTACCTGTAAACTAAACTGGCAATTCCCTGTGAGGCAGTTCTGTGACCCTGCAAGAATTTAGTTTGTTGTTAATGTCAATTGTCGCTAGTGTAGCGGGGCAGTTCTTTCTCAAAGCAGGGGCACTCAAACTCGGCAAGGTGAATGTAGACAATGTGTTAGGGCACATTCTTAGCATTCTATTCACTCCTGAGTTGCTGGCGGGTCTGACCTGTTATGCCTTTGGCGCGATCGCCTATATTTTGCTCTTGACTCGCGTCAAGCTGAGTATTGCCGCACCTTCGGTGGCCTTGAGTTACGTCTTTGCGGTGATGCTAGGCTACTTTTTATTTCGTGAAACCATCCCTGTCAGTCGAGTCATCGGACTGGGTTTGATTGTCAGCGGTGTAGTTTTGGTCGCTTGGCAAAAATAAGCTAATTGTGGCGTTTTGGGGTTTACCCTGCGGAGAGCTTAGAGATATGGCTGCAAAATCTCTGCGGTAGCCTGTCCAGTTTTCGCCCAACTAAACTGTGTAGCTCTCGCTAATCCTCGCTCACGCAACTGCGATCGCAAACTCGTATCCGTCGCGATCGCTTGCATGGCCTGGGTTAATTCGGCCACCCGATAGGGATTCACCAAAACAGCCGCATCACCCGCCACTTCTGGCAAAGAAGCCAAATCTGACGTGATCACCGGAGTCCCACAGGCCATTGCCTCCAATACAGGTAAGCCAAATCCTTCCCAGAGGCTCGGAAACACTAAGGCGATCGCCTGATTCAGCAATCTGGGCAATTCGGCATAGGGCACGTAATCGAGAAACTTCACTTGCTGTTGAAGGTTCAACTCGGCAATTTGGGCTTGTAGGGCGGGAGTGTATCGCGGGTCGGTGGGTCCTGCTAGCCACAGTTCATAATCGGAACAGTTCGGCAAAGCCGCAAACGCTGCTATCAAACGCTGCGGGTTCTTGTGTGGATTGTGACGGCCTAAATAAAGGAAATAGTTTTTTTGGGGTAAGTGCAAGTCGTGAAAGTTGCTGGCATCATAAGCCAACGGAATTGCTATTACTTTTTTAGCTGAAATACCAAAAAAATTAACGACATCTTGAGCAGTTGCCTGCGAGTTACAGATAATTTGTTCTGCCTGTCTTAGAACAGCAGGAATATAGTAGCGACAATACAGCTTTTGAGCCGAAGAAAACCACTGCGGAAAGTGCAGAGGAATCAAATCATGAATTGTGACAATCGCCCTACAGCCTTTTGAGATAGGTGACTCTGGAACTGGGGAAAATAATAATTTAGAACCAAGATTTTGATAAATTTTTGGCAAATAGAATTGAGTCCAAAGTAATCGTTTGAGATGCCCCTTGGCTCCAAACTCGGTTGTTAAGCCGATAGGAGCTGGATACGTCTTTATATTTTCTGCCAAAGGTGTTGGACTCACCGCTTTAATGTCTGGCAGAGACAGCGCCTTCAGTAAATTGAGACTATAAGTTGCCCAACCTGTCGGTCTTTCTGGCAAAAAGGCTAAATTAACGAGGAGTGACATTGAGACTTGAGCTGAGTTTAGAGCTTAAAGGATATTGCTTAAAGTTGAATAATAATAGAATAATCTTGCCAAAAGTGGGATTTAAGGTTTTCAGAAAAAGACTCAGAAATTTAATTAAAAGATAAAGTCTTACTAGAATTTGTTCTACCAAGGAGCAATGTTTTTGATAGTAATAAAGCTGACTCTTGCGATACTCAATTGCCATCGCATCAGCTCGCTGACTCACAGATTGTCCTTTTAGGTGAATCAGCGCGGCTTGAGGAGTATAGAGAATTTTCCAGCCTTGGTTTCGCGATCGCTGGCACAGATCTGATTCTTCAAAGTACATAAAGAAGTTTTCATCAAATCCGCCCAAGCTATCAAACAATTCTCGTCTGATAAAAATTGCTGCTCCAATTACAATCTCAACTTCTTGAATTACCTGAAATTGTTGGCTGATTGCTGCCTGATTGTTAGCATTTTGATATTTTTTCAACTGTTGTTGCGCTTGGTACTCCCCTCGCAATCCGATCGCAGGAACTACTGAAAGCTGCAAAGTACCATCTGGGTTCAGAAGTTGTGGCCCAATCAGTCCCACATCCAAGTGAGTTTGCATCAAGATTAACAAGTGCGGTAGCGGATCACTGATCAGGACAGTATCAGTATTCAGTAGAAATAAGAAACTTCCTTTGGCCGCTTGAGCACCTAAATTATTTCCTGCCCCGAAACCTAAATTTTTAGATGATTGAATGACCTGCACATGAGGAAATTTTTGCGCAACTAATTTTGGGCTGCCATCGGTGGAGTCATTGTCTACTACAATAACTTCATAAGTAACCGAATGAATGAATTTCTCAATCGAATCGAGGCAGTCTAGAATAACTCCTACACCGTTGTAATTAACTAAAATAATTGAAACTAAAATATTTTGTTTATCTGGTTGCATTAGTTAGAAAATATCATCAACGCTAACCAATCTTGAATAATTTTGGCGTCAGCCTTTGGCGTAGTTTCTGCAAGTCGAATAATAGCTTTAAAGCCCAAATCCTTAAAGCAATTCCCTCAGAGCCATATCCTGCTTGCCAACTTTGCCAACCTAAGCGAAGAATGCCTAAACCAAAGTCTAATCGGCGATCGCTAAACGGATCTCGCCATTCAGGATTGGTAGATTGCTGAAAGCGTAGATAGAAAGCCTGACTCAAGTTTCGATGAATCAGATAACTTTTACCCGTAATTCGACACTTTTTACTGAGCCAAACAATCAATTCTCGGTAGAGTTTCCCGGCATCTCTAACCACTCCAATAGTATTAGAACCGTGAATTCTATACCTAACTAAAGGCTGCCGCACATGAGCAACTTTCCCTAACTGCGCTGCTACGATCGCGACCCAAACATCGTGATACCAATTCACCTCTACTTGAGGTGGAAACGGCAGCACTGAGGGCAACAACGTCGCACAAAATAGTACCGAACAGCCCGTCACAGTGTTTCGTAGAAGCAGTAGCTCGGCTGTGAGTTTTTCCGGGTGGCGGCTCTCGAACTCCCAAGCCGAAGCATGCAAGGTGCGATCGCTCCCATCAATCAGTTCTAGGTCGGAATGCACCAACAGCGCTTGCTCAGCTCGTAGAGTTTCTAGTAACAGGCTCAGCTTATGGTCTTGCCAGATATCGTCTTGGTCGGCAAAAGCGATCGCGGTCACTGTGGCATCGGTAGCTACATACTGCAAACCCCGCTCAAAGTTGTGATAGGAATTGAGATTTTGGGGATGGAAGTGACAGATAAAGCGATCGTCGTTGCCTACGGTGTCTCGAATTAGCTGCTGCGACTCAGCTTGCGAGCGATCATCGACAATGTGGCAAACCCAGTTTTGCCAAGTTTGGCTTTGAATTGATTGAATTTGCTGGCGAAAATAGGCTGGGTCCGGGTTGTAAGTAGCGAGAACAATAGCAATTTTTTCTGGGCCTGACATGCTGGTATCCCTAGGCCAGTTCAATTTGGCAATCATCCCCTACCATGAATCTCAAGGCTTTGGGTCGGCGGGGGTGCACCGTCAGGGAGGCATTGCGACCAATCACACTGTCCACGATCCGCTGATGAATATTGACGACTCTAGCGCCTTGCAAAATCACGCTGTGGTCAATATCAGTGTCAATCAGGGTGACTTTGTCAGCAATGCTGCTGTAAGGACCGATAAAGCAATTTTCTAAGTGACAGTTTTGGCCGATGATCACAGGGCCGCGCACAGTACAGTTAATCAGTTGTGAGCCTTCGCCAATCGCGACCCTGCCGCTAACCTGTGACTGGGCATCAATTTCGCCCGCGATTTGGGGATTTACATAACTGTCGAGAATGATTTGATTGGCAGCGAGCAAATCATCTTTCTTGCCGGTGTCCAACCACCAACCTAGTAGTTGAGTTGCCTGGACTTGGCGTTGTTGATCGATTAAGTATTGAATCGCGTCGGTAATTTCTAATTCGCCACGTGTAGATGGTTGGATATTGGCGATCGCGTGGTGAATCACGGGGGAGAAGAAATAGACCCCCACCAAAGCCAAATCCGAGGGGGGTTGCTGTGGCTTTTCAATCAAGCGCACAATCCGTCCATCCTCCGCCACCTCTGCCACCCCAAAGGCACTGGGGTTCTTTACCGAGCGCAGCAGAATCAAGGCATCGAGGTCTTGCTGAGTGAATTTATCTAAGAATTGCTCCAGCCCATCTTGGATCAAGTTGTCGCCCAAATACATAATGAAGGGCGAATCTCCCAAAAAAGGCTGAGCCACTTTCACAGCATGAGCTAAACCCGCGGGTTGTTCTTGCAGAATATAAGTAATTTTGGCCCCAAAGCGATCGCCCTCTCCCGTCTTGGCTTTTACTTCTGCACCCGTTTCGGGGCTAATAATGATGCCAATATCAGTGATGCCAGCCGCTACAATCCCTTCAATGCCATACCAAAGAATTGGTTTATTGGCGACGGGCACTAGTTGCTTCGCTCCTGTATAGGTCAGCGGTCGCAGACGTGTCCCTTTACCGCCGGAGAGAATTAGCGCTTTCATGGGTTTGAGCATAAAGTTCGGCTAGCATGTGCCTGAGTCCTTGTCGCCAGTGGGGAGGATAAGTTCCCAGAACTCCCGCTATTTTTGCACAAGAGAGGACTGAGTAGGCTGGACGCTGAGCGGGCGTAGGATATTCAGCCGTTGTAATCGGAACCACTCGCTGCACTTTGAGCGGCAAACCTAATAGTTTGGCTTCTTCAAAAATGGCAACAGCAAAGTCGTACCAACTGGCTACGCCGCTATTGGTGTAGTGGTAGATGCCTGCGTTTTCGGGATTTGCGTGGGGAATGAACTGAGCGATCGCCTGAGCTAAATCCTTGGCCCACGTGGGACTACCAATTTGATCGGCTACCACGCGAATTTCTTCACGCTCAGCTCCTAGACGCAGCATAGTTTTGACAAAATTACCTTTGCCATAGCTGCCATAAACCCAAGCCGTTCTGAGAATGGCGTAGTTGGAAGTGCTGAGCGCGATCGCGGTTTCTCCCATCAATTTTGATTTGCCATAAGCCCCTAGGGGATGGGTAGCATCTGTTTCTAAGTAAGGGTGGCTTTGCGTGCCGTCAAATACATAATCGGTTGAGATATGGATCAAAAAAGATCCCCCACGTTGGGCAGCGGCGGCTAAAACTTGAGTCGCTGTGGCATTAATCGCGATCGCTTGCTCTAATTCCGCTTCCGCTTTGTCTACCGCTGTGTAAGCCGCAGCATTCACCACAATTTCTGGTTGAATCTGATCCATCACCTGCCGAATTTGTTCAGGCTGGGCTAGATCTAGTGCGGCTCGCCCTAAGCTCGTGACTTCTCCGAGAGAGGTGAGGCAAGTTCTTAGCTCTTGGCCCACTTGGCCGTCTGCTCCGGTGACTAAAATCCGTTTCATGGAAACATCTCTGCCGCTTTGAAAAGTGGTCCCGCTTGATCTTTTGCTGACAGAATCGGAGTCTCTCCGGCCAATGGCCAGGCGATCGCTAATTCTGGGTCATTCCACAAAATGCAGCGCTCTCCACCGGGAGCGTAGTAATCCGTCGTTTTGTACAGAACTTCTGCAACGTCTGAAACCACAAAAAATCCGTGAGCAAAACCCGCAGGTATCCACAACTGCTGCTGATTTTCGGCACTGAGCAAGCGCCCTACCCATTGCCCAAAAGTGGCGGAACTGCGGCGAATATCAACGGCCACATCGAACACCGCTCCTACTACCACTCGGACTAATTTCCCTTGCGGCTGCTGAATTTGGTAATGCAACCCTCGAAGCACATTCTTTTGGGAGCGAGAATGGTTGTCTTGGACAAAAGAGACAGGAGTTCCAGTCTTATCGTCAAATAATTTTTGGTTAAAGCTTTCAAAAAAGAAGCCGCGATCGTCTCGAAAAACCCGAGGTTCAATCAGTAAGACATCTGGAATCTCAGTTGGCACAATATTCATAGTCACTTCTCACACAGATTGCTCAGCGCTTAGCGGCTGTTAGGGCGACATTTGGCCAGTTGCGTTCCCAGAATATCATTGTTGGGGCTGGCTCAAAGTACTGGTTCAAAGCACTGGCTCAGAGCAATAGATGCTAAAAAATTCTGTAATCTCTATTCACAATCCTGAGAGTGAGGTGAGCGATCGCGTGAACTTTATGAAATTTATCTAAAATTTACAAAGCAACAATTTTTGTTTTCAGTACGTTCACGCATGTAACGTTAGAATTAAGCGAAAGCATGCAACCTAGTTTTAACTAAATTAATTTTTTCAGTGAGGATCAGTTAGTCAGCTTTAAGCTAAGACAGAACTGTAAGTAAGACAAAACTGCCAACCTCAACTTTAGATAATGACAGATTTTGTGGAGTCAATCTTAGCCTGGAGTGTTTGCGTAAACTTGCGCAAAGCGAAGGTGCTCTAAGGTCTACGTTTTTAGGATAGCGACTGAGTTATGACAGCTTAAAACTACTGAGCTGATGACTAGCTCCATCAAAGCAGTAGTAGTGTGTTCCCTGTTTTCTGCGGCTGGTCAAATATCCGAGCTATTGAATTAAAAGAGACCGAAATTTAGTGGACAGGCTAAATACACATCAACATTTAAGTTGGCAGGCTGAGGAGTCGTCGGAGACATCTCTGCCAGAGTTGCAGACGCACGGAGCACCGCAGCGAGCAGCTTCGTCTCGAATTCAGCAATTGGAAGCTGAGCTTTGGGTCGAGCGCTTTTGCAATCAACTCAGCGATCGCCTAGCCAACCAACTCCTGAACCACAAACATCAACCGGAACTCGCCACTGCTCTACAGCCAGAAGCAGAAATTTTTCAAATCATTGTCAATGAGCTGAGAAGCGCTCTAGGCAGCGGAATCGTTGCGATCGCCCTACCTTACCAGTCACCCACTCCTCCCTTAGCGACAGTTCCAGCCGCTTCAGAAGCAATACTGGCTTTTCGCATCGGTCATGTAGCGCCTCAGCAATTGCAGCGCTCCAGCAATTCCGTGACACCCATCGCGATCGCCACTAGCAAGCCGTTCAAATTTAGTTTGGGTGAATTGTTGCCCCTGACTGATTTACAAACGCTGCATGACCAAAGCGATCCGATTGCTTGGCCAATTCTGAATTTGGATGGCAAAGCTTTGGGTTGGCTAATTGCTTCTGATGTTGTTTGTGATGCGGTTGGCGAAACCAAACTGGCTACCTTGCAAGCCTGGCAGGGACCCTTAAGAACCCATTTAATTGAACGGCTGATCCATCAATGTGCGATCGCAGTTCAGCAAGCTCGACAACTGAATGCCACTTGTCCGCAGTGCCAAAACCTAGAAGCTCGCAACCGGGAGCTAGAGCGCTCCAATCAACTCAAAAGTGAGTTTTTAGCCAATACGAGTCACGAAATTCGGACTCCCCTCAGCTCCATTCTAGGTTTTACTCATTTGTTACGAGAGCAGGGATTCAACCCCAGTAGCCTCCGCCATCGAGAATATCTCAACATTATTTTGACCAGTGGTCAGCATTTATTAGCCTTAATTAACGACATTTTGGATTTGTCCAAAATTGAAGCGAATCAACTCGATTTGCAATGCGAAACGACTAAAGTTGAAGAGATTTGTCGCAGCGTTCTGAAATTAGTCAAAGAAAAAGCCAGCGACAAAGGCTTAGAGTTGCGCCTTGACCTCGATCCAAATGTCACAACGTTTGTTTCTGACCCGTTGCGGTTGAAGCAAATGTTATTCAACCTACTATCCAACGCTTTAAAGTTCACCACCAAAGGCACTGTAGGTTTGCAAGTCCGGTTAGCGGGGATTTTTCTGGACTTCACCGTTTGGGATACCGGAACCGGGATTTCTTACGAACAGCAACAACAGTTGTTTCGGCCTTATTCACAGATTGCCAATGCCGTGGTGAGCCGAGACGAAGGCACAGGTTTAGGCTTAGCTTTAACCCAGAAGCTAGCTGAACTACATGGCGGTTGGGTAGAAGTCGAATCAGAACTCAATCGGGGTTCGCGCTTTACGGTCAAGTTGCCATTAACGCCGCAGCTCAACACTCAGCCTATCTGGGAATGCACAGAAGCTTTGCCCGCAATCTCTACAGCAGCCAGCCCCGCAGTCAGCTCTACTTCTGCCGTCGCTGAGAGTGCTGCCAAGTATCAAGTTGAGACTGAAATTACTGTCCCTCACTCAAGCCCTCGATCTAACCCTCGGTCTAACCAGAGTTCAGCCAAGCCGAGAACCACCCCGGACATTTCCAGCCCGACTAGCTCAGCTACTCCTACGGCTCAGCGATCGCGACTGAAGCGGACTGCCATGCAAGCAGCGAGTCCCTCAGCTCAAGCTGCTCTACGCCACAACACAGAATCAGTGATGGCAGCAACTCCGGAAGAGGCTGCTACAGGCATGCGAGTTTCGAGCCGCCCCAGAGCGCTGAGTACGCACACTCGGCCCTACCATATCCTGCTGATCGAAGATCACGTCCCCAATGCCAAGTTGCTGATTGCTTACCTGAGCAAGCTGGGTTATGAAGTCACCTGGGTCAAAAATGCGACCGAAATGTGGCAAGCGTTGGCCATTTCATTACCTGCTCTGATGTTGATGGACATTCATCTACCTGAGATTGATGGCCTGTGCTTAACCCGTGAGTTGCGGTCTTATCAGGCATACCAACAACTGCCAATTATTGCTCAAACTGCAATGGCGATGACAGGCGATCGCGAAGTTTGCTTAGAAGCAGGCTTTACCGACTACCTCACCAAACCAATCGATTTGAGTGCACTGGCACAAATGGTAGCGAAATACAGTGGTGGAGTTGAACCCAATCACAGGTTGCCGCAGCAAGCTTGAGCCAAATTAAAAATCTAGCCGAAATTCGCTACCCTAGGTGAGGCGCTTGATGCCGAAAGTTGCCAAAGTTGCCAAAAATTGAGTAACTATCATTGCTTGGGGATTGCCAGACCATGCTGCTACAAAAACTTGAGCAATTGAGAACCTTATTGGCCGAAATGGAGCAGGCTTTGATCGCCTACTCAGGCGGCATTGACAGCACTCTCATTGCTAAAGTGGCCTACGATGTCTTGGGCGATCGCGCCCTCGCAGTCACGGCAGATTCCCCCTCATTAATGCCAGAAGACCTGGAGGATGCTCGAATTCAAGCCGCTGAGATCGGCATCGCCCATGAGGTGGTTAACACTCATGAGATGGACAACCCCAACTACGCTTCAAATCCGGTCAACCGCTGCTACTTTTGCAAGAGTGAACTGCACGACACCTTAAAACCACTGGCTTTAGAGCGGGGTTATCCTTACGTAGTCGATGGCGTGAATGCCGACGATTTACGAGATTACCGTCCGGGCATCCAAGCAGCCAAAGAACGAGGAGCGCGATCGCCCTTGGCTGAGGTTGGCATTTCCAAGCTGGAAGTGCGAGAACTGGCTAAATCTTTGGGTTTACCTTGGTGGAACAAGCCTGCCCAACCTTGCCTCAGTTCACGTTTTCCCTACGGTGAAGAAATTACGGTAGCCAAACTGCAACGAGTCGGGCGAGCAGAGCGTTATCTGCGTGATTTAGGACTCCAAAATCTCCGCGTGCGATCTGAAGGCGATACAGCCCGAATTGAGTTACCCCCAGAGCAAATCAAAGAATTTGTTTTAACGACCGATCTTCCCACTGTTGTAACAGCCTTCCAAAGTTACGGCTTTCTCTACGTCACCCTCGACTTAGAAGGCTTCCGCAGTGGCAAACTGAATCAAGTCTTGCAGATTGCCAACAGCAAATAGGCAGTCTCAGAAGTTTGACCTACAAAGCATCTGAGAAATATTGAGTTTACCGTGCGGCTTCAAGTTGCAGATCTCCCAAGACTTGCTTCATATCCAGCGCTAAAAAGCGATCGATGGATTGATACATCCAGTAAGCCGAGAGGGAAGCCTCTTGCCCCGTTTTTTGAAAACCCAAGGTAGTGGCCAAGGATGAAAGATGAATCGGATGTACCACCACGATGTAGAGATCGCACAGGTTAGGGAAATCCTGTTTCATCTGCGTCAGAGTGGCTTGCGCATCTTCTAAAAACTGGCAGAGATAATCGCGGCGCAGATATTCACTATCAACAATCCAAAATCGCTCAAACACAGTTGTACAATTCACATCTCCTAAGGATGCGATCTGGAATGGGTCGCTTTTGGCCTTGGAGGTTAAGTAAAAGCTCTTGGCGGGTGGCCTGAAGAAATTAGCTTCTGACTCACTGGCAACCGGAAATAAAATCGACATGCCGACGGGCTGAAGGTTATCGCAGCGCCGCAAGACCCGCATCCCGGTGGGATATTGTTGTGCCCAAGCTCGCAGAGTTTTGATGATTTTGGGCTGAGCGATCGCGGCATCTTTGACCAGCCAACCATAGGTGTGAGTTAGCAAACTCGCGATTGGAATAGCATCGGTGCGGGGATTGAATGCGTCTGGTTGCACGCTGGGGAAGGGGGACAACTGAGGCGATTCAGCCAGCTCTGGCACCGCCCGAATGCAAATAGAGACGCGGTTGCCGTCAAATTGTTTGTCAATCAACCCTAGGGCAACGAGTTTGTCTAGCATCATTCCCGCTGCGCGATCGCTTCCTTGGTCTTTACCTGTGTAGAAGAGTTGTGCCGCTTCTCGATGGCTACAAGCGACTGGCTCTGCTAATGGCTGTAATCGCGAGATGGGGAGAGGAGGTAATTGCGTCACAGCTTGTTGCTGCTTCAGAGACAAATAGGCCCACAACCGCACGAAACATTCGGCTCGACGCCGAGTTAAGCCAATGCGTCCAGACAACAGCGTCATGTAATGCTGCTGGCATTCTGGAGTAAACCAGAGGTCTAGCTCATAGGGCTGCATGGAGCACTCCCGTTGCCGCAATGCTGTGACAACTCAAGGTGCTAAGCGCTCAATCAACCATTGGCTACCTTCGCCTTGGCGATAACGCAAGCGATCGTGGAGACGACTGGGCCGACCTTGCCAAAATTCGATCGCCGATGGCACCACGCGGTAGCCTCCCCAGTGATAGGGGCGGGGAATTTCTTGGTCTTGATATTGCGCGGTTAATGCTTGTAACCGTTGTTCTAACACTTCGCGATCGCTGATCACTTCGCTTTGATTAGAAGTCCAAGCGCCTAAACGACTACCACGGGGACGACTTTGGAAATAAGCATCGGCTTCTGAGTCTGCGACTTTTTCTACACGACCTTCAATGCGGATTTGCCGTTCTAGCTCGGCCCACCAAAACACCAACACAGCTTGAGGATTAGCATCTAGCTCTTGGCCCTTGCGGCTGTTGTAGTTGGTATAGAGCACAAAACCTCGTGGGTCAAAGCCTTTGAGCAAGACAATACGGGCTGAGGGCATGCCTGATGGAGTTGCGGTCGCCAAGGTCATCGCATTCGGTTCGTGTAGCTGGGCGGCGATCGCTTGATCAAACCAAATCTGAAATTGTTGAAACGGGTCGGGATGGGCTTCTGCTTCGGTCAGTGCTTGTAGGGCGTAGTCTTTACGCAGATCAGCGATCGAACTGTTCATGAACGGTATATCAGAGCAATGATGAGGGATCAAATTATTAGCTGGGCGAATGGAATCTATGACCATTCATGGAGTTGTAAATGGGAACCACGCCTTACACTTACCATTGGAGTTGCATCCTAGGCAGCTTCTTGCCTGAGTTAGCGTTGAGAGGGAGTACATAAAAGCTATGACGTTACTATTAGCGGGAGATATTGGCGGTACTAAAACTATCCTGCGGTTAGTAGAAGCCCAAACGACATCACCTCAAGCCAAAATTAATCTTAAAACACTCTACGAAGCTCGCTACTCTAGTCAGCACTTTCCTGACTTGGTGCCGATGGTGCAGCAGTTCTATAAGGAAGCCGCAGAAAAAGTAGGCTATGCTCCCGCGCCCCAAGAAGCTTGCTTTGCGATCGCTGGGCCTGTGGTCAACAACACCTCCATTTTGACAAATTTGGGTTGGTCTCTCGATGGTAAGCGGCTAGAAGCAGAGCTAGCCCTCAAGCATGTACGGCTAATCAATGACTTTGTGGCGGTAGGGTATGGAGTCGTGGGCTTGAATCCCGAAGACTTACTCACCTTGCAAGCAGGCAAACCAGATCCGAGCGCTCCCATCGGGGTGATTGGGGCGGGAACGGGCTTAGGAGAAGGATTTCTGATTCCTTGCAACAACGGCTATGAAGTGTTTGGTTCCGAAGGGGGGCATGCCGATTTTTCGCCTCGCTCCGAGCTAGAGTTCCAACTGCTGAAGTACTTGTTGGATCGCAACAACATTCAACGGATTTCTGTAGAGCGTGTGGTTTCTGGGCAAGGGATTACTGCCATTTATCAGTTTTTGCGCGATCGCCAACTCACAGGCAGCGCTCAACCGATTGCTGAGTCTCCAGTGGGGCAGATCGTGAGAACTTGGGAGCATGAAGCGGGGCGGAGCGAAAAAACCGTAGACCCAGCCGCCGCGATCGCCACTGCTGCTTTAGAAGAGACAGATCGGCTCTGTGAGCAAGCGATGCAAATCTTTGTGGAAGCTTATGGGGTTGAAGCAGGCAACCTAGCACTGAAACTCCTACCCTACGGTGGCCTTTATGTGGCGGGTGGCATTGCCTCCAAAATTTTGCCACTGATGCAGACTGGTTTGTTTATCCGAGCATTCGGCCAAAAGGGCAGAATTAGCCCGTTGCTAGAGCGAGTCCCAGTCCATATTGTCTTAAATCCTCAGGTTGGCTTAATTGGAGCTGCCCTCTGTGCTGCCCGATTAGAGGGTTAACTCTCTGATTGCGATTACTGGCAGTAGCAGTATTAGTCAGGAAAGCGACTGGGAGGAAAAAGATAGCTAATTGCAACCACACCTAAAGCCAGGGCGAGGCTCACCAGAAGGATCGCTAATGAGAGGGGAGACATAGGGATTACCATTGTGCCAACCGCCTGACTTTAGCGATTCTGTTTGGCATCTTCGTGACCACAACATCACAAAGTTTTGTCATCGGATATGGCTCACCTCAAGGAGTGGGTTATTCAAGCCAAGGGTAAGGAAAATCTAAAGGTACTACCCTGCCCTACCTGGCTCTCCACTTCAATTTGGCCCCCTTGCAACTCTACCAAGCGGCGGGAAATGGATAACCCAATTCCGGTGCCGCCAGAACTGCGATCGCGCGACGGATCAGACCGCCAGAAGCGCTCAAAGACATGGGGTAGATCGGCAGGAGCAATGCCTACACCCGTATCTACCACTGCAACCCACACTTTTCCTGCTTCACTCCAAGCCTGCACTGTAATTGAACCCTGCTCGGTATATTGCAGCGCGTTCCCTACCAAATTGACCAAAACCTGTTCTACTCGCTCCGGGTCAGCCAACGCCAGAGGGAGAGCGGCTGGACAGTCTAGACGTAGCTCTGGTCCTTCTTCCAGCAGTTGGTCAGAAAACTTCTCAATCAGTGCCGTCAACAAAGGCAACAGTTCCAACTTTTGGGTATGAATGGGCAGATAACCTGCTTCAGCTTGAGAGAGTTCTTGCAGGTCATTCACCAAGCGCCGTAACCGTCTGGTTTCCTTCGCCAAGCGTTGGTAAATATCGACAGAAGGTTCGATCGTGCCATCTGCCAAGCCTTCTAGATACCCTTCCACTACAGTTAGGGGAGTGCGCAGCTCATGAGTCAGATCGCCCACTAGCTCCCGCCGCCGCTGCTCTACTCCTTGCAGATCCGCTGCCATGCGATTGAAACTTGCCGCCAACCGATGCAACTCACGAATGTCATTGGCGGGCATGCGCTCACTGAGATTGCCAGAAGCAAATTTCTGGGTGATGGCTTCCATTTGAGTTAAGGGTTTGACAATGCGCCGCGCCACCAAGTAGCTCAGTCCGCCCGCAGTCGATCCGCCGACGACAACTGACCAAAGTGCACCGCGTCCCCAGGCATACTCAAAGCCTTTAATCAGTTGGTAGCGCACATAACCTAACTTAAATCCGCTTCCTTCTAACTTGGCTAAATGCAGCACAAACAAGCGAGGTGAGTAAAACTTGCCCACTGTGATCAGGGTACTCAGCCCCACTACCATGACAATCACATGGGATAGAAATAGTCGTCCTTGCAGCCCAATTTTAGCCACGAATGCTCGATGTCCTGAATCTAATCGTTCGCGATCGCCAGTGCTATTTAACCAGTGCTATCTCTTAACCTATTGCCTCAGCCTTAGCTCGCTACGCTAGTTCTAGGCTAACTTCAAACTCAGTTGTTTTGCTTAGTATCTTTTTAGATAGTATTGCACTTTTAAGTATGTACTTCCCATATTGATGCTAGCTAGTTTAGAGTAAGAAGACATCCAAGAAATAGCCAATTTCATTTGGATTCCAGCAGGATTTCAGCTGAGAAACACCTCCCTGACGCAACACACCAGGAGTTTTTTCAGCGATCGCCTTTATTACGAGGTTTAAGCCATGACCCAAGGGACAGTGAGTAACTTAATTCATGATCGCAATGCCCGTGGTCGCACTAAAATCGGCTGGCTCGACAGCTACCACACCTTTTCCTTTGGC
Organism: Trichocoleus sp. FACHB-591; assembly: GCF_014695845.1. NCBI lineage: Bacteria > Bacillati > Cyanobacteriota > Cyanophyceae > Leptolyngbyales > Trichocoleusaceae > Trichocoleus > Trichocoleus sp. FACHB-591. The sequence continues at coordinate 105,715 of NZ_JACJPA010000040.1, forward strand.
AACTTTTACGATCCCGGTCGGATGGGGTTCCGGGCGTTACGAGTAATCAATGACGATCGTGTAGCACCGGGCGCAGGATTTCCTATGCATAGCCATCGGGATATGGAAATCCTGACCTATGTGATTGAAGGAGCCTTGGAGCACAAGGATAGCTTAGGCAACGGTGCCATCATTAAGCCAGGTGAAGCTCAGGTGATGAGTGCAGGCACAGGCATTACTCACAGCGAGTTCAACTCTTCCAGCACCGAACCTGCTCACTTTTTACAAATCTGGATTCTGCCAGATGAGCAAGGGTTGAAGCCCCGATACGAGCAGCAGGACTTTCCTCTAGAGGAAAAGCAAGGTCAATGGCGCTTGATTGGCGCGAAAGATGGCCGTAATGGAGCCGTCACGATTCACCAAAATGTTGACCTGTACGTGTCCATCTTGGCTGCAGGCGATCGCCTCTCCTACACCCTCCAACCAGAACGCTACGGCTGGCTGCAAGTGGCAAAAGGTATGGTTGCTTGGGGCGATCAAACTCTCCGGGAAGGAGATGGTGTCGCGATCGCTCCTGGAGAGCAGCTAGATCTCAGCAGCGACACAGGTGCAGAACTCTTGCTGTTTGATCTGGCGTAACTTCAAGCCTGTAACTGATCCTCAAATTTGTAGCCCACCCCGATCACCGTTTTGATGAACGTGGGATTTGCGGGGTCGGGCTCAATTTTTTTGCGGAGTCGCGCTACATGGGTATCCACCACCCGCTCATCGCCAAAAAAGTTACTACCCCAGAGTTTGTCGATCAGTTGCGTGCGGTTCCAGGCTCGTCCTGGATAACTCATAAACGTGGCTAATAGCTCAAACTCTAGGGTAGTTAGATCCAATGCTTCTGCGCGATCGCTCCCTATAGCCCCCCCTATAGCGCCTTCTGTAACGCCATCCATAAAGCGGGAAGCGGTGCGCTGTTCAATATCAATCAGAAAATGCTGGGTGCGGTAAGTTTGAGTTTGGCCGCCTTGTCGGAGCGTCCGTCTCAACAGCGCCCGCACCCGCGCTACCAGCTCCCGCGGGCTAAAAGGCTTCACCAGGTAGTCATCCGCCCCAGTAGATAAGCCAATGATGCGATCGATTTCTTCACCCTTGGCCGTCAGCATCAAAATATAGGGATCTTTCGCGCCGGGACGTTGCCGAATCCGAGCGCACACCTCTAAGCCATCCAAGCCAGGAATCATCAGATCTAGGATGACCAAATCTGGCTTTTGTTCTGGAAACACTTGCAGCGCCGTGATGCCATCCCGACAAACTCGGCAGGAAAATCCTTCCTTCTCTAAATACAGTTGAATGAGTTGGGCAATTTCAGCTTCATCCTCGACGATTAAGATTTCCATTGGCTTTGCCGCTTTTCCCCATTTTCTACAAATGACGATTAAATTCGACCGAAATCACCCACAAGCAGGATGTAGATTGTATTGATACGGTCGCGATCGCAACTTCTGTATTGGGCAATCTGGAAGTTGTATTTATCTTTCTAAACTAATCAGGTGGAGTGGGACTGCCCTATGGAAACCGCAGTGCATCAGGATAGTTTGCAGGTGCTGGCACGGCAGTTACAGCAACATTTGCAATCCGAGTTGGCCCAGCCAGTTCCGATCCAGATTCAGTGTGCGCTAAAGCAAGGCGTACTCATGATTTTAGGCCAACACTCTCCTGGTATTAACCCACCCACTCCTCAGTCAGTTTTCACGCTTTTAGAGCAAGCCTTAAAGTCTCTACAACCCGATTTTTCTGATTCCGAGTTTAACTACACCGTCCGTTTGTATTTGCGAGTCGCTGGACAGAAACAACCTTACGCTAGCCATTCCCTGACGCTGGAGCCCACCGCACCTGCCGAGCTTCTAGAGGGCGATGTTGCTACACCACCGAACAACTCAGCTAATACCAGCCACAACTTTGAGTCTACCAATGCGCTGCTGGATGCCGAGATTGCCGACCCACCAGACTTAAGCGATGCAGAGGATAACCCTTTTGGTTCTGCCATTCAACCTCTGACTGAGCCTAGTGATGAGTTAGTTCCCACCCGCAAGCCCAGTAAGCCAGACCAACGCACTAGGTTACCTTTGCTGGTAGCTGGAGCAGGGGTAGGGCTGTTTGCCTTGGCAGGAGTCATTTATGCCCTGACTCGGCCCTGCGTGATTGGCGGTTGTCCCGCGATCGCCACGGCGCAGCAACTTAGCCAAGAGTCAGCGAAAATTCTCCAAGCTACCAAGTCTGGGCAAGAAGTTTTAACGGCTCAACAAAAATTAGAGACAGCAACCCAAGCTCTAGCGCCCATTCCTGCTTGGTCAGGTCATCATGGGGAAGCACAAACTCTGCTAAACACTTATCAAGCACAAGAGCAAGCGATCACCCAAGTAGTAGCTGCGCAAAACCAAGCGATCGCCGCCGCGCAAAAGAGCCAGAACCCGCCGCATCCCTTAGCAGACTGGACTGAGATTCAAAAGCTCTGGCGAGGGGCAATCACACAATTAGAGGCAGTCCCCAAAACCAGTACTGCTTACCCCGTGGCGCAGAAGAAGCTGACGGAATACCGCGCCAACCTCGTCATGACCAATAAGCGAGCCAAACTGGAGCAACAAGCTAATGCAACTTTAGCGAAGGCTAAGTCTACCGCTCAGGTGGCGGAGGCTCGCCAGGGAATCGCTCAATCCTTAGCAAGTTGGCAGCTAGCAGATGCGACTTGGCGCATGTCTACCAACACCTTGCGGCAAGTTCCACGCGGCACGATGGCCTATCAAGAAGCTCAGCAATTGCTCGGTGAGTATCAGCCAAAGATTCTAGCAGCCCGCGATCGCAAAACGAAGGAGCAGTTGTCTGTCAATGCTTATCGCCAAGCCGTGAACTTAGCCCGTCAAGCCCAAAGTTTTGAGCAGCAAAATCAATGGTCCCAAGCAGTAGCTAACTGGCGAGATGCCCTAGCTGCGGCTAAGCAGGTTCCTACAGACAGCCTATTTTACAACCAAGCTCAGCCATTAATTAGTTCTTATGGCAACTCGCTGACCGAAGCCGAGAATAAGCTGAGTTTGGCAAATATTTTAGAAGGCGCTCGCGCTGACCTTCGCCGTACTTGTGCTGGCTCTCCCAGGGTATGCGACTTTGCGGTGAGTCTCGCCCTAATCAGAGTTCAGTTAAATCCTGACCATGTCAGAAAGCTAGTCCGAACCGCGATCACCGCTGAAGCGAATGGTGACATTGGCACCCAAGTAGACGTTCGCGATCACATTCAAACTTTGGAAGCCGCTCTAGAAGCCATCAGCGAAAACGCCAACATCGCCATCGAACTCTACGACGAAAACGGATCGCTGTTAGGACGCTATGTGCCTTCTTTAGCCCAATAGGGTAGGGCGATCAGCTCAGGAGGGTAAGAGCGATCGCCCTACGCTGTCCCTATGACTAAATCACCCCTAATCTCCGTGAGTTCTCCAGCCGAGTCTTCTCTGTGTGGGCTTTGCGAGACAAAACTTGGAGATTGTCGAGCGTAGTTAGGCCACCTTCAGCCATTGGCTTAATGTGATCAATCTGAAAATCTCTTCTCATTTGGCTCTTGAAACCACTCACGGCACAAGTGATAAATTTCTGGGTATTTGTGTATTTGGCAAACACAACATCTTTGATCTCCCTATACTCGGCTGGATCTCTCTCCCTAATTTCAATCAGCGATAGATTTTCTAGCGGTACTGTGTCAGGAATTACGGTCGGTATACTGACAGGCAGATCATTGCCATAGACTCCACTTAACTTGTTGATCTCAATATCAACTTGCTTCTTGAAATACAGGTAATTGTCGAATAGAACCTTCCAGAAAGATTTCTCACTATTCCATAGAGAGGCAAGATATTCAGCTTCCTGTCTACGAGTGAGATCATTTTCATAGATATGTTTGGCTACTACAGACAAATCGCATTTTCTACGCTCACTAAAGGCAATGAATTCTGGCTCCATTTCCTTTTGAGCATAGAAACGAAGAATATTCTTGACATCCGCATCTCTATACCCCAGTAAGAACGGATGATCAGGAAAATATAATTCCTTTGTTTGTTGCAGAAGATACCCAAGTTCTTCATCTGTTAAAATTTCGCGATCCTCAATACTGACTAGCTTGAATATAGCCGCCAAATCATTAACAAAGCTATCGTAGGCTTCTTCAGTATCGTTGTAGAGAAGCACATCATAGTTCCTAGATTCAGGTTCACCTGATTCAGAAATTTCAAGGATAGAAAAGCGATAAATACCAACAGGAACTCGTCTCAAAAAATCCAACTTCTCCAAAGCGGTAGTATCGATAGAATCATCCATCATCCGAGCAAATTCTTCAATCTTCTCAATCGAGATCAGTCGAGCAATTTTTTTCATTGTCTCGATATCTCGATCGCCAAATTCCACGTCATCGTCAGTTAATTTCTCAGGATTTACCCAGTTGATCTTGTCTTCCCAATTGTCAATGAAGCTGACGACATAGGCTTTCTCTGTACCTCCTGCCTTCTGGCCTCGCAAAGCTCTACCAATCATCTGAGTCATCAGAATTGTAGAAGTAGTGGGGCGAGTGAGGAAAACAGTCTGGACATTGGGTAAGTCAGTTCCTTCAGTCAGCATCTCCACGTTGATGAGTACTTCAAGTTCCCCAGCTCTAAAACGCTTAATTTTGTCTGAGTTTTCTTTAGGAGAAATTTTGGCTCCCGTATTTAAGTCTGAGAGTTGACTTACGACAAAATCAGAATTAATTCCTCTACTCTTAAATACTGCGTTTAGTGCGATCGCATGGTCAACGTCAATCGCAAAAACCAAAAGTGGTTTATACTTCTCGCGATTTGCAACGTAGTGGTCAACAATCCGTTTATTACGGATACTGGACATGGCAATCTTCTCAGCAACCTTTTTTGGCAACTTATCAAAAGCTTCGATCGCCTTAATGTCTTTTGTGGTCAGCTCCTGATAAAAATCTAGATTCGTTGCTAAATTCTCGAAGACTGGCTCAGCTAGGATGCCTCTGGTAATTAGGGTTCTCAAGTGCTCTGAGAAAATAATGTCATCGGGAAAAACCTGCTTAAGCAAGCCCTGCTCACCTTTATCCGTTCTAAACGGAGTGGCTGTGAGACCGAGCATTTTGAAACCGCTCTCATTTCCTCTTTTCTGAAAATCCTGTTTAATCGTGTCAATTAATTTGCGATAGGTTTTTGCTGTTGCATGATGTGCCTCATCTACAACCAAAAGGATTGCATCAGAATGCTTGACCCAATTGTTTAGTAGATGATTTAGCCCACTGTTGAGGCTATCTTTGCTAGCGATGATGATGTCATCAGTGGGTTGAATGTTGACTGGGCGATCGTGTTTGGGGTGACCGGAGATCACACGGTATCTGAACTTTTCAACATCGCTGAGCAGGGATGGATAAGCACTGAACTTGATCGTCTCGAAGGCTTGATCTAGTAGTTCATGCCGATGAGCAATCCACAAAACCTTTTTTCGCTTATCTATAAAGTTACGCAGTAGCCAGTGAACGGCTGTGAGGGTCTTCCCGCCACCTGTAGGCAGAACTAGCAAGCCTTCAAAAGATGATTGATTCTTCTGGTCTAGCGCTTTGATTGCCTCGTTCTGATGAGAGTACAGATCTCTAGGATTTTGGCCCGCATTAATTTGGATCTGACCAGCGTACTCAACTTGAACGGTTGCCATAGAGTTAAAAGCCTTAAGACGACAGTGGGCTGATAGAGAAGACTGAATCAGCTTTTCGTGCAACTGTTTACAGCTCCATGGGCAGTGTTCCCTCAGACAGGGCATATATGGAAGCGATCGCCTCTGCCATTTTTGTTGGCTAAATTGCAACTCAATACAAAGTTAATTGAGCGGCTTGATTAAAAAACACACGACAGAGACCTCTAGTAACCAAAATAGTTGTCACCAATGTCGTAAACGCCAACATAAACATAATCAGCATTTGGTAACTAGCGGCATCTAAAGGACTGACCCCGCTGAGCAATTGCCCAGTGATCATGCCTGGTAGGGTAACTAACCCAACTGCCATCATCGAGTTAATCGTGGGAATCATGCCTGCTTTGATCGCATCTCGACGGTATTGAGCCACTGCTTGCTCTGGGGTTGCTCCTAAGCTTAAATAAGTTTCAATTTCTAGGCGACTGTTACTAATGGTGCTGGCTAAGCGTTCTCCTGCGATCGCGGCTCCATTCATGGCGTTTCCCAAGACAATCCCTGCTAGGGGCACCAAATATTGGGGCGAGTACCAAGTGTCAGGGCGAATCACCAGCAGGTTGGTATAGCTCAAGGTCAAAGTGGCGGCGACAAAGATTGAACCCCAGAGCAGTGACAGCAATTGTGGAATCTTCTTGCTGATGCGGTTACGAGCCACAATGGTGGCAATGGTCAGCATGCCCGCAATAATGCCTAACACTACCCAAGGATTGTCTACGGCAAAAACTAGCTCTAGCAGATACCCGACCATGACCAGTTGAATCACCGTTCGCCCGGTGGCAACGGTCAGATTCCACTCCAAACCAACCCGTTGCCAAGCCGATAAGCCGATCGCGATCGCCATCATTCCCAAGGCCCAAGCTAGATCCAGGGTGTCTAACTTTATCAACGTATCCACAAGCTCTGACCTGCCAACGTGTTTTCCTGATTTTGCCAGAGCTGAAACAATCTGAGGGCAGCTTTATTCTAGAAACTGGTAAAGCCGAGGAATGGCGGATTCCATTTTTTAACAAAGTTTGATTTTATTAACCTAGCAAGACTTGTGGTGTAAACGAGTGAATAAAGTCCCTCTGCTCAACCTGACGCGGCAATTTGAAACCATCAGCGAAGAAGTAAATGCAGCCGTTCTCCAGGTTTTGGGTTCTGGTGGTTACATTGGTGGTCCCGCCGTTTCAAACTTTGAGCAGCAGTTTGCCGCCTACACAGGCACCTCGGAATGTATTGGCTGCAACTCTGGGACTGATGCCCTCTTCTTAGCCCTGCGGGCATTAGAGATTGGCCCTGGAGACGAAGTAATTGCGCCTCCCTTTACCTTTTTCGCGACCGCAGAAGTGATCAGTGCAGTGGGAGCTACCCCGGTTTTTGTCGATATTGATGCGAATACGTTCAATCTCGACCTCAATTTGATTGAAGCGGCGATTACTGAGAAAACCCGCGCCATTATTCCAGTGCATCTGTTTGGTCAGCCTGTAGATATGACTCGACTGATGGCGATCGCGGAAGCCCACAACCTAGCCGTGATCGAAGACTGTGCCCAAGCCACTGGAGCTGAATGGACTGGCAAAAAAGTTGGCAGTATCGGCCACATCGGTTGCTTTAGCTTCTACCCCACCAAGAACTTAGGCGCAGCTGGAGATGGGGGCGCAATCACTACTAATGATCCAGCGATCGCAGCCAATATTCGGATGTTGAAAGAGCACGGCAGTCGCACCCGTTACTATCACGAGGCGATCGGGATGAATAGCCGACTGGATGCGGTACAAGCGGTGGTGCTGCAAATCAAGCTGCGGTTTCTAGACACCTGGAACCAACAACGGCATCAGATTGCTGAGCGCTACCAACAATTGCTTAGCCGTATTCCGCACATCGTTCCGCCTCAAGAAATAGGTGGGGGGCGATCGGTGTGGAATCAATACACAATCCGCCTGGTGAATTCGCCAGATGCACCCAGCCACCTGAACCGTGAACCTGGAGCCTTGCGGGATTGGGTGCGAAATGAGCTGCAAAGCCGTGGCGTTGGCTCGATTGTTTACTATCCTTTACCGTTGCATTTGCAGTCGGTTTATCGAGATTTAGGCTATCAGCCAGGGCAACTGCCTGTGTCCGAGCAAATGTGCCACGAAGTTTTGTCTCTGCCCATGTTTCCTGAGCTTTCGGCTGAAGAGCAAGACCAAGTGATTTACAGCTTAAAAGATTGCTTGGCTACTGCTGTTGAGAGTCAAAGTTAATCGGGAAGACTACAAGCGAAAGCCTTAAGTCTGCTTGTGCTGCTACCGATCGCCTTGCCATTTACTAAAACCCCTGCTGTCAGCGATTTAATACGAAAGTACAGCAATATTTACAATCTTTAGGCTTCGACTCGTTGGAGTTTGAATTGCCTATTGCTTGTAATGTCGAGGTTGCTGAACTTTTACTGCTCAGAGGTTCACGCTAATTGCAGTGATCTGTGACACAAAACTTAACTCTGCCTGCAGTTGTATCCCAGTTGTTTGTAGTTTCCTATACTATAGTTAATAAAAAGATAAGAAAATTCTGGGGTCTGACCTAATCGCAGCTTGGGAAGTTACCCGTAAATTTCAGTCGAAGATCAGTAGGTACTGGGCAGGCCGAGTGACAGCTCAAGATGTAGATGTTGCGGCGACTGTCAGGCTTTTGAGACGTTAATCCCGCACAAAAGAGGCGTAAAGAGGCGTGAGTCAGCATCAACTGGTTTCTACAGCAGAAACACAACCGCGTTCCACCGACCTTGGCTGGCGGGCTCACCGCGAAAAACCGCTCTCCACTCGCAAGTATGATGCTCAGGCGATCGCCCGTCACTACCGCTATCGCCCTCTCCAAGCTATCTGGCGTGCTCTTAATATTCTTTGGTCTTTTGCCTGGTTTGTCCTGGGCTTGAAGTTCGATGATTGGCAGCACCGCACCGAAGCCAATAAATTTAAGCGGGCTGCTCAACTCCGGATTCTGCTAACTCGCTTGGGTCCCACCTTTATCAAAGTAGGGCAAGCACTTTCTACTAGACCCGACTTAGTGCGGAAAGATTTTTTAGAAGAACTAGTGAAGCTCCAAGACCAGTTACCGCCATTTCCCACAGCGATCGCCTTTGGCATTATCCAGGAAGAACTAGGTTACGCAGTTGACGAGATCTACGCTCAGATTTCCCCAGAACCGATCGCGGCTGCCAGCTTAGGTCAGGTATATCGGGCACGCCTTTACAGCGGAGAAGAAGTTGCGGTCAAAGTGCAGCGGCCCAATTTGCTGCCTACGCTGACACTAGATCTGTACTTAATGCGCTGGGGTGCCGCTTGGCTCGGCCCTTGGCTCCCTCTCAATTTAGGGCACGACCTCACCTTAATCGTGGATGAGTTCGGTACCAAGCTGTTTGAGGAAATTGACTATTTGCACGAAGGTTACAACGCCGAGAAGTTTGCTGATAACTTCCGTGACGACCCCACGGTAAAAGTCCCCAGTATCTATTGGAGCTACAGCAATACCCATGTCTTGACGCTGGAGTGGATTCACGGCTTTAAGCTCACTGACACGGAAAGCATTAAAGCCGCAGGTTTAGATACAGATACCTTAATCCGCATTGGCGTGACCTCTGGTTTACGTCAGCTTCTAGAGTTTGGCTTCTTCCACGCCGACCCGCACCCTGGCAACTTGTTTGCTATGCCCGATGGTCGCATGGCATACATTGACTTCGGCATGATGGACCAATTAAGCGAAACCAACAAAGAAACCTTGGTGGACGCGGTGGTGCATCTGATCAATAAAGATTACGTGGAGCTAGCCGCAGACTTTGTTAAACTCGGTTTTCTCGCTCCCAACACCAATATCTGGCCGATTGTTCCGGCGCTAGAAAGCGTATTGGGCGACATTATGGGCGAAAGTGTGGGTGACTTCAACTTCAAAACCATTACCGACAAGTTCTCGGAACTGATGTATGACTATCCGTTCCGCGTTCCCGCTAAATTTGCTCTGATTATTCGTTCGTTGGTGACGCAAGAAGGACTGGCACTGAGCCTCAATGCTGGCTTCAAAATTGTGGATGTTGCTTATCCCTATGTGGCTCAGCGATTGCTCAAAGGAGAATCACCAGAGTTACGGCGTAGACTGATTGACGTGCTGTTTAAGGATGGCAAGTTTCAGTGGCAACGTTTGGAGAATTTGATTGCGATCGCCCGCTCTGATACTAACTTTGATTTACTACCGACGGCTCAACTCGGTCTGCAATATTTGCTGTCGCCAGAAGCCAACTTCCTACGCCAACAGCTCATTCTCGCTCTGATTGAGGACGATCGCCTGCACACCGAGGAAGTTCAGCGGCTCTGGAACTTGATTAAAGACGAACTCAAGCCTGCCCGCCTTTTTAGTGCAGCTTGGGGAGCATTAGCTGGAGCCTCCATGCAAGGAGCGGCGGCGCTGCTACCCACGATTCCCTTTGCTAGTTGGCAGACTCCTCAAAATCACTAAAAATTGAGGAATATCCATAGATTGATACAATTGAGCGTCAGCAACTGCATATTAGGAGTTTTCTGTGTTTACTTTCCCTGACCCTCCCTACTTCTTACTGGTTGCTGGCCTCCTGATCAGCATTACTTCTGGGGTCGCGTTTGAAGCAACTCTAAAGCAAGCGGTGCAAGATTGGGCCAAGAACCGCTCCACTCGCACCCTAGCCGCTTTGCAAGGCATGCAGCTGTTTGTACCTTTCTTGGGAATTACCGCAGGTGCCTGTCTCTTTTTAGGTTCTGGGATGGAAATTTTTGGTTTTAGCACCAAATTGTCCTACGCCCTCTCTCTTCCCTTATCAATTTTCACGAGTTGGCTAGTTTGGTCGCAGTTGGGCAAGATTTTGATCCAGCTAGAGCAGGGTGGCTCACAAGCGCTGGATCTAGATTCATTCAACTAACTCCGCCTCAGCCTTAATCTCTATTTCAAGGTGCTGATGCACTACCTGCCTGAGCCTGTTGCAGTTGCTTTTCAGCATTTGCGGCCCAGGCAGTATTGTTTTGAGCGGTGTAGAGGTCCTTAGCATACTGCAAGACCTGTTGGGCATCTTCGTACTGCCCTTGCCGCAGAAATACTAAGCCAGCGCCATAGTAGGCATTAGCGTAGTTGGAATTGGCTTCTGCCGCTTGGCGAAAAGCCACTAAAGCTTCTGATAGCTGCCCTTGCTTCAGCAAAACAGACCCTAAGTTGTAATGGGCTTCTGGATACTTGGGACTGATTTTAATCGCCTCACGCAGCGCTGCGATCGCCTCAGACATCTTACCCTGCTGCATGTAAACTACCCCAAGATGATAAGCAGGTTCGGGAGCGGTTGGGCTAAGCTGTTGTGCCCGCTTGAATGTCGCGATCGCCTGGTCTAGAGCCCCTTGTTGTTCCAGCACCAAGCCCAAGTTGTAGTGAGCCAAGCCGAGTTTGGGATCGATTTCTAGCGATCGCTGCAAATATTCTTTAGCTTGCTGTAAGTTGTTACCTTCCAACAACGCTGCGCCTAAATTGGCATAAGCCAGAGCAAATTTGGGGTCTACTTGAGCCGCTTGATAAAACGCATTAGCAGCAGGTTGCAACTCACCTTTTTGTCGGAGTGCCAACCCCAAGTTGTAGTGAGCTGCTGCCAAGCTAGGGTTGAGCTGAGCCGCTTGCTGAAAGGCTGCGATCGCGGGTTCTAACTTCCCTTGCTGAATTGCTCGCAACCCTTGCTGCATTACATCCTCGGCTGTTTGGGTAGATTGAGCTTGAGCGACGAATGATGGCCTCATCTGTCCACCCCAATTGCTGTGCAGTAATCCTAGCTGGATCAGCACAGCCACACCCAGCCAACCCAACTTATAGACAAATTGATTGTGGTTTTTCATCCAGGCTGAACTCCCATCAAACATGCTGCTGTTAGCACTGTAAACTGCTTGGTTTGAAGAACGGAACACTGATCCATGAATTGAGCTAAGGCAGGCGTTTGTCCTTGTTGTAAACGAGCGATCGCCTCTGATGCAACAGGTTGGTATTGATGCAGCCAGCGTTGCCATCTTGGCCCTGGCGTTAAGTAGGCTGGTGTAAAAGCATCCTGCTCAATTAAGAAAAAATCAACTCCATACTTCACAATGAAGTGCTGCACGTCCTGAAGCTCAGGGCTGTAATGGGCTTGCACCAAATCGATCGCTCGTTGGCGAATTTGCTTGTAGTAACCCAAGTGGTAAGGAAAAGCAAATTCTCGGGCCACCAAAATAGAGCGTTTGGCAAAAGCAGGCAGATTACTAGCTTCTTCCGCCAAAGAGGCAATCAGCGTATCTTTGGGCTGTTGAGCCAAAAACTCATAAACCTCAGGCACCCGACCTTTAATTTGCAAGTGAGTGCTCAAAAAAATACTAGGTACGGCTGGAACCACAAGGGAAGCGATCGCCAGGATTGCCACCAACCCTAAACAACCCCGCTGCCACAGGTTCAAAGCTGTTCGGCTTCGTCGCATCTGAACCAGCCAGCGTAGACCTATTTCTGCAAGTAGCACTAAGGTAATGCCTGCGGCTAAAGCCATGACTATCCGGAGGCTGTGCTCCATATAGCGACCGGGAAAGTGCAACTTCAAGAAAACCACGTGTGCCAAGCCAAACAGTTCTACTGAGGCGATGAGCACTTGAACTAGTAGCTTAATTTGGCTAGAAACTTGGCGCACTAACGCCGACGGATAGCGCAGTAAGAATGGCAGGAACGCTCCAGCCCAAATGACAGGTGGATGCAACGGCAACCGGATGCCGCTATCCCCCACAAACCAAAAGGCGAGCAAATTTGGGATGAAGAACTGGGCACGACCATCTACACCGTACTCCGGCATGAGTTTAGCCTGAGCCGCTGTAACAATGGGGCCAAATTCGGCAGCTTGCTGGGCAAAAGGCCACAAGGCAAAAAGGGCGATGACTAAGCTCAAGCTCCACAAGATCCAAGCTTGGCGATCGCCTACCAAACGCAATTGACCTTTGTGCCAGTGCCACAGTCGTACCGTAAGAATGGCGATTTGGAGTAAGGCCATTTGGGGATAAAACAGGGCTTGTAGCGCGATCGCGATCAGGCAGGGAACGAGCGATCGTTTTAGCAAGTAATACAAGAATGCCAAGAAAATTGGATATAAGAAGGCGCGAGAAGTGGCGGAAATCAAGTCGTCATTAAGCCACCAAGACTGATTAAGAATGAGCGTGGATAAAAAAGCACTGATAGGAACTGGAAATAATTGCAGAGCTGTACCAAAGCCATAGACACTAGCAATTAGCCCCAAGAATAAAGGCAGAAACTTAGCTATAACTAAAGGCTCGATTCCTAGTTGGTTCATCGCCCAATAGAAACTTTTATAGCCCATAGGGGCAATGGATTCTAGATAATTAGCAATTAAATCATTAGGAAATAAAGCTGGGTTAGAAAATCGTTCTAACCAAACTACATGCAAACGAGCATCATCTTGAATCAGATAAGGCTGACTCAGTGAATAGGTTAATGAAATCAAACTAAAATAAACTGTTACCGCCAAGCTTAAAATCAACCAAAAGTTTTTACTATTTAGAAGTTCCCAGTTAAGTTTGGTAGTTGCAATTAGGGTTCTAGCTTGAAGTAGGGGAAGGGGCATGAAGTTTCAACAGGGCTATGCAACAATTTGAAGAAAGTTAAAGCAATCTTCAAATTTATAGCTGTTATTGCACATAGTCAAATCAAAGGCTCAACTCTGCCTTAATTCAAGCATCTGCACAGTCAAAATACCTGCCTGCAATGAGTTTTCTTTAGCCCATTGAGCCGCGATCGCCAGATGAGAAGATACGGCAGCTGACTCATCTTTTTAGCGAAATCTAAGTTTTTTATAGACAAGCTATTAAAATTCACGCGATTCTATTCCTGCCGAATTGCTAGCAACATACAGATTAAACCAGGTCATAGAGTTGTGAATTAATAGCTTGAGAACTGTAAAGACTCATCAAGATAACTGTTACATAAAATTTTACTAACAAACCTCTATTTACAATCCCAAGCGCGTTAATCTAATCCTTAAGTAGTTAAGATTTCTGTGTTGAAAGCTGAGCAGTCATCTTAATTGCCGCTTTACTTTTTCACATAATTAAATAAGGAGAGCGACCTATGAACAACAAAGTAGAGGTGGGTTCGCGAAATGTAGCCATTGTTGGTCCTTATCTGAGTGGAAAAACTACGCTTCTCGAAAGTCTTTTATCGGTTACCGGAACAATTAACCGTAAAGGTCGGGTGCAAGACCGTAATACCGTGGGGGACAGTGCTACTGAAGCCCGCGATCGCCAAATGAGTGTGGAAATAAACGCCGCCAGTACTGAATATGGCGGCGTTCGTTTTACGTTTGTAGACTGTCCCGGTTCAGTTGAATTTGCTCAAGAAACCTACAACGCTTTGATTGGTGTTGATGCTGCGATCGTAGTTTGTGAAGCAGTGAGCGATCGCGTCCTCACCCTCGCACCCTTATTTAAGTTTTTGGATGACTGGGAAATTCCCCATCTCGTCTTTATCAACAAAATGGATCGCGCCACCTCTCACTACATGGATGTGCTCCAGGCGCTGAAGTCCGTTTCCAGTCGGCCTCTGGTGCCGCACCAGTATCCGATTGCCCAGGGCGAAGAGATTGTGGGCTTTATCGATCTGGTGAGCGAGCAAGCTTATCACTACCATCCGGGTGCACCTGCTGACCCCGTGCCAGTCCCAGAAGCACTTCGGAGTGAAGAGCAGGCTGCCCGAGCGGAAATGCTAGAAGTGTTGGCAGACTTTGATGATCATCTTTTAGAAGAACTGCTGGAAGAAACTACCCCCCCCGAAGAAGAAATTCTGCAAGATCTAAAAATGGATCTGGGTGCCGATTTGATTGTGCCTGTCTTCGTTGGCGTGGCTGAGCAAGATTATGGCGTCAGGCCACTATTAGAAGCACTGCTGCGAGAGGCCCCCGATGCCGAAACAACGGCAGAGCATCGAGGCACGGTTCTCAGCGCTAAGGCTCCATTGGCTCAAGTGCTCAAAACCTACTACACTCCTCAAGGCGGCAAGCTCTCTTTGGTGCGGGTTTGGCAAGGCACAATTACCGATGGCATGACCTTAAATGGCGTGCGAGCAGGAGGGCTGTATCGCTTGATGGGACAGCAAACGCATAGCTTAACCACGGCTCAGGCAGGCGAAATTATTGCCGTTAGCCGCTTGGAAGGTGTGAGAACCGGAGACACGCTAACTACGGCTGACTCTCAACCCACCGCCGAACTGCCGAAAGCCGAACACATGGCTCCTGTGTTTGCGCTTGCCATTACTCCTGAGAAGCGCAACGACGAGGTGAAGCTCAGTGGTGCCCTAACCAAGCTCTTAGAAGAAGACCCCTCTCTAGCTTGGGAGCAACACGGAGATACCCACGAAGTTATTCTGTGGGGGCAAGGCGACATTCACTTGCAGGTAGCGCTCGATCGCCTGCAGCGGAAGTACAACTTGCCCATGAGCACGCATCTGCCCCAAGTACCCTACAAGGAAACGATTCGCAAACCCACCTCTTCTCATGGGCGCTACAAGCACCAAACCGGAGGGCATGGGCAATTTGGAGATGTTCACCTAGACATCAAACCGCTGCCACGGGGAGAAGGCTTCAACTTTAAGGAAACGATTGTGGGTGGTGTGGTGCCACGGCAGTATATTCCAGGGGTAGAGACAGGCGTGCGGGAGTTCTTGGTACATGGACCGCTGGGTTTTCCGGTAGTAGATGTGGCAGTAACGCTCACCAATGGTTCCTACCACAACGTTGACAGCTCGGAGCAAGCCTTTAAGCAAGCAGCGCGGATTGCCATGCAGGAAGGCATGACTCAGTGTGAGCCCACTTTGCTGGAGCCGATTCTGGCGATCGCGATTTCTATACCCACTGACTTCACTTCCAAAGTGCTGAAGCTGGTGAGCGGGCGACGGGGCCAGATCTTGGGTTATGCCGCCAAAGACGGTTGGCATGGCTGGGATGAGGTTGCTGCTCACTTGCCCCAGGCGGAAATGCACGACCTAATTGTGGAGCTGCGATCGCTCACGATGGGCGTGGGTTACTTCCACTGGGAAGCACATCATCTACAAGAAGTGCCAGAAAAGCTGGCTGAAAAGGTGCTCGCCTCCAATATTGGCAACAATAATGGCAACAGCAACGGTAACAATCGGCATTAAGTTTCTGCCCTACCAAGCGCTATAGACTGGCCTTCTGGTAGACGCTAAAGCTAAGCAGAGAGTGGCATATCAGACAATACGGCTATCTGGTATGTCACTATGTTTAGCTTATTAGAAACCACTATTCGGCCACTACAACTGAATTCTAGAGTGCTAGAGGTGGCCTATGAACTGTATTTAGAAGCACCCCAAGCGAGTCACCCCGGCATTAATCTACAAGAACTGTCCCGACGCACTGGAGCCAGTTTGATGGAATGCCGTAATGCGATCGTTGAGGCGAACCAAGTAGGCAGATTCCCGAATTGCTCCCTGTACACGGCATGAACTGGGATCATACGGCCTACAACGATGCCAGCGACTCTCCCTACGATTCGTGCCCCAATTCTACGGAGCAGCATTGTTCACCTGCGCTTAAGTCGCCTTCTGCTTATCGTTTTAGTTGGTTTGACTGGTTTTGCCTCTGGTATCCACCGGGCTGGCTGATTTTGTTCAATCGCCACTGGCAGCATTACCATGACGATCCTGAAGGCTGGAATTGGCTGGATTACATGCTGTTTCTGATTCCAGGAGGCTTTTACCTAGCCTCTTTTATCCGCTGGTTGCGACTCGGTGGTCGGGCACCCCGATCTGAAGGAGGCGAGGTTAACCCTGCTTATCAACAAGCATTTCAAGATGAAATCCTGGGTCCAATTGTGCAACACTATTTCCGGGCAGAGTTGCACCAGCTAGAGCATTTGCCTGCCACAGGCCCACTGGTCGTGGTAATGAATCACGCAGGTATGGCTTTCCCCTGGGATTTTATCAGTTTAGGTTGGTTACTTAAGCAGGAACGAAATTGGGTGATCCAGCCGCTAGCTCACACCATTTTCTTTGATCATCCTTGGTTGAATTGGTGGCTCCCACCCAAATGGCCTCAAGTTTTAGGGGGAGTGCGGGCGGAGCGTCAAAGTTTTGAAGCAGCCGTAGCTAATGCAGAGACAGAAACGGTAGTACTTTATGCCCCAGAAGGCTGGCGCGGATTGATTAAGGGGTGGCGGCAGCGCTATCAGTTGACTACGTTTGACCCTAGTTTCATTCAAGTCAGCGATCGCCATCAAGTACCCATTTTGCCCGTGACTTGCATTGGTAATGAGTCGTTGCACCCTTGGGCTTGGAACTTCAAAACCTTGGCCCGTTTGATTAAGCTGCCGCTGTTTCCTGTTTCATTGCTGATGGTGGCGTTTGTGCTGTTTCCCTCAATGGGAGTTTGGGCCATGCGATCGCGGCTCAAGTACACGGTGCAACCGCTCTACCAACCTTGGCAGGAAGCAGGAGTTACAGCACCAGATCAGCCGAAGCGATCGCATGCTTACCAACAAGCCCAAGCCTTGCGATCGCAGCTTCAAGACCAACTCAACCAGATTCGTAGCAGTGCGAAAAGCAAGTAACTACTTCAGGCTCAGCGCTTTGGGTTTGAGGGCTAAGAGCATCTCGACCTGAGCGGTGGTTTTGTCTGGTTGCGTCACAGTGATGCCAAGACCACGAATAGAGTTCAGCATGGCAGTTGTTTCAGGTGTAATGCTGCTAGTTTGAGTTTTTAACAGACTGGTATTCATCACGGCCATGATTTTATCCATGTCGAGATAAAAGTAGCCTGCATTCGGCTTAGCCAAAGAACTTGTCACCGTTTTGAAGGCAGCGCTTTGGTCTAGAGGTTGCTTGGCTGGTGCGGTCATGCCATCGATGAGGGGGCTACCCACGGCGATAAAGAGAGAATTTTGGTTCAGCCAACCGTGCCCCAAAACGCTTTCCTGTTGTGGCAATTTCCATTCGGTAATGGTTTTGCCATCCACACTGCGTTGCGCTACCTGCATAAAGTTCTTTTGGGCGATCGCATCCAGTTTGGTCAAGGTGGCCTCGGCAGTCGCGCGATCGCTGGTTTCTAGCACCAACACACCCCCAAACCCAACCGAAGACAGCACGCCTTGGTTGAGGGCGATCGCCCCTAGGCCAAATTCTCCATCCATCCAGCCAAACACTTCTTTATCAGCATCCAGGTTGACAGCCTGTAGCTGTTGCCTCACGGTATCAACCACTATCTGGCTCTGGGGCACGTTTTGTGCCTGCTCTACCATTGTTGTCCAGGCAGCTTTCAGGCCTTGCCCAGTCACTAAGGCGATCGTGTCTGTCGGAAAGGCAGCGACTACTTTGCCTGGAACGGGCTTGTACTGCATGGCAGTGGCTTGGGGTTTCGCTTTCGCCTTGGCTTTCACCCGCAGCCCAGAATCATCTACGCCCACACCCACGACTAAGGATTCTACCTGGTCTAGCTGCTGCATGCTTTGTGGCGGGATTTGGGACGCTTGCGGGCTGTTGGCGATCAGTTGTTTGACCGAAGTGCCGTAGTTCGGTAAATAAATTTGGGCGATCGGATTTTCTACATCTACGCCCGTTGCCATCAGTCGAGCCGCCCCGGATTTGTCGGCAAAGGAAGGCGCACCCTTGAACGTATCCACCGCCTGTTCTACCGTGACTTTTTTGTTAGCAAGCACGAGGCGATCGCTGAGCACAGCACTGTAAATTGTGCTGTTGGGCTGATCCTTTTGCGTGGTGGCTGAGATTTTGATGCCTTTGTAATCGCTCTCTTGGGTTTGAACTCCCGGCTGGGACTTGGCTTGATTGGCAAAGGCTAAAGCTCGAACTTTGTCTTTAATGCCCACTACGAGTAGGGTGTCCGACTGTTGGGTGCTTTCAGACGCACTCGGTAGCACGGCCACCATGACATTGCCCACCCAAGGCTTCAGGTCTTTGTCATAGTTGAGTTGGCTGCCTTTGAGCAATGAAGCCTGGAAGCTTTGCACTCCTTGACCCACAAACTTCTGAGCCTCTGGGGTGCCAAACTGTTGCAGTTGGTCCCAACCTTTAGCATCACTGGCAATGAAAGTAGCCATCAGCGCTTCATCAGGCACCACTTCCGCACTCGCAGCGGGACTGGATGAATCAATCGGGCCGCCTTTCATGAACCAGTAAGCAGCACCCCCAACAACAACCGCGATCGCAGCAACAGGCAATAATACTTTTTTGAAAGCAGACATGGGAACCAAGTTCTCCTAGTAGCGTGGGATTTTAAGCTCTAATGTGAAACGGGGCTAAACCTAAGAAGGAATGAGCGCTGGGCTTGATAGAGGAAACACAGTTCTTCGGCTTGATTCCAGTGTTCCCTGCCACAATGGATCAAAGATTGAATCCTTCTTTAAGAATTTCTTGTGGCTAACAACAGAGTTGATGCGATTTTGCACCGCGCCTTAGCGGGCAACGACATTTCTCCAGAGGCAGGGGTGACGCTGCTGCAACAAACAGAGCCAGCCGCGATCGCTGCCATTCGAGAAGCGGCAGACCAATTGCGCCAGCAGCAAGCAGGCAACACTGTTACTTACGTCATCAACCGCAATATCAACTTCACGAATATCTGCGAGCAGCACTGTAGCTTTTGCGCCTTTCGTCGGGATGCAGGAGATGAAGGGGCTTATTGGCTGGATAACGCCAAAGTTCTGGAAAAAGCCACAGATGCAGTGCAACGGGGTGCCACTGAGATCTGTATGCAAGGAGGGCTGAATCTGGAAGCCAAGCTCAATGGCAGTTCCCTAGCCTACTATTGCCAGGTTGTAGAAACGATTACTCGTCAATTTCCCCATCTGCATCTCCATGCTTTTTCGCCTCAGGAAGTGCAGTTCATCGCGCGGGAAGATAGTCTGAGTTATGTCGAAGTGATTGCTGCCCTACAAGCAGCGGGCGTTGGCTCTATGCCAGGAACTGCCGCAGAAGTGCTAGACGATGAAGTACGTCGCATTCTCTGCCCAGAGAAGACTGACAGTGCCACCTGGTTGGAAATCGTGGCGACTGCTCACCGCTTAGGCATGCCCACGACTAGCACCATGCTCTCTGGGCACATTGAAACGCCAGAGCAACAGATCAAGCATCTGGATTTGCTGCGATCGCTCCAGCAATCTGCTCAAGACCGAGGCGATCGCGGCATTACTGAGTTTATTCTGTTGCCGTTTGTGGGTCAGGAAGCTCCGAAACCATTACGTCGTCGGGTGGGACGCGATCAACCGATTCTGGCTGATGCTCTGTTGCTGATGGCAGTGGCTCGCATCTACTTAGGTCGCTGGATTCCCAATCACCAACCCAGTTGGGTCAAACTTGGCTTAGCAGGTGCAACTGAGGCTTTAACTTGGGGCTGCAACGACATCGGCGGCACTTTGATGGAAGAGCACATCACCTCAATGGCGGGAGCCCAAGGCGGCACCTGTATGGAAGTTGATACGTTACAAGCTGCGATTAGCTCTCTAGGTCGTCCTTATCAGCAGCGAGATACGTTGTATAACGCGATCGCAACTCCAACTCTAGTACCTTCTTAAACCGCTCTCTGACCAGTGACGTTTATCCGCTGTACCCAAATTGTTATACCTCGTCTCCCAACGTCTTCTGTTTCCACTCTTCAAACGTGATTTCTTTCACCTCGCTTGAAGCATAGGGATATAACTGATGATCTCGAAACTGAATCCACAGATAAAAATCTTTCATGATACTAAAGTGCTTGTCGATGATTTTAGCAATGGGCACTGACTTATTGCTTTTTATGTATTCTCTGGGTTGTCGACTCCAGTTAAAATCTTCGATATCTTTGGAGTTGAATTCAAATGAGTATCCTCCTTTGAATAAGGGAGGTCTTGATTCTGAAGATAAGTTTTTTATTCGGTGCATTTTGAAGTACAAAGTTGGCACTGGAACTTTTTTATGCTGTACATACCTACGTAAATCTTTCACAAATACATTTTCAAAAGTATCCTTTAAGTATTCAGCTAATCTGGCCTCATATGCATTTGCAAAATCCCGAACATCAGCCGATGTATGGTCTTTCAGCTTTCCATGAACTATACGGGTATGGTCTATAAGCGATAGCCATGCAGCAGCATAGTTATGAATACGGCGACCGATTTCACGACCACCACTTATGTGCAAGCTGACATGGTTTTCGTTATCACTCAAAAACTCATCCCTATTAGCAGTTTCTAAGTAATCCTCAATTGTTCTCTTGAACTCTATATAGTTGCCCTCAAAAATATAAAAGCTATAAAAAATGATTGGAAAAAAATTTTCTCCCATTGCTCTGCACTTAGTTTCCTAGGGCTGCTCCTACTTTATTCTACTAACAGAAAAGTAGTCAGAAGAAAATCTATGTTGACAAAGCAGCAAGTAATTCAGCGAGAGGGCTAACTATTATTAGACTTAAGATTCCTCCAAAACATGCTTGCAGGAGTAATTAGATAGAAGCTCTCTGCATAACACCCCAAATTGAATAGACGCTGGATTTTTCCGCAATATGCGCTGACTCAGGTAAATAGATTGAGTCTTTCCGTTTTAGAGATCTGGGAAAAGCTAGGCAATGACTACTCAATTTCTCTTGAGTAGCTGTCCGGATATAGCAGGCCACAGGCCGATAATACTTTGCTAGAGTGACAACGGCGTTGCGTATTCTGTCTGGCTAAGAGAGCTTGGGGTCATGATCGAGAAGAAAAATAAGGTTGCTCTACCACTCACGCTAGGAGCAGCGGGCTTACTGATTGCAGGGGGAGCGGCGACCTACTGGTTTATTACTCAGAGAAACACTGGGTCAGGCGAGCTACCCATGGGAGCCAACATCATTCCACAAACCGCGCTCATGGCAGTTTCGGTCTCGACTGATTCAAATCAGTGGCAAACCCTCAGACAATTTGGCACCCCAGAAACCCAAGCCTTAGTAGACCAAAACTTAGCTCAGTGGCGCGATCGCCTGCTGACTGCCAACGGCTACAACTACCAAAAAGATATTCAACCCTGGGTTGGTAGACAAGCAACTTTCGCCTTCCTACCTTCTCAAACAGCCACACCCGCTAGCCCCTCCCCCACCCTGCCTGCTCCCACTCCGGGAGGCCAGCAATCGGTAGTATTGGTTCTACCCATCACCAATCCGGGACAAGCGCAGCAAGCCCTCTCTCAGCCCAAAACTGGAGCAGGGACTCAGTGGACGCAGCGGGACTACAAAGGATTTCAGATCCGAGAAACCCAGGGAGCACCGACCCAAAATTACTCCGCTACTGTTCTAGATGGGCGCTTCTTGGTGGTTACGACCGATCCCAAGATCACCGATCAAGCGATCGACACTTATAAAGGTGGTGCTTCTCTCCTCAACGCTCCTGGATATACCGCCGCCTTCAATAAGATTGGTACGAATCAAGCCTTTGCCAACCTATATGTAAATGTGCCAGCAGCAGCAGCGGTAGCCTCCACCAGTTCAGCCGTTCCGGTTGCACCAGAAAGCCTCAGCCAGCAAATTCAAGGCTTGACTGCTGCCTTTAGTTTGCAGCCACAGGGCATTCAGGTTCAGAGCGTTGCTTGGTTGAAGCCAGACAGCAAGAAAAAGTATACGGTTGCGAATGCGGCCAAGAATATGACTAACCGCTTGCCTGCGGAAACTTTGGTCATGGCTTCGGGTGGCAATCTCAAGCAGCTTTGGGAGCAGTACATTCAGGGAGCCAACACCGCAACCTCGCCTAACCTGACCAATCCCCAAGTGTTACGAGAAGGGCTGCAAACGCAGACAGGTTTGGACCTGGACAAAGATTTGCTGAAGTGGATGGATGGAGAGTTTTCCCTGGCTTTAATTTCCAATCCACAGAAAGCGCCGACAGATTTACCCGCTGGCTTGATGTTTATGGTGCAAGCGAGCGATCGCCGAGCTGCCGACAAAGCATTCAAGCAACTGGATGAGGTGATGGCCAAGCGGTACAACTTCAAGGTCAATGAAGTCAAAGTTGGCAATCAATCCACAATTACGTGGTCGCCTGCTTTAGGAGGCGCGATCGCCAGTCATGGCTGGTTAGATAGTAATGTTGCCTTTCTGACGGTGGGTGCACCTGTTGCGAACAGCATTATCCCCAAGCCCGCAACACCTCTAGCCACCAGTGAATTGTTCCAGTCCACTGTACCCGCAGAGCTAAAACCAAATAACGGACACTTCTTTATTGATGTCGATCGCACTCTTAGTAGCAACCTAGCTTTGATTCGGCTGGCTCCTAGCAGTCAGGTTTGGGCAAAAGCGATTCAGGCGATCGGAGTGACAGGAGCAATTAGTGACGAGCGCACCACTCGCTACGATGTGTTTGTGCGTTTGCGTCAAGGTAACAAGCCAGGCCCATTACCCAGCCCCTCCACCAGTACTAACGAAACTCCTAGTCCCACCGCATCGCCTACGCCTTCTCCAGAAACTTCTCCCAGTCCATCTCCTTAGGAGCCACTTGATAGGTAGGCTACCGGCAAGGCCCAGGAGTCGATAGGATAGGATCAGCCTTATTAGCATCCAGTCTGCAAAACTGTTGGGAGAGCGTCGATGGATTTGGTTGAACTTCAAGGCAAGTTAGACAATGTCTCGTTTGCCGTTTTATTTGTCACCATGCTGATCTACTGGATCGGGGCAGCGTTTCCCAAGATTCCGCTCTTGCCAGCATTAGGCACTACTGGGATGGCGATCGCTAACCTCTGCACAGCAGCCCTTCTAGCGGCTCGGTGGCTAGAAGCAGGTTATTTTCCCATCAGTAATCTCTATGAATCTTTGTTTTTCCTAGTTTGGGGTTTGACCACCATCCACCTGATCGCGGAGAACATGAGCCGTAGCCGCTGGGTGGGAACTATCACAGCTCCGGTGACGATGGGGATTACTGCTTTTGCCGCCTTGACCCTACCAGACGAAATGCAGGCTTCGGCACCCTTAGTACCCGCTCTCAAGTCTAACTGGCTGATGATGCATGTCAGTGTCATGATGCTCAGCTACGCCACTTTGATGGTGGGAGCACTGCTGGCGATCGCCTTTTTGATTGCGACAAGAGGCCAAAAAATCGAGTTACACGGCAGTTCGGTCGGCACAGGTGGCTTCCGCGAAGGAGCCTATCGCTTACGTCGGGCGGGAGAAGCTGTAAACTCAGAGGTGAGCACTGAACCCGCGTTAGCTTATGCTGCTGACAGCAACGGTAGCGGCGGCACCGCAGTCCTGAATGCGGTTGGTGCTGAAACAGCTACTAGCGAACTCCTTTCGCCTCAGCGCCTGAGCTTGGCCTCAACCTTAGACAACATCAGCTATCGGATTATTGGTTTGGGCTTCCCTCTGCTCACCATCGGCATTATCGCGGGTGCAGTTTGGGCTAACGAAGCTTGGGGTTCCTACTGGAGCTGGGACCCGAAAGAAACCTGGGCCTTAATTACCTGGCTAGTTTTCGCAGCTTATCTCCATGCGCGGATCACTAAAGGTTGGCAAGGTCGGCGTCCAGCAATTTTGGCAGCTAGCGGTTTTGTGGTCGTCTGGATCTGCTATCTAGGAGTTAACCTGCTGGGTAAAGGACTCCACAGCTACGGCTGGTTCTTCTAAACCGCAAGTTATTTTGCAGTTGCAGTCAGTTCTCAGTTGAAGAGCTGGCTGCTTATTTTTTGACATGATTTAGCCGTACTAGGGTCTATGAGTGCTCCTTCTACTTGGACACCTCTACATGCCAAAGTTCATCAAACTCTGCGATCGCGGCAGTTACTACCCCGACAACGGCGTTTATTAATTGCCGTCTCTGGCGGGCAAGATTCGCTCTGCCTAGCAAAATTACTTTTAGACTTGCAGCCTAAGTGGAATTGGCAGGTCGCGATCGCCCATTGTGACCACCGCTGGCGAACCGACTCAGAGGCGAATGCTACTCATGTGCAACAGTTGGCGCAAAGTTGGCAAGTTGAGTTTTATCAACGCACTGCCACTCAAGCTTTGCCCAGCGAAGCAGCCGCTAGAACCTGGCGCTACCAAGCACTCACCGAACTTGCTCAAGCGCATGATTACCATTATTTAGTCACAGGTCACACCGCCAGCGATCGCGCTGAGACGTTGCTCTACAACTTGATGCGGGGCAGTGGAGCCGATGGGTTGCAAGCCCTAACCTGGCAACGAGCCTTAAGCCCAGAAATTATGCTGGTGCGGCCTCTACTAAATTTGACGAGGCCAGAAACTGCTCAATTCTGCCAAGTGTTTAACTTACCCGTTTGGGAAGACTCGACCAATCAAGACTTGAAATATGCCCGCAATCGGATTCGGCAAGAATTACTGCCTTACTTACAGCAGCACTTTAATCCGCAAGTAGAAAAAGCTTTAGCCCAAGCCACCGAGCTACTCCAGGCAGATGTGGAATATTTGGAACAAGCCGCCACAGAGCTACACCAGCAAGCTCAGCATCCTGCCCAACCTGGTTTGAATCGCTTGGTATTACAACCTGCTCCTCTAGCTTTGCAAAGGCGGGTGGTACGGCAGTTTCTCCAAACAGCCCTGACCAGCGAAATCAATTTTGAGCAGATTGAGAAATTAGCTAGCTTAATTTCAGCCCCCAACCGATCGCAAACTGATCCGTTTCCGGGAGGGGCGATCGCGGTAGTAGAAGGTGAATGGATTTGGTTAAAACAGCTCTAGCCCTACTTCATTCACCCCCACTCATCTAAACTGGGCTGACTAAGGAGCTGCCAACTCTGGCGTATTCATCAAGCCGACTAGCAGTTGTCGCATGTCAGCGATCGCTTGCAGTTGGTAATCACTGGCTTCTTGGACTTGATTGAGGACACCCGCGATCGCTTCCAGCTTTTGCCTTACTCCATCCACATGGTCTTGTACAGGTTGCATCATCTCTTGGTAGAGGCTGACCTTGCCCGACAGTTCCGCCAAGTTAGCTCGCTGAGTTTGCAGGTTTTGCTCTAGCTGCTTCAGCTCGTTCTGTTTCTGGGTCTGCTCATTGGATTGACTATCCACCATGCTCTGGGCTTGTTGAATCGCCCCCCGCATTTGTTCAA
Source organism: Trichocoleus sp. FACHB-591 (assembly GCF_014695845.1). NCBI lineage: Bacteria > Bacillati > Cyanobacteriota > Cyanophyceae > Leptolyngbyales > Trichocoleusaceae > Trichocoleus > Trichocoleus sp. FACHB-591. Next base: position 131,524 of record NZ_JACJPA010000040.1, read on the forward strand.
TCTGGTTTTCTAGCTTTTGCAGTTCTTCCGCTTGCTGCTGCTTAATGTTTTCGATCTGAATTAAGGCAGGTGCTAGGTCAATTTCACTCTCCTGTTTCACCGCTTCTGATTTGCCTTCTCGTCGCAGTAAAACAGCTTGGTGTTGCGCCAGAATTTCTTCCCGTTCCTTGAGGTTGCGTCGTTGTCCCACCAAGGTTTCGTTCAGCATTTGATAGCGGTCTTGCTCATCTGCTAGCTCGGTCTCTAGCCGGAGACGGTCATACTCGCTGGCCTGCTGAATCTGCGCTTGCACCTCTTCAATCGTCTGCTGCTGAAAACCTAACTCTTCTTCCTGGTCATTAACGAAACGGAGGATTTTTTCCCAGTCACGCTGGAGATCTTGAAGGACTCCTTGAAGCTCGCCCAGTGGCATCGTTTCTAGTGCTTCAACGTCAACTTTAGGGCTAATCTTAACTTTGTCAGAAGTTTCCGATAGCCGATACAGTTGCTGATGCAGCTCTTCCTGGTTTTGCAGTTGCAGACCTAGCGTCTGGGCATAATCTTGCTTGAGGTTTAGAGCGTTTTGCTGTGCTTTCAACTCAGCTTTGGCCTGCTCCAAAGAAGTCTGGGCTTGTTGCCACTCGCTCCAGCGAGTTTGTAGATCTTGGGCTTGGCGATCGACTTCTTGTTGTAGCTGCTGAGCGCTGGCCCGTTGTTGCTCTAGTCGCTGCCAATGCTCGGTCAGAATGTTTTGCTGGCCATTGATGATTTCAACGGCCAAATTCAGTTGCTCGCGAGCCGATTCAGTCGGAGCCACTGAACCAGACAAGCGGTTCAATAGCTCCTGAATTTTACCGGCTTGTTCATCATCTAGAACCGCCGATTGCTGAATCTCGGATTGGCGTTCCTCTAAGCGTCGCATTTCACCATGTAGGTGAGCCCAAGCTCCTTCCAGTTCCTGGTTGCGGCGCTCTAATTCTTCCCGAAGTCGGTTGGCTTCTTCTCGCGATCGCTCAATTTCTTGGCGCTGCTGCTCTAGCTGCTCAAAATCTTCTTCTATTTGCTGAAGCTGCTCCCGCCGCGCTTCCATTTCCATTTCACGGCGATTAAGCTCTTGGCTTTGATAAGTCAGAGACTGCTTCCACTGCTCAATTTCTTCTTCCTGGGTCTTAAACTTTTCTTGCAGTCGAGAGAAATTTTGCAGAATAGTCACTAGCTGGCGGGAGGCTTCCTGTAGCCGCTGCACCTGCTTATTCGCAGTCAAGTCAGCTAGTACCAAGGCTCCTGCGTTAAAGCTATTCGCCTCATCTGAAGGAATAACTTCTTCCCCAGGGACAGCAGCCCAACTCTGCTCAGAGCGCTGACAAGCCAGCAACTTTAGCTCTGCCTTACCACTACCAATGAATCCGGTCTTTTTTTGTACTTCTGCTAGATACAGCACGCCAATCGTCCTCTTCCGTGTCGATGCCCAGTTCCTTGTGTCAGATAAGCCTTCTGCCAGCAGTTTCATTCGCCCTGCTAAACCCAGTTTAAGAAGAGAACATTGGTTGAGCAATATTCTTTAACACTGGGGTTCTTGCTGGGAACGCTACTGAATCCACCTACATAAATATGAGAGGTTCATGATGAGTCTACTGCTCCTACCGTCTCTAGTTTATTGGTTTTTACCTGTTGCTCGCTGCAAGCAGTCTCTGGGGAGGGGCGTATCCTTAACCACTTTTGCAACCCGAAAACGCAGCGGTCTTAGCGTCATCGTATCCTTAGACTGTTTTGCCTCTCAACTTGCTGCCACCTGAAGTCAATGTACATTGACTTTACTAAGGACTCTTACAGTGAGTAGCGCTATATAAAGCTCCATTAAAGATGAAGCAGTAGAGCTATTCACTCGAAGTAAAAGCCTAGCGCCATCATACTAACCCCTACAACCCACGTTACGGTGAGAAAAAGCTATTGGATCTGAATAATCAAATTTTTGTCGTAAAAGCAACAAATTTAGAATCCACAGTTCCGATTCTGGCTTCAGGCCAAGAATTGAAGATGCCAGTAGACCTGCTGAAGTCTTAAACTAAACTGAAATATATACTTCAGTGGACTCATCCCATCACCACAATTTAGCATCATTTTTAGTAGTGATGTCGAAGCAGTAACTTCTATGGCATTTCCAAGTACCACCAAAAAACTTCTTTTGGTTTATTGATAAGCAAATCTTTAATGTTACGAACGAGGAAAATCGCTCAATGTTTAGTTCTATCAGTAACGGGCTGCCATAAAAGAAAACTCGTAGGAGGTTGGTAAAAGTTTTAACACGAGTTTAATTTCTTACTGATCGTTATTATTTTGTGTAGGAACACCTGCGGTAAGCAAGAAGTTTGAAACTATATTGAGTCAGGGTTCCACTTGACAAGCGTCGAAGCTGTTCTTTGGAGAGCATCATAGCTGCATCATGCAAGGCAAGTTAAACGAGATAGACATCCGCAGCATTCTACAACTGATTGAGCTAGGTCAAAGAACGGGTGAGCTTTGTGTTGAAGCCTATGGTTCTCTGCCAAGCCTGCTCAGCAATGATCGTTTCGGGCGATCGCTATCCACCCAGTCTTGGTTTGTCTTTTTTCTCAATGGCCAAATTGTCTATGCCGCAGAAGGGGATGACAGTTTACTTCGCCTGCGTGACTATCTCCGCCGCTACAAAGTAGAAGCCGCACTCGATAACGTCACCGTCCCCTCGGTCGCTGCGATCAACGCCCCTGAGTATGGCTACTTGTGGGCACTGCTAGAAAATCATATTTTAACACCTGCTCAGGGACGTAGCATCATTCAGAGCATGGTGCATGAAACACTTTTCGACTTGCTGAGTCTCCATCAAGGTTCATTTATTTTCGAAATTGGCTCCGCTTTGTCTCCCCAACTCACCACTCTGGAGATTAATCCGCTGGTGGCCAAGATCATGAAGCAAGTCCAAGAGTGGAAACAGTTTCACCCTCACATTCAATCACCTGATCAATGTCCGATCATTGCTGATGCCAAGCAGCTACAAGAGGCTTTACCGGAAAACGCCTTCAACAGCCTGCATCGCTGGGCAGATGGCAAAACCTCAGTCCGACAGATGGCCCGTTATCTCAACCGGGATATTCTCACCGTTGCCAGAGCTATTTACCCCTACGTGCAGCAGGGGCTAGTACAACTGCTATATCCCACCTCAAAAGAAACTATTGCTAGCAAGCAGCCATTTTCCCTACAGATGGCTCGAACTCCCAGAGTGGTTTGTATCGACGATGGGGCAAGCATTCGTAAAACGGTGGAGTACATGTTAAGCCAACATGGTTATGAAGTTACATCCATTGGGAATCCTCTTAAAGCACTGAGCTTAGTATTTCAACTCAAGCCAGATCTAATTCTTTGTGATATTGCTATGCCGGAGTTGGATGGTTACGAAATTTGTGCCATGCTACGCAAATCAACGGCTTTCCGGCAAACTCCTATTGTGATGTTGACTGGGAAAGACGGATTTATTGATCGGGTCAAGGCTCGTATGGTCGGGGCGACTGACTACCTGACCAAACCATTCGGTGAAAACGAGTTACTCATGCTAGTGGAAAAGTATGCTGGCTCAGGCGACCCCGATCGCCCCAAACCAGACAGGCTGCTTGCTGATGCGCTAGAAGATGAGTTAGAAATTGACCTTGGCGATCCAGCTTCTGCTTCCTCAGCGCCTTTTAGTTAAGCATTGAGGGTATTTTAGTGATTAATTAGTGATTATTCTAAAAATCAAGGATTAAGGTGACTAACACAAATCTAAAGATTAAGTTTAAGAGTGTACGCGGTCGATCTTTCCCGTTAACCTTTGCAGTTAGCAGGTAGGGTGGTTATGAGTACAGTTCTAGTTGTGGAAGATAGTGTCACGCAACGGGAGATGATCACAGACCTTCTCAAAGGAAGTGGCCTAACTGTTACTGTAGCTAGCGATGGGGTTGAGGCATTAGAGCGCATCCAAGCACATTGCCCTGATTTAGTGGTCTTGGATATTGTGATGCCTCGCATGAACGGGTATGAGGTTTGTCGTCGTTTAAAAGCAGATCCCAAAACCCAAAATGTGCCTGTAGTGATGTGCTCTTCCAAAGGTGAGGAGTTCGATCGCTACTGGGGCATGAAACAAGGTGCAGATGCTTATATTGCTAAGCCCTTTCAACCCACAGAGTTAGTTGGAACAGTCAAACAGCTGCTACGAGGATAGGTAGGCGTGAATGGTTGGGAACCCAGATTTTTTAACAGGTAGAGGCCAAGACCAAGCTCCAGAATTTCAGGAATTAGAAAGTCCTGAAGGTGAGTTGCACCTAAGATTCTATGTATCTTCAGGCAACGAGTTTGCTCTACCTGCTACAGGAATTCGGGAAGTTATTTCACCTTCGCCGGATCGGATCACTCCCATCCCGAACGTTTCCCCTTTGCTTTTGGGTACGCTGAATGTACGTGGGCGCGTTATTTGGGTGGCTGATTTAGGCCAATTTCTAGGCGATGCTAATCCTCTCAATACAGATAGACCAGAGATTCCTGTCATTGCAGTCGAAGATCAAGACACCATGTTAGGGTTAGCAGTTGATCGAATTGTGGGCATGGATTGGCTAGACATTGATGAGGTACAGATGCCAGCTAATGTTCCGGATAGTATGGCTCCGTTTTTGCGGGGCGAATGGATGACGGACAATAAAGACGACAAGTTGCTCCGACTACTCGATCAAATTGCAATTCTTCGATCAGCGCGGTGGGCAGCATGAGTCAGCTCATGAATTAGTTAGATTTAGGGTTGAGCAAGGTGGTTCAATCACCCGCTGCAAACCAATCCACACAAGTAGGGTGAGCTTCGAGCAAATGGGATACGTGCAATGGCAGGAGGAGGCAAATGGCATCCAGCACTGAGTACGCGCAAGACTATCAACAAGCCCAGAAGGCATATTATCAGGGCAGTTATGAAGAGGCAGCGGCGATTGTCGATCGCCTGGCTCAAGACTTTCCTGATGACCCCAGTGTCCATCTTCTAAAGGGTCATATTTACTGCTACGGACTCCAGCAGTATGATGTGGCGCGCGAGCAATATCAACGGGTGCTGGGCTTGACCTCTGATCCTGAATTTATTGACTACGCGAATAGTGGATTGGCTTACACTAACGAATCTGATGCGGATGCAGGAGCCGCTTCAGCAGCTAATTTGGATGATGGCTCTCCTAATGTTCAAGAGCTAGATAGTTTTGCAGGTGGCTCTAACTATGGAGCCGCAGAAAGCTGGCATGCCCAGGAAGAACCCGCCTTTGACTTTAACAATGCTGAGTTAGAAAGCTTCGACGATTTTGACTCTGGCTTGGGTTTGACAGAAATGCCAATGGCTTTTGATGAGCCTGTTGACACGCCTGCGACAGCAACGCCTTTCTCCAATCCATTTGCTAATAGTTCTTATGCAAGTTCTGAGCCTTTAGACAATACTGCCGATCCATTTGCCTTTGACGAATATCTAGATGCTCAAGATCCAGGGACTCATCCACAGTCTCAATCTGGGACTTCCCAGGAGTTTTCGCCCTTTGGCCACGACTCTAGCTTGGGGCAGAGTGAGTTTGATGCATCGCTCGATCAGTTTGACGATGTCTTTCAACCCCTAGATTTTCCAGAAGATGATCTGAGTCCAGACGCTCAGTTGTATGCGGCTGAGGAGGAAAGCCTCCCTAGCGATCGCCCATCGGCTTTAGACTCTTTCCCTGGCGGCAACATTTCTGCCAATAGTTCATACAGCTCTAATCCTCCCTTAAGAGAAGACGAAACTCTCTTCATGGCTGATGAGGAGCTAGATGACTTTAATGCTGGTAATTTTGGCTACACAGACCTAGATTCAACTGGCTATAACTCCAGCAACTACGAGCAAGATGAGCAAACTTTCGTCTCATCTTCCAACTGGAACGGCTTTGACGCCCAAGACAACAACGTTAGCACCTTTGACGACGCCTTCTCAGATCCAGAATCCCCTGTGACCGGAGGCTCCTCTAGTGAAGCAGGTGGACGCCAGAGCAGCATCGACTTTCTAGATGAGTTCGATGAATTTGATGATCTAGGCAACCTACCCGACTTTGATATCTCTGAAAGTTCTGCGGGTTTCACTAGTCCTTCGGTTGGCTCAGCTGCTTTTGGAGGCATGGGTGGTACAGTCTCTGGATTAAATAGCCGTCGCGGCCACGAGAGCGCTGCCCCAGAGGCAGGCGCAGGACTGAGCTTTTCCAATATGGGAGAAGTTGATTTCAGCGATAGCGGCGATCGCTCCATTATTCGAGACGATGAAGTATTTGGGATTGCTGGCAACTCTGAGCAAGTCCCCATCTTCACCCAAAGTGACAGCCTCAATGTAGAGCCTACCGTCACCTCCGAGCAGGGAATGTTGTCGTTCTTAGACAATGCCTCGCTTAAAACCAAGCACTTAATCACAGCGGGTGCAGTGGGAGTGATTTCAGCTTTAGCAGTGGCAACGGTTAGTTGGGTGGCAGCGCGGGGTGCCGTAGAGCAAAAGCGGCCTGAAGTCATCGCTAGCTTGAGGCAAACGGGTCTAATCATGGCTGTTGTGGCTGGGGTCACTAGCGGTGGTGTGGCTTACTTTATGGGTCGCAAAACCGCCAATCAAATTCAGCGAGCAACTGATAACTTGCAAGCTCAATTTCAAGCGGTCTCTCAAGGGAATTTAGATGCTCGGGCTTCGGTCTATTCAGAAGATGAGTTTGGCCAATTAGCTGCTGGCTTTAACCAAATGGCACGGGTGATCCTCACGACTACAAGTGAGGCGCAACGGAAGGCAGAAGAGCAAGAGCAAGCCAAAGAAGACCTACAACGCCAAGTAATTCGCCTCCTAGATGACGTGGAAGGGGCGGCGCGGGGTGACTTGACAGTTCAGGCAGAAGTCACCGCTGACGTACTGGGAGCAGTTGCCGATTCGTTTAACTTAACGATTCAAAACCTGCGCGAGATTGTACAGCAGGTGAAGTTGGCAGCCCGACAAGTGAACAAAGGCGCTTCCGACAGTGAAATGTTCGCTCGCAGCTTATCGTCTGACGCTTTGCGGCAAGCAGAAGAGCTAGCGGTCACCCTCAATTCTGTCCAGGTCATGACCGATTCCATTCAACGGGTAGCTGAAAGTGCCCGCCAAGCAGAAGAGGTGGCTCGTTCAGCCTCTGCGACAGCGCTCAAAGGAGGTGAGGCAGTAGAAAGCACGGTTTCCGGTATTCTCAAGATCCGCGAAACAGTGGCAGAAACCACCCGAAAGGTGAAGCGGCTGGCCGAGTCGTCACAAGAAATTTCAAAAATTGTGGCGTTGATTTCCCAAATTGCTTCTCGTACCAACCTCCTGGCACTTAACGCTAGTATTGAGGCAGCGAGGGCGGGTGAAGCTGGACGTGGTTTTGCCATTGTGGCTGATGAAGTCCGACAGTTGGCTGACCGGGCAGCGAAAGCTTCGAAGGAAATTGAGCAGATCGTGCTGCAAATTCAGAGCGAGACAGGCTCCGTAATGACAGCAATGGAAGAAGGAACTCAACAGGTAATTGAGGGAACTCGCCTAGCAGAACAAGCGAAGCGATCGCTCGAAGACATCATTCAAGTGTCTAACCGCATTGATGCCCTTGTCCGTTCCATTACTGCCGATACGGTAGAACAAACGGAAACTTCGAGAGCGGTGGCTCAGGTAATGCAGTCGGTTGAACTAACCGCACAAGAAACCTCTCAGGAAGCTCAAAGAGTTTCGGGTTCTCTACAAAACTTAGTAGGAGTTGCGCGCGACCTCTTGACTTCCGTAGAACGGTTCCGTGTAGAGGCTGGGGAGCGACAGTAAAGGCAACTTTTAACGCTTGGATGTCGCGGAATAACTCGAAGTTAATTTGTTTTGATGTCGATTTTAAAAGGATCGGGTACATTAAAACAATCTTAGGTAGAAGCCCATCTGAGCGCAGGAAACAAGCTAATTGATGCTGATGGCATAGCCCTAGAGCGGCTCCCTGCCTTCAAATTCCGTCAAACACAACCCAAACGTTATAGTTTTGGGTGCTTCTTGACCTCAGGCTACGCTTCGATAGCAAGCATTTAGAAGAAATAACGTTTTCCAAAGGAACGGGGCACTGCTATGCAGTCAGAACAACAGCAGCGGATCATGGGTTACTTCATTGAGGAGGCCAAAGACCACCTCAACACCATTGAGCAAGGTTTGCTGAATCTGCAAAGCACCATCGAAGACTCGGAAATGGTGAATGAAGTCTTCCGAGCGGCTCACTCTGTCAAAGGCGGAGCAGCCATGCTAGGAATCAATAGCATTCAGCAGGTTTCGCACCGTCTAGAGGATTGCTTCAAACTCTTAAAAGAGTGCCCCATCAAAGTTGATCAAAAATTAGAATCTTTGTTTCTTAGGGTGTTCGATACTCTGCACGAACTCCTAGAGCAACTTCAAGGACCTTTTGGTCTGACTGAAGATATTGCTAACGGTATCATGTCAGGCATTGAGCCGATCTTTACCGAGCTCACCAATCACTTGGAAGGACTGATCACTCAAGCGGGTGGTGTAATTCCAGTCGAAGAAGGGTCTAGCTTTATCCCTGTTGTGGTTGAAACCACCCCAATCCCAGTTGCAGCAGCTCCTCTGCATCAAGAAGAAAGTGCGTTGCTATTGCTTTTTCAAAGCGATGTGCCAACCCGCTTACGCGAGATGTTGCAGTTGTTCAAGCAGTCGGAAAGCTCAGAGAATCGAAAACAACTGCAAGACCTTTGCCGTAGCTTAGGACAACTAGGTGAACCATTCGATTTGCCAAATTGGTGCAACTTGCTTGAGGTGTCTCGTCAAGCGATCGCCTGCCCTGATAATGCCTACCGAACGCTAGCTCCTATTGTCATCAAAGAAATCAAAAAAGCACAGGAGTTGGTTCTAACTAACCAGGCAGCAACAATTTTAGCTGGGGACGCTCTGACCGTTCTAGTGCCTGTTTCCGCCGCCGAAGCTGCAACGGAACCTACATTTGATGACCTTCTGGCTGGGGATCTCTTTGAACTCACTAATGAGCCGGAAGAATCTCTGACTGAAGCGTTCGATTTATTTGAAACGGCAGAAGAGCCTACTTCTGATGACATTTTTGCTGTAGACCTGACTGAAGATAGTCCGTCAGATGGGCTTGAGGATTGGTTTAGTAGCCCTGCCCTAGAACCAGACGCAGTCACTAGCGACGCAGACCTCGGTTTAGATTTATCCTCCGACCTCAATGCAGACTTGGTTGCGGCTGAGCAAGCTACAGGCGATCGCAATGGCCCTGAGGTAGGAATGGCGGAGCTAAACAGCTTGGCCGATCTGTTTGAAGGGGAAGTTCTTGATTTAGGCGTAACTTGGCAAGAAGAAGAAATTATCAGAGAGACTGCTGAGTCAGCAGATGGTTCTCTAGAGAGTGATGTCAATTCAGATGATTTCTCAGATTTACTCTTTGATGCAGAGAGTTCTGGGAATTCCAGTTCTAAAGCCAGGGGATCAGATGACCTCGCTAGCTTGTTTGGCAGTGATGACTTGCTCAATGATGAATCTTTAGATTTCCAAGGCTTAGAAGACTTCACTGATACCTCACTGGAATCTTCAGCAGCGATCGCCTTTGAAGACCAAGCTGAAGAGCAACCTGATCTAGACTTTTTCGGAGATCTTGAATCAGACGATGCTGCTTTCAATAGTCTCGGTGTAGAAGCAGTAGAGGACTCTATAGATACCTCAGCAGACAACTTAGCCTTTGAACTATCGGAGTCAAGCTTTGAATTATCCGAATTTGAAGTTGTTGCTGATGAGATTGTCGTTGAGGTTCCTTCTGACGAGTTGAGAGAGTTCCCTGACTTATTTGCTGAGTCTGATGAAAGCGAGCTACTCTCTCTAGAAACTTCTTCTGAGGAGCTGACTAACGCGACTATTTCAGATGATTTCACTGATTTCTTCAATGAGCCTGCCCCAGAAACCTCTCTTGAGGGACTGGGTGATAGCGAACCTGACTTCCTCAGCGCTGAGCCAACCTTTGAGCCTGATGCAGAGCTAGAGGCCGCTTTAGAGGATTCAGAATCTATTGGACTATTTGGTGAGGAATCTCCTAGCGATTTAGAACCAGGGATTCTAGCTGAAGATGAGGCAGATCTGACTGATTTGTTTGGTGTCTCTGAGGAACCTTCCTCTCTAGATGCAGTTAACCTGTTCGTAGCCAGCGATGATCAAGACAATGTGTCAGATGACCTCTGGTCAGAGGAGACAACCGACTCAGCCGAGCCTGGGACTTCTTGGTTAGACGCTCCCATGAGCGAGGTAGATGACACTCCACCCGATCTATCACTGGCAGAGGCAGACTTAGCGGCTGAGCCAGAAAGCCTAGATTTTTCCTTGGAAACGTCAGCAGAAGCTGATTTAGATGATTTGTTCGCCACTTCCTCTAACGAGGGAGATGAACCTGATGTTGATGCGGATGCACCAGTACTAGACCTAGCTTCCGAGGAGCCTGTGGCTGCGATCGCCGATCCTTGGGAGGAACAAGGGCTAACAAGTAGCGATTCTGAGCCTGAAGCGAGTTGGAACTTAGACGCTTTAGATTTGGGTGAGGATCTATTAACGACTCCTGAAGCAACGAGAGCTGACGGAGAAGATCCCTTTGCGATCGCTGAGCAGTTAGAGAGTTTTGATTTTGATCTAGAAACTGAGAATTCTGAAGCGGCATTCACTCTCGCTCCAGATGCTGATGAAGAGCTTCTGCTAGAAGAACTGACTGACAGTGCCGCCTCATCTGACTGGTCGCTGACTGAGGTTAGCGATCGCAATACAAGCGACGAGCTAACCCTAGATCTTGGTGCAGATGAATCCCTAGACCTGTGGAGTCCAGAAGCTTTCGATCAGACAGACCTCAATGAGGTGGTAGCAGACGCTGATCTCAACACTGAGCTTGACGAATCGTTACTCCTAGAAGAACCTACTGATGATGCCGAGTTTGCAGACTTATTGGCTGAGTCTGAGCTGAGCGATCGCAGTGACGATCTGGGCTTTGACCTGAGCAGTGATGAAACTAACGACCTCTGGGGAGACGATTTGTCATCTGGGGTTGATCTAGAGGAGCTATCACTCGTTACACCAATTGCAGCTACCGAAAGCGTTGATGATCTTAGGTTGGCAGAATCTTTTGCAGATGATGCCGAGCTAGACGATCTCCTCACCGAATCCAGCGAATTCGGTGTCACTCCTGAAGAATTTGATTTTGAGTTAGCCAGCTCTGAAGCTACAGACCTGTGGCCTGAAGCCGTAACAGGCGAAACCGATTTGGCAGCGCTAAACCTAGAAGAAACGGCTGACTTAGGTGGCTCCGCTGACGATCCACTAGCTGACTTTTCGGTAGAAGCTAATTTTGCTGATCTCACCACTGATGCAGACGAATTAAACACCAGCGCAGACGAGCTCGACTTTGACCTCATAGGAGCTGATAAGGCTGATGAATCTTGGATGTCAGAGTCCATCGAAAGCTTGAATGAAATCCCTGAAACCACAGTCGTAGAAACCTCTCTTTTTGATGAGGACTTATCGCCGGAAACAGTAGAATTCAATGCTGATTTAGATGATTTAGAAGACTTCATGAGTGAGTCTCTAGAGGCGAGAGATGCCAACTCAGACTTTGGGGGGCTGAATGATCCATCAGATGAATTGCTACTAGATAGCTTGCCTACTGAGGAAACATCTGCCTTTGAAGACTTTAGTTTTGAGTCAGCGGCTGACACTTCGGATGAGTTGAATTTTGGTGATGAACTTACTCCAGCAGCAGATCTAGGAGACTTGTTCGATGAGCCTTCGGAGCCTGAGGTAGAGGTAGAGGCGATCGCTCTCGACTTGGGTAGCTTTGATGATTTCTCGTTAGATAGCTTGCCGACTGAAGCCCCAGAAGCAACTGAAGACTTTAGTTTTGCGTCAGTGCCCGAAGCAACTGAAGACTTTAGTTTTGAGCCAGCGGCTGACACTTCGGATGAGTTGGATTTTGGTGACGAACTCACTCCAGCAGCAGATCTAGGAGACTTGTTTGATGAGCCTTCGGAGCCTGAGGCAGGGGTAGAGGCGATCGCTCTCGACTTGGGTAGCTTTGATGATTTCTCCTTAGATAGCTTACCGACTGAAGCCCCAGAACCGACTGAAGACTTTAGTTTTGAGTCAGTGGCAGACACTTCTGATGAGTTGAATTTTGACGACGAACTAGCTCTTAACCTAGATTCTGAAAGCAATCACACTCAACTTGATGTTTTATCCAATGTTGAGCTCGATGAATCTTCAGAGGCTGATTTCGCCTTTGACTTAGACACTCCTGAAACTAGCCTGGACGAAAGCGAGTTAGGATTCGATAGCTTACTGGATGATTCTGAGCTTGATCTAACCGAGTCTCTAGCGCCTGTAGAACCATCTCTAGGTGCTGAGAGCGAACTAGATTTTGGCGACGAATTAGCGTTAGGAGGCTTATTTGATGGCGAAGAAACCTCCGATAACCTCAGTGAAGCAAGTTTGTTTGACGAAGAAGAGTCAGATAGCCCCAGCGAAGCCAGCATTCCTAAGAGCATAGATTCCGAAGGTTGGCTTGAGGGCTTTGATGCAGATGATGCTGATGCAGCTATCACTTCTGAGGTAGCCCCTGACCTAGCTTCTGACAATAGCGATGAGTTTGGGGACTTCTTCCAAACAGAAAGTGTCGATACAGCAGAGGAGGAAGCGGTCGATCTTTTTGCTGACTCCCCCACCACTGAATCAACTGATGAATTCGGCTTTGATGCGCTAGACCTCTCTGGCTTACCTGTTGCGGAAACGACTGAGCTTGGAGATGCCTTTACAGAGGTTGATGCAGAACTCGGCTTGGAAGACGATGTCACTACTAGCACTGAATCAGCACCAAACCTGACCACAGAATCAAGCTTTGACCTTGATGAGGTTGATCTCGATCTGTTTGATTTAGGAACAGATGCAGTTCCAGAAGCTGCGGACGTGACGGATATCAGCTTTGGCCTAGAAGATTCCGAAGCAGCAGATCTCAATGACTTTGATTTATTTGCTCTAGATTCAACGGATGATTTTTCCGATGGGTTAGATTTGGGTCAAGCTCAAGCTAGCGTCGATACTGCCGATGTTGGTGGCTCTGACTTAGATGACTTCCTAGCGATCGCTAGTGAGGAAGATGGCTTTGACGGTAACTTTGAGCGCAATACAGCGCCCGCTGATTCTCTCGATAACTTTGATGACCTCGAAGCTTTACTGAGTGAGGATGATTTTGCTGCGCCACCCTCCATCTCAGAGATAGGCAAAGACGACGCGGACTTTTCAGGATTGGAAGCGTTGCTGGACGAAGAATCTTTTGGTTCTGTTAATGGGCTAGGAGCGTCTGCGTTTAGTGCTACTGCCAGTGGTGCTGGAGCTTTTGACGGTGAATTCGATGATTTAGAGAAGCTTCTAGAGGATGCTGACAAAACCTTGGGTGGTCCTCCAACCGTTAAAACGAGCCGCGGTGCTGCTCCTCAGGCTAACCGTCGGCCAGGGCGTCGAGGTGGAGCAGGTTTTGCGGAGCAAACGATGCGGGTTCCGGTTAAGCACTTAGATAACCTCAGCAACTTGGTTGGGGAACTAGTGGTCAATCGGAATAGCTTGGAGCAAGACCAAGAACGGTTGCGGCAGTTCCTAGATAATTTGCTTTATCAAGTGCAGCAACTCAGCGATGTTGGGCAGCGGATGCGTGACCTGTACGAGCGATCGCTGCTGGAAAGCTCACTCTTAGCCAGCCGCCAAAGTCATCATGCCCCGGTACATGGTACCAATGGTGATGCTCAGAACAGCCACTCCACAGGAGCTAGCTTCGATGCCCTAGAGATGGACCGCTTTACTGGGTTCCATACCTTGTCTCAAGAGATGATCGAGTTGATTGTCCGAGTTCGAGAGTCTGCTTCTGACATCGAATTCATCGTGGATGAAACCGATCAGGTCACCCGGATGTTCCGGCAGGTGACAACTCAACTGCAAGAAGGTCTGACCCGCTCCCGAATGGTCCCCTTCGCCCAAATTGCCGATCGCTTGCCGCGGGCAGTGCGAGATATTGCCCTCAAGTGTGGCAAGCAGGCTGAGCTGCATGTCGAAGGTCGAGAGACCTTAATCGACAAGATGATTTTGGAGCAGCTTTATGATCCCATGACCCACTTGGTCAACAACGCGATCGCCCACGGGATTGAAACGCCAGATGTACGGCAAGCGGCAGGCAAGCCTCCTATTGGTCGTATTACGATCCGGGCCTTCCACCAGGGGAACCAAACGGTGATTTCTGTCTCGGATGATGGGGCAGGAGTTGATCCAGACCGAGTGAAAACAAAGGCGATCGAGAAACGTCTGGTTACGCCCGCAGAAGCCAGGACTCTTTCGCGCTTGGACGTTTATGACTTGCTCTTCCATCCCGGTTTCACGACCAAGGATCAAGTTACAGATTATGCAGGCCGTGGAGTCGGCATGGACGTCGTCCGCACTAGCTTAGGTGAGATTCGTGGTGCCATCACTACTGACTCTGCCGTCGCGAAGGGAACGACGTTTACTATTCGCCTTCCCCTTACCCTGAGCATTTCCAAAGCTCTCTGCTGCATCAGTAATCGGGCTCGCATTGCCTTCCCGATGGATGGGGTAGAAGACATGCTAGATGTGCCCAAGGAGCGGATTCAAGCTAATCCTGATGGCCAGCCTTGTATTCTCTGGCGCGATTTGCTGCTGCCCTTCCGACCGTTATCTGACATCCTCAAGTACAACCGTTATCTCGGTCGTGGTAGCGTCTACGGCGGTAACCAAGAAGATGACATCGTCTCCATTGTGGTGCTTCGTAGTGCTGGCAACTTCATTGCTTTGCAGGTCGATCAGGTCTTGGGCGAGCAAGAAATTGTAATTAAGCAACTTGAAGGCCCTGTACCTAAACCAATCGGGGTTGCTGGTGCGACAGTTCTAGGGGATGGGCGGATTATGCCGATCGCGGACGTTTTAGAGCTAATCGACCTGTCTATGGGTCGGATTCGCCGAGAAGCTAGCACCACGCTGTGGGATCAAAACGCTGAACCTCCTGTAGCGGAAGCCGTTGCCAAAACAGACCCGACGGTTCTGATTGTGGATGACTCGATTACAGTGCGTGAGCTGTTGTCCATGACGTTCAACAAAGTGGGCTACCGAGTTGAACAAGCGCGTGATGGTCAAGAAGCTTGGGAAAAACTGCGCTCTGGTCTGCCCTGCGATATGGTGTTCTGTGACATTGAAATGCCTAGAATGGACGGCCTAGAGTTGCTATCTCGGATTCAGAAGGATTCCACCCTCAACCACATCCCGATCGCGATGCTGACCTCGCGGGGTGCCGATCGCCATAGACAGATGGCTGTCCAGCTCGGTGCCAAGGGTTACTTCACCAAACCTTACCTAGAAGAAGCTTTACTAGATGCCGCTCAACGCATGCTAAAAGGTGAAGTTTTGATTGCAGGTAGTGGGAGCCATGCATAAGTTCTAGCTCACTTACTAAGGCTTAGGAGCGATCGCGCTATTTCAAGGAGGGAATCACGCTTTTGACGGGTTCCCTCCTTTTCAGTCTCACGGAAAATATTTTTTGCCCCTATTCTTCTCTGACTTGCCACCATGCCCCACTTCAACGAACCCTTCGTTTATCCTCCTAGCCCTCAGACAGCTCAAGTTGACACCTATCACGGTGTTGAAGTCCCCGATCCCTATCGCTGGTTAGAAGACCCGGATTCGGACGAAACTCAGGCGTGGGTAGAAGCGCAAAACCAAGTCACTTTTCAGTTCCTCAATCAGATTGCGGTTCGCGATCGCCTACAGCAACGCTTAACCCAGCTCTGGGACTATGAAAAATATGGCCTTCCCTTTCGGGGTGGTGATGCCCAAAAGTATGGCGTCCCGGAGCGCTATTTCTACTTTAAGAATGATGGGCTGCAAAACCAGAGCGTCCTCTATACGCTGAACTCGCTTGATGCTGAACCTAGAGTTTTGCTGGACCCCAACAAGCTATCCGAAGACGGCACAGTGGCTCTTTCTGGGCTGGTGATTAGTGAAGACGCTAGGCTCATGGCTTATGGTCTCTCCACATCTGGGTCAGATTGGCAGGCATGGCAAGTTCGAGATATTGAAACGGGGCAAGACTTGAGCGATCGCCTGGAGTGGATTAAATTCTCTGGGGCGGCTTGGACTCATGACAACCAAGGGTTTTTCTACAGCCGCTACGACGAACCCAATGAAGCTTCTAAGCTAGAAGCAATCAACTATTTTCAGAAGCTCTACTACCATCGTTTAGGCACGCCTCAAGCTGAAGACGTGCTGGTTTATCAACGATCTGATCAACCAGAATGGGGCTTTAATGGCGGTGTCACCGAAGATGGCCGTTATTTAATCATCTCAGTTTGGCGCGGCACCGATCCCAAGAATCTAGTGTTCTATAAGGATTTGTCGAACCCTAATGCCGCCGTGGTCGAACTGATTTCTGAGTTTGAAGCTAGCTATAGCTTTATTGATAATGACGGTTCAACCTTTTGGTTTCAGACTGATTTAGAAGCACCACGGGGTCGCGTAATCGCAATCGATATTCAGGCTCCAGACCGAGAAAATTGGCGGGAACTGATTCCCCAAGCGGTTGAAACCTTAGAAGGTGTGGGTCTACTCAATGATCAGTTTGTAGCTTCCTACCTCAAAGACGCTCGCAGCCAAATCAAAATCTTTGACTTAAAGGGTGCCTTTGTTCGAGAGGTACTACTTCCTGGAATTGGCTCAGCCGGGGGCTTTGGCGGACGACGAGAGGACACCGAAACGTTCTATAGCTTCACGAGTTTTACCACTCCGCCGACCATCTATCGCTACGACATGGTGAATGGGGAAAGCAGCGTTTTCCGGCAGCCAACTGTCGCTTTCAACCCTGACGATTATGAAACCAAACAGGTTTTTTACGCCAGTAAAGATGGGACTCAAGTGCCCATGTTTATTACTCATAAAAAAGGCTTGCAGCTAGACGGCAACAATCCCACTTACCTCTATGGCTATGGTGGCTTTAACGTGTCGCTGACACCTAGCTTCTCAGTTAGCAACTTGGTGTGGATGGAACTGGGTGGTGTGTATGCCATGCCAAATCTGCGCGGCGGGGGTGAGTACGGGGAGGAATGGCATCAGGCAGGGACAAAGCTCAACAAGCAAAATGTGTTTGATGACTTTATTGCCGCAGCCGAGTGGCTGATTGCTAACCAATACACCGCTCCTAACAAGTTAGCGATCGGCGGTGGCAGTAATGGTGGCTTGTTGGTCGGCGCTTGCATGACTCAACGCCCAGATTTATTTGCCGCAGCATTGCCCGCAGTTGGTGTGATGGATATGTTGCGCTTCCACAAGTTCACCATTGGCTGGGCTTGGACTTCGGACTATGGTTCTCCGGAAGAGCCAGAAGAGTTTAAGGCGCTTTACGGCTACTCACCGCTGCATAACCTGAAGCCAGAGACTGCTTATCCTGCCACTCTGATCACCACGGCGGACCATGACGATCGCGTGGTGCCTGCCCATAGCTTTAAGTTTGCCGCAGCGCTTCAAGCTGCCCACCAAGGGGCCGCTCCCGTTTTGATTCGGATCGAGACTAAAGCAGGGCATGGTGCAGGCAAACCTACTGCCAAAGTAATTGAGGAAGTAAGCGATCGCTGGGCTTTCTTAGTGCAGATCCTTAACATTCCGATCGCCGCTGAAGGTTGAAGTTTCATCTTGAGGAAGAGTGACAAGCTCTCTCTAACGTGCGATCGCGGTTCTTCCCATTTACAGAACTCACCCCATAGGCACCCTCGTTAACATGTTTACAAAAGTTAAATATTTTAATGAGAGTGCCTTTATCATGCCTAATTTACTAGCAGCCACTCAAGAATATTGGCGCAAGTTAAACGAGCTACAAGCGGCTTACCAACGGGGAGAAGTATCACTGCCCGAAGTAGATGCTAGAGTGGCCGAGCTGATGAGCGAGTTGGGGCAAGAACGGCGGGCGGCGCTCGACTTCACGCTCGCAAATATGCGCCATTTGTGGTATCAGCAAAGAGAGATGATTATGGGCGTGAGTTTGCTGAGTGTGCTCACTTACGCTTGGGCAGTTATGCCTTAACTCAGGCAAAATCCTACAGCAGAAAATTTGAGTTTCCGGAACTTTTTGAGTTTAATTACGTCATCGTTTGGTAACGTCATAGCGGATCGCGACTTAAGTAGCTTGTGATCAACCGTTACGCTCCAAATTTGCGCTCCAGAACGGTTGTGCCTGCTATAGTTGGATGCGATCGCTCACCCAAGCGCGAGACAATTTATGAAACGATTTCTAGCTGCCCTTGCCTGCATTCCTCTCACTCTAACGGGTTCAGTTTTTGAACTCACGCCTGCTAGTGCTGCCCCCACAGCCGCCGCTCAACAGGCGCAACAGCAACAAAGAGCTAAAGAACAAAGGGCTAAGGCTGCCAGTTATCGTCGTTACATGCGACTAGGGTACGCTGCGAATAAACAGCGAGACTACCAAACTGCCCAATCGAGTTTTCAAGCTGCGCTCAGGATTCGTCCTGGCGATCCTTATGCCACGAAAGCTCTACGTAATGTTAGAGGGTTTGTACGACGCAACGAGTTAATTAGGGCTGCTAACGTGGCGCGGCAAAAGCGTGCAGATGCCTTGGGTCAAACGTTACAACAAGCAACCGCAGGGCAAGATTGGCAATGTGCAGTGGCGGTGATCGATAATTTAACCCCTTTGTTGCCTGCCAATTCATTAAAACGAGCTGAACTGCTGGCGTATCGTAGTCGGCTACAAGGGTTGATCGGGGCGGAAGCAAATGTCACCCGCTGGTCTACTATTTGTAGCCAAGCTAGTCTCACGGCGCAAGGCCGCTAAAGTTTCTAGCAGCGATCGCCTCTCCAGTAGGCTCGGAAAGTATAGGAAGCTCAGGAAGCGATCGCTCCATTCAGAAAAGTTTAGTCAAAGAATTAGCGGTACAAGCTGCCATCGGGCATGGTGGCTCCCACTAGGATTGCCTCGTCTTGGTTGGTATCAGCGATATCTGCTCCTCGGAGGCTCGCTTCTGCCAGGTTAGTTTGCCACAGGTTTGCTTGCATCAGCTTAGCCCCCCAGAGGTAAGCGCGGTAAAAACTAGCTGCGGTCAAGTTGGCTTCGCAGAGATTCGCTGCATTTAGGTTTGCGCCAGTTAAGTCTGCTTCGGTCAAATCAGCAGCGGTTAAGTCAGCTTTACTCAGGGTTGCTTCGCTTAAGTTGGCTCGGCGTAAATCGGCTTCGCTCAAATTAGCGGCATGTAAGTTCACTCGGATCAAACTCGCAACTCGTAATTGGGTTGCGCTCAAGTTTGCAGCTGTGAGGGTGGCTCCATTCAGATTGGCTCCGCCTAGCTTGGCAGCACTTAGATTCACGCCATCTAAGTCAATCCCATTCAAATCCACACCATTCAAAAAGGCGGCACTGAGTTTGGCACCATTAAGTAACGCACCATTGAGAGCAGCGCCACTCAGCCGTGCCCCAGTCAAGTTAGCCCAGTTAAGATTTGCCTTGGTGAGATTAGCGGAGCGAAGATTGATATTTCGCAAATCGGCTCCACAAAGGTTCACTTCTTGCAAGTTCGCGGCTCGTAAGTTAACTGCTGTCAGGATAGCTCCGCTCACTTTAGCGCCCGCTAAATCTGCTTTAACGAGAAACGCCCCTTTGAGATTGGCTTTGGTTAAGTCTGCATTCGTTAATCGGGTGTACCCCAGTTTGGCGAAACTTAAATCCGCTGAATAGAAAAACGCCCCATCTAAGTTTGCACCTGTCAAGGAAGCCCGACTCAGGTTGGCAGATGCAAACGAGGCACCTGTAAAGTTAGCACCTGCCAGATTGGCTCTTTCCAGGTTTACCCCAATCAGATTGAGGCCACTAAAGTCTCTTTCCCCTGCTGCATAACGTTTCAGTAATTCATCCGCATTCATACTATGGCCTCGCGATCGCTCTGGGCGGGTAATAAGTTTAAACTGCCCAAACCAAAACCAAGTTCAAAACGAATGTATCTATTGACACAAAGCGTTATACAGCTTCAATATCCTTGAGTTCTAGCTCACCTCAGCTTGAGCAAATTTTGAGCGAAGCTATCTACCAAGACTAGTGCCTAAAATCACTCGATTGTGTAAGTGATGCTGATCTGGCTTAAAACCCTTACCTCTGTAGAGGCCGCAGGATCGTAGGGAGGTGCACCTGTACTGGGAGGACTGAGAGGATTGGCAGGCCCCCCCACCTTAGAACCGCATTTAGAAAAAGCAGAGGGCGAGCCTAGGACCGGCAATTCTGTAATCTGCAAAACGGCTCCGAGCCGAACTCGCACCGCTGTTGCTAAAGCTCGCAGACGCTCTTGGGCATCGCTTAAAGCGGCTCGCCGGGAAGCATTTTCTAAAGGCTTACAGTTTTTGACAGCATACTCCGCCCCAATGCTTTGAACGGCAAGACGATTGGTTTTCTGGGCTGCATTGTTCACGGTTAAAACCACTTCTTGGACCCGGGGACGAGTTGGCTTTTCGAGCAAAACAACTACGTCAGCGCTTTCGCTAGAAGTTACTTGTACTGTGACGGCCTCGGCTGGAACACCGATGGCTTGTAACGCTGTGACTACCGGTTGTAGGACCGCAGGTTGTAGCGGTCGATTACCCACTGCCAACTGATTTGGCGCTCCTGCATCTGCACCAAACGGATTACGAGTGATTACTTGAATCTCCAGCCGAGCTATATCCGCTGGAGCCGTTACCTGTCCTTGCCCCAACACTGTAATGTTGCGTGGAGCATTCACCAAAGGAGTGGCAGGATAAGCAACCTGAGCAATGGAGGTAGAAACTGCAAGTTGCGGTAAAGCTTTCAGCTCAATGGCCTTCACCTGGGGCGGAGGTAAGAGGAACGCTGACGAAAAAAGTGCTGCGATCGCGATCCCTTTCATGGGGGCAAGACTCCTGCTTCAAGCGTTTCACTTCTAATCGTTTGCTAGCTCACGATGACTTCTACGCTGCCAGCAAGCGACCTCCACTGTTATAACCTTTCCGCTCTAGGAAACACCCAAAATACTACTGTTCAGTTAGGTAAATTGACTTAGCTACACTGAATTAACGCCTATTAGCACAAAGCTTTATCTAGTTGTGAATCGTGCCATCAGGCATCACGGCTCCACTCAAATTAGCGTTTTTTAGGTCTGTGTCAATTAACGTTGCCCGTCTCAGGTTGGCATCCATCAACATGGCATCTGTTAAGGTCGCTTCAGTTAAGTTTGTCCAGCTGAGGTTGGCGCGATACAAGTTAACGTTATTTAAGTTGGCACCCCGGAGAGTGGCCCAGCTCAAGTTGGCATTTCTGAGGTTTGCCTGCTTCAGTTGGGCCACTCGAAGATTCGCTCCAGTCAAATCTGCTTTGCTCAAATTTACTTCACTAAGTTTTGCCGCGTCTAAAATGGCACCGGTCAAAATACTATGAGCGAGATTGGCACGGTCTAAGCAGGCACGACTGAGGTTGACATGAGTCATGTTGGTGTTACTCAGGTTGGAGCCGTTGAGTGCTGCTTCTACTAGCTTGGTGCGGCTAAGATTCGCTTCATGCAAATCTGCCTCAATTAAGCTAGCGCCGCCCATATTGGCTTCACTCAAATTGGTATTTTGCAAAATGGCACCTCGAAAGTTGGCTTCACCCGACTGCGCTCCCTTCAAGCTGGCTTCGCGAAAGTTGACCCGAATCAAGTTGGCACCAATCAGAGTCGCATTCGTTAAGTTGGCTTGACTCAAATTCGCCCCTCCCAAGTTGGCACCACTCAAGTTGGCTTCGAATAAGTTCGCTCCTGTCAAATCTATCCCGCAAAGGTTGACCTCGCTCAAAGATGCGCGCATCAAGTTGACATCTTGAAAATTTCTTTCCCCTGCTGCATAACGTTTCAGCAGTTCAGCGGCATCCATAGGATTTCCTCTCGCAATTCTGTAAGTAAGCAAGTCAGCTAGGTACACTCATCCATGAGTTTTTGCTCAAACCAGCTTTAGGTTAGTGCCTAACTCTAGCCAGATCTCGGTTAGCTAGCGATCGCTGCTTGCTGATATAGCAGCTATTTACACTAGGCTGCCCTTCTAATCAGTAGAGCCTGACAAACTTTTATGCGTCTTAATAGTGATGAAATTAATTGATCCTACCTTCTGAGTTCGTGGTTACACACTATTTTCCAACTAGGCAGGGATCACACTTTTACTAACAATATTTGGCTTGAAATGAGATGAGTCTACTCTAAATTCATGAAGTTGGCATAATCCTTGCTACTGAGATCTCTTAATCAAGCTAGGTACCGGATCTGAAGGTTCTTTGGAGCTTGGTTAGGCGATCGCTGAAGTGACGTCCTACTTAAGACGCAACTGACAGACTGGTGCTTGATCCATATTTCGACAGAGTTATTTATGGCTATATTTACATAGCTTAACAAATAGTTAAAAAGCTAGTTAGTTTCTCGGAAGAAACCAAACTACAGCTAAAAAATCACTTAACTCAGCAACTGATTAAACGAGGTAACTGCAATGACAGAACAATTTAAGCAGGGCGATTCAGTGGAATGGAAGACCTCTCAGGGAACAACCCAAGGTGAGGTCAAGCAAAAGCTTACTGCTCCAACTGAAATCAAAGGGCATCATGTTGCAGCCTCTCAGGAGCATCCTGAGTATTTAGTCGAAAGTGACAAAACTGGCAAACAAGCGGCTCACAAACCCGAAGCCCTCGAAAAAGTGGAGGACTAAAAATGACTACAGATGCTAAATCAGTGGTTGAAGAGTTTAAGCAAACTGTCAACATGACGGCTCGCGAACTCAACACTTGGCTACAAACTGAAGAGTCAAAAGCGGTAGGTCAGAAAGAATCAGGACATGAATCCATCGGTCATCAATCTGGTAAACACATCGTTGAGCTGCTCAGCAAATCCCAAGCAGACTATGGCGAAGGTGATTTGTCCCAAATGAAGCGAGTGATCAGCTATGTCCACCGCCACTTAGCTCAACACCCGTCGGGGGATATTGAGCAGACTCGCTGGCGTTACTCCCTAATGAACTGGGGCCACGATCCACTTAAGTAGGGGCGATCGCTTAGTTCAAGTTGGCCAAAACCTACTCATAGGTTCTACCGTTGGGCATGATGGCTCCGACTAAGCTAGTGTTGCGGAAATTTACCTGATTGAGTTTGGCATCAATCAAAATCGCTTCTTGCAAATTACCTTCGCTGAGGTTGGCCCAACTCAGGTTGGCTCGGTAAAGATTGGCGCGACTCAGGTTAGCCCCTCGTAAGGTAGTCCAACTCAAATTCGCGCCTCTCAGATTTGCTCCTGACAAGTTTGCCTTGATCAAGGTGGCTCCGCTTAAGCGGGCACGGCTGAGGTGCGCCCCTTGCAGGTTAGCCAACTCTAAAATGGCTCCATTCATAATGGCGTTGGTGAGGTTAGCTAGCTCTAAGGCGGCCCCTTGCAAAATGGCATTGGTGAGATTGGCCGCTTCTAACATCGCTCCGTTGAGAATCGCATCAGTTAAGTTGGCCCGATTCAAAGCCGCCTCTGCCAATTTGGCTCGACTTAGATCAGCGCCGCGTAAGTTCGCTTCACTCAAACTCGCCTCACTGAAATCAGCCGCCACACAAATCGCGTTAGTGAGGTTGGCCCCCCGCAGATTGGCAGTCTGCAACTTAGCTTCTCGTAAATCTACACCCGTGAGGTCAGCGCCTGTGAGATTTGCTTCTTGCAAGTTTGCTTGTAAATTCGCATTGCGAAGATTGGCTTCTCTCAGATTTGTGCCAATTAAGGAAGCACCCAGCAGCTTGGCACCGCTCAAATTAGCTCCTCGCAGATTCGCCTCACTTAGATCGGCTGTGGCTAAATCTGCACCTGCTAAATTGGCACTGCGAAAATCTCGCTCGCCTGCTGCATACCGCTTGAGTAAATCCATAGGCACCCAGGTCATCTTGATCCGCTTTTGCTGTCACTAGCTTTAGAGTGCCTTAATGGATACAAGGTGCATCATTCCTTTTAATTCTTAAGAGTTTAATTTTCCGAGCGGACGAGGCGATCGCTACTTGTTTCGCCACTAATGACGATGGCAATTAATCTTTTCTGAAAAGGGTCAGAGAAAAATCAGGCCAGCGATTGGGTCATTACTGTAAGGATAAACAACATCACCAATAGTCTTGCATTCTGACAAAATCAGAGAAAGCAATGAACCGAATCCTCACAGCTTTTACAGGAAAGAAGAATGCCTGATAACGTTAGAAGCCAAGTCGTAACTCAAGGTGTCCAGCGATCGCCTAATCGTGCCATGCTTCGGGCAGTTGGATTTGGCGATGATGACTTTACCAAACCCATTGTAGGGGTCGCTAACGGTTATAGCACGATTACCCCGTGCAATATGGGCCTAAACGATTTGGCAAAGCGGGCAGAAACCGGGGTAAAAATGGCTGGGGCGATGCCTCAGATGTTTGGCACCATTACTATTAGTGACGGTATTTCGATGGGAACCGAAGGGATGAAGTACTCCCTGGTCTCCCGCGAAGTGATCGCTGACTCAATTGAGACGGCGTGCATGGGCCAAAGCATGGATGGTGTGTTGGCCGTGGGCGGCTGCGACAAAAACATGCCAGGTGCCATGATCGCGATCGCCCGCATGAATATTCCATCTGTTTTCGTGTACGGTGGCACGATTAAGCCAGGGCACCACAACGGTAAAGACTTAACCGTGGTCAGTGCTTTTGAAGCGGTGGGCGAGTACAGTGCTGGCAAGATCAGCCAAGACGAGCTACTAGAAGTAGAACGCAAAGCTTGCCCTGGTGCAGGCTCTTGCGGCGGTATGTATACCGCTAACACCATGTCTTCCGCGATCGAAGCGATGGGCATGAGCTTGATCTACTCTTCTACGATGGCGGCTGAAGATGCCGAGAAAGCAGAAAGTGCTGAAAAGTCAGCTTTCGTCTTGGTCGATGCCGTTCGTAAGCAAATTCTGCCTCAGCAAATCCTGACTCGCAAAGCCTTTGAGAATGCGATCTCGGTAATCATGGCTGTGGGTGGTTCTACTAATGCGGTGCTGCACTTACTCGCGATCGCCCATGCAATTGGCGTTGAACTCACCATTGACGACTTTGAAACTATCCGGGGCCGTGTACCTGTCTTGTGTGACCTCAAGCCATCTGGTCGCTATGTCGCCACCGATTTGCACCAAGCGGGGGGCATTCCTCAAGTCATGAAGATGCTGCTGGAACATGGCCTGCTACATGGGGATGCGCTGACTGTGACTGGGCAAACTCTGGCTGAAGTCCTGGCTGAAATCCCGGCTGAACCTCGCGTTGACCAAGATGTGATTCGTCCCTGGAACAATCCCATGTATCCTCAAGGCCACTTGGGTATCCTCAAAGGCAACTTAGCGACTGAAGGTTCTGTCGCCAAGCTAACTGGGGTAAAGAACCGTCGTATCACTGGCCCTGCACGGGTGTTTGAGTCGGAAGAAGAATGTTTGAAAGCGATTCTGGCGAAGCAAATCCAAGCAGGAGATGTGATTGTCATCCGCTACGAGGGTCCCAAAGGTGGTCCTGGGATGCGAGAAATGCTGGCTCCTACCTCCGCCATCATTGGGGCTGGGTTGGGTGACTCGGTGGGCTTGATCACCGATGGTCGTTTCTCTGGCGGTACTTACGGGATGGTTGTGGGTCACGTTGCACCTGAGGCGGCTGTAGGAGGTGCGATCGCGCTGGTTCAAGAAAGTGACACGATTACCATTGATGCGGATGCGCGGCTGTTGCAACTAAATGTGTCGGATGAGGAGTTGGCGCAGCGTCGGGCAAATTGGCAACCTCGTCCGCCTCGATATACGAAGGGGGTTTTGGCGAAGTATGCGAAGTTGGTGGCTTCGAGTAGTGTGGGTGCAGTGACTGATCTGAGTTTGTAGTTGTCTTTTCCCAGCTCTCTACACAACATCAAATGCTTGGGAACAAGCGCCCCCAAGCCCCCGCTGAGGGACGGTTGCGTCCCTCAGGCTCCCTCCAAAAGTTTTTGAAGGGCAAGGATCAAACTGTATCTATCTGTGTCAGTTTTCTAAGAATTTGGTTCATAGGTCCCCAGGTTATGGTCTGGGTTGGTAGCTTGGCAAGGTAAGGCATCTTATTCAGTCGTATCTAAATAGAGTGATGACGATCAAGATTGATGGTCTCAATCCTATTTCCAATACTTTGCGGGTTATAACGAACCAGGTTCTGACGCATGCTGAGCAGGCTAGGGTTAGAGCGGCAGATGCTGTGAGTGCTACAGCTCAACAAGCACAAATGTCTATCACTTATGCAGTTGAACAAGCCAAAAGCTCAGTAGAAGGCACAGTGCAGCCAACTGGGAGATTGAGTAGTGGTATGACTGACGCGATGCAAAATGCCTTGGGTGGGGCAATACAACAGTGGATGGCGGGACATCAGTTTTGGGCTTGGCTGATTCAGCATCCTTTGATCTCGGTTGGGTTGCTGCTGGTGTTGTTAGTACTGTTACAAGGATTGTTCAGTGCGATCGCCCAGTTAATTCAACGGGCAGGATTAGCTTTGCTGCGATCGCCTTGGCAGCTCAGCCAGTGGTTGCTTGGTTTTAGCACCAAGTCATTTCAGTCAGCTTTAGCTCCGGGTCCAAAGCAAGAAGTTGAATCGAAGCAGCAAAGATTGACGGAAATTGTGCATCGGCTAGAAGTTCTCAAGCAGGAGCAGGATGCTCTATTGCAAGAAGTCAAAGCAATTGTGGCATCGGACTCTGCCACGCGCAAGGGTTAGGGCTTCTAGCGATCGCTTGTTAACTATCCACATTGGCTTTGCCGTTCGTAAGCTTCCCCTTTGCGAACATCGGCTGGGACGTAGACTGAGCCACCTCCGGAGTTACTGTTGATGTAGTTGCCACGGGCGGTGCTGTTGCAGTTAAAGGCAGTTACCGTAGGTTGTGGCGATCGCTGCCCACACAAGTTTTCTAAGTTGATCAGTTGGTTGCTATTGGTTTCCATGTAGCAAACGGGAGTATCTGGGTTAGCGTTGGTCGTGGTTGCTGGACGAGGGGCGTTGTCTTGGGCGATCGCTGGAGCAGTGACTAGTAAAGCAGTTGCAGCCATAGCCAACCGAACAAATAATTTCTGCATAATGAATCCAAATGAAGGTGCAGGTAGGGGCGAATGGGGATTCGCCCTCACAATGTTGCACGTGGCAACTCAATTACTGGCTAGAGAAAGTGGAAGCACAAATTGCGATCGCTGGTTATTTCACCGTCACTTGAGTGGGTTTGTAGTCGGTGCCCAGTTTGTTGGCGCAGAAACCCATCTCTAGAGTTTGGTTTGGCGCAATGACTCTGGCCCAATCTGGAGCGGTGGCGACATAACCTGTGCTTTGCTTCACCAAATTGCCATTCCAGCTATTAGCGATCGCGGCTTGATTCATCTGGAAGGTGACTTGCCAGTTAGAGCTACTATTCGTTGTGCCAGAGTTGGTGACACGCAGATTGGTACAAAAGCCAGAAGCCCAATCGGATTGCATAATCGCTTCTGCTTTTAGTGCAGTGGAAGTCGTAGGTGTGGGAGTAGGCGTTGGTGTTGGCGTAGGAGATGGACTTGGACTGGGAGCAGGAGCTGGGCTAGGGGTTGGACTCGGACTGGGGCTGGGTAGGGGAGTTGGACTAGGGGCAGGAGTTGGGCTGGGCGTAGGACTGGGAATCGTGCTGCCAATCTGATTGGTGGTAGAACCAACCACACCAGTGGCCAGTGAGAGCAACGAACCTAAAAGTTGTTGCTTAGCAGCATTAACAGTGCGCCAGTCATCTTGCAGAATGCCACCCGTATCACCACTGTTGGGGTTCCAGCTCCAGTAGGTAAAGCTGAGATTTTTCTGGTTAATAAACTCAACAAATTTGCGTTGCCAAATCCCCTCTTTGGAGGTGCTATCGACTTGTCGCCCGCCAAACTCCCCAACCAAGATGGGCGCAATTCCTTGAGTGGCAATGTAGTGGAATCCAGTTTCCCAACGGGTTGGCAGGTTGTTGGGGAAAGTTGGATCAGAGAACCAAGCTTGGTTGAAAACACCAGGACCATACTCGTGCGGAGAATAAACTAGCTTGTTGGCTACAGGTAAACGTACTGGGTTGTTCTTCACGCCTTCTAAGTTAGCGCCCCACCAATGGTTAGCAAGTTGTTGTCCTGCTACGTTTTTCTCGACACCCTCTACCACAATTAACCAATGGGGGGCGATCGCCTGAATCGCTTTACCCGCTCGTTCTGCCGCTAGTCGCCAATCAGTTGCAGGGTCATTTGTGCCCCAGCTGGCCCGACCATGCGGTTCGTTTTTCAGGTCGGCACCAATCACGTTCGACTGGTTCTTGTAGCGGGTGGCCAGCATTTTCCAAGTGTCGATCCAGTCGGCTTCGGTAAAACCATCGCCATACCAAAGTTCAGGGATTTGTTGATCGTTGAGTCGATGACTGTCGAGCAGCACTAGCAGTCCTTGACGGTTGGCTTCTTGAATCACCAAATCCATAATTTGCAGGGGAGTTTTGCCTTGCAGCTCGCGATTGCTGCCGATGCTGAAATCAACCCCTTGCACAGTGCTCGATCGCAACGATTGCACCGAGTAAGGTAGGCGAATTAGGTTATAACCCTGGCTTTTGATTTGGGCCAGCATTTCTTTGTAATCTCGTACCCACAGACCATGTGGTGCATGGGTTTCAGTTTCGATGCCAAACCAGTTGATTCCTCGTAACAGGACTGGCTGACCGCTAGCATCCACAATCCGAGATCCTTTCGTAGATAGCGGCAGTTGAGCATTGGTGGCTGCATCGGCAACTTGCATTGCACCCGGTTGTAAGGTGAAACCAAGGACCGAAAGTACAAAGGCTCCTCGATAAAAGGACCGCCAAAAGCGAGCGGTGCGAGAACGCTGAGCCACAAGTTGGCTTTGAGCAGATTGCTGTTGCAGTGTCGTTTGACGTGCCATCTGAATTGCCTCCTCTACGATTTCGCGTGGAGTTAGGCAAAGTTGAATTCCAAAGCAGTGTGAATGTTGTCAGCCCAAGTGACTGTCTGAGCAGGGCTCAGAGGGATATTTATTTAACTGGATAGAGAACAATGCCAAGACTAAAGCCAGCGGAAACAGTGTTTCCACAAAATGCAGAAAGGAAGACTGGTATAGCTGGTACAGCTAAGTTGAGTTGGGACGATCGCCTTAATTTGAATGAGAAAAACTTAAACCAAAAATTCCATCAACAATCGAACATCATCAATTAGCGCTTAACCTTACGACTGGACTCGGATTATCTGCAATCGTTCGGCGCGAACGAGTAGACGTTATTGGTAACAGAATTCGTGTGATCAGAGGTGATCATTACTTCAGAGCGCACACAACTGAGGGAAGGAAGGCCGTTGTTCTAGCGCAACGGCTTTCAAGATAACGGATATAGCTTCAGCACCCTGGTAATTCAGCACTATTCTGACTGATTTCACACTTTTTGGAGTCAACTTCACACTAACGACACAAATCTAAATTTTTGATGAAGCTATGTCATCCCTAAAATTACTTAGCCAATTAAAAATAGAACCGCAAACCAAGAATAATGAGTTGTATTTTTTTATACTAGGGTGCTTCAAGCCTAAAGCTAGCGGCTTTTTCACTCTGTCGGCTGAGCTCGGTAACTTCACGGTATAAAAATAATTTAAGTCTAGATTTTTTCTTGCCATCTGTTCCAGGCAAGTCTACGCTCTAAAAATGGCGCAAGGCCCAAATCAGTGAGCCCATAGGAGATACAGACGATGAGTGATGCAATTCAGTGGACCGCCGACGCAGAAGCCCGTCTCAAAGAAATTCCTTTCTTTGTTCGTCCAGCTGCCCGCAAAAAAATCGAGAGGTTTGCCCAAGAGGCAGGCATCAACCAAATCACAATCGAAGTCTACGAGCAAGCCAAACAAAAATTTGGTTCTAATTAAATGATTGCCCTGCTTTGTGTGGGGCGATCGCACTGTTAGCTGATTGATCCAAGAAATATATCCAAACTTCTCTTACCAAAAACTTCTTGACCACTCATTCCAAATTTCATTACTAAGAGATCCAGATGCAACTCTATCTCTAACTTCTTCAGAATAGATATCATTTGGCCAAAGCCTTGCTTTACCTTCTCCTAGTCCGGGAAGCGAGGTAGAAAAAAGATAATCTGCTAATCTTCTAACCATCGGTTCTTCCTGTGCAAGCTTGTATAGAAGATAAGAAACAAGTGAACCTATAGGGGTAAAGCCTGTTGTTTGACCCTGGCTCTCAATTGCATTGCACACATGACTTGTGAAACCTGGATTCCGCTTAGTCGAAGACCACGTTGCTAAATCAGCGACACATACAAGATCAAGCATTTCTCTAGGGTGTTTGACATTTTCTGAATCCGCTTTTTCAAGATAATTGTTAATCCTCTTTACAGGAGTTGAAGTTTTACCTTTCCAACTATGTGAGTGGGAGAGTAGGCCATATATGATTGAACTGTGTAACTCCTTGTAAGGAGTACCTATACGCTTCGGCAAGTACTTTCTAATCTCTACAGCATTTTTAGTGGCACTACAAATGTGAGCTGCTTTCAAGGTAACTTTACACTCAAAAGCAGCCGCAACTCCTCCAGCAAGATAGAGCTTCTTAGTTAACAATTGCTTTGGATAAATAGGATGGAGAATGAGAATATCTATTTGAGGGCTTGCTATTCCTTGAGAACTTAGAATTCTTCCTTTGGTTACAACTTCATATATTGGTGGTAGCCAATTACGAAATAGTTCTGCCCAATTCTCTTCTCCTTGATCTCCTGCTGTTCCAGGATCTTCAGTGGCTCGCTTTCGAATACGGTTATATTCACAACTCATTTCCGTAGTAACAGACTGCATAAAATCATTTAGGTCATGGGATTTAATTTCCATAAAGTCTCTTTTTCAATTAATTCAAGATATTAGAGCTTCAGTAAGGTGAAAGAGTAACTACTTTTGAGCTGTAATAACTAGGACAGCCTATAATTTCTTGCTACTGGAGAATAGAGCAAAGTAACGATGCATTCACTTTTCAGGCAGGGCGATCGCTCTCCATCTCAGTTGGAGTAATCATTTGAGAAATTAGGGGTCGGGTTAGTGTAGCTGCTGTAGAACTTACTATGCGCGCTTGCTGGCTGTAGCTGCTTTAATAATGCTGAGATCTATGGTGTCCAAGCTAAGACCAATCCTGCCAGCTCTCGGTTTTTTCTGTGGTTTGCTTTTAGCTGCGATCGCAACTCAACACAATATTTTCTTGTTAGGGATACTAGTAGGGATGCCAGGATTGCATGGGGTACTAATTGCTAGAAGCGCGCTTAGGGGCCAGAGGCAAGCAAAACTAGATAAAAAATGTCTGATCGGAGAACTTGCCTGTGCCAGTTTTCTGGTTGTGGCTAGTTTAATAATGTTGGCGTCTGCTGCGTTCCATAAAATACCCTTCTTCCCAGCTCTCGCTCTTTTCTGTGGCTTGCTTCTAGCAGCGATCGCGACTCTTCCACTAATCATTACAGGAGTGCTGAAGGTCATCACAGCGGTGAGGCAAAAGCGAGAGGTGTGGCAGAGCGTATTGAAGTTATTACTAAATTCTTTAGCGCTTCTAATCTATTTGGTGGCTCTAGCCTGGATAAGTGTGTTCCTAGTCTTCCTCTTATCCGGTGAGCCTTATATGGGTAACTAGCAGCCTAATTTCGATATGGGCGATCGCGATCGCCTTGGCTGCTAAAAAACCGCAAAAGAAAAGGTAGGAGCGGTACATGACCAACTCCTACCCTTGGGACTAATTGACTTAAATGACTAGCGAGAGATTAGTAGTCGAAGTCGCCGCCACCCATGCCAGCGCCAGCACCAGCAGGAGCGCCATCCTTAGGCTCAGGCTTGTCAACCACGATGCACTCGGTGGTTAGCACCATGCCAGCGATGGAAGCTGCGTTTTGCAGAGCAGAGCGGGTAACCTTCGCAGGGTCAACGATACCAGCTTCGAACATGTCAACGAATTCGTTGGTTGCTGCGTTGAAGCCAACGTTGAAGTCCTTCTCTTTGACGCGCTCAGCAATGACCGCACCGTTCTGGCCTGCGTTCTCAGCAATGCGCTTTAGGGGAGCAGCTAGGGCGCGAGCCACAATCAAAGCACCTGTGAGTTCTTCACCCTTGAGGTTGCCGTTTGCCCACTCTTCCAGTTGAGGAGAGAGGTGAGCCAAGGTGGTGCCACCACCAGGAACAATCCCTTCTTCTACAGCAGCTTTGGTTGCGTTGATCGCGTCTTCCAAGCGGAGCTTACGATCCTTCATTTCGGTTTCGGTCGCTGCGCCGACTTTGATGACTGCAACGCCACCTGCCAACTTAGCCAAGCGCTCTTGTAGCTTCTCTTTGTCGTAAGAAGAATCAGTTTCTTCCATTTGACGGCGGATTTGCTCAACACGAGCTTTGACTTGAGCTTCGTTGCCTTCAGCCACGATGGTGGTGGTGTCTTTGGTCAAGGTGATGCGACGAGCGCGACCTAGGCTATCTAGCTTGGTGCTATCTAGTTTCAGACCTGCATCTTCGGTAATCAGTTGACCACCGGTTAGAACAGCGATGTCTTCGAGCATGGCCTTACGGCGATCGCCAAAGCCAGGAGCTTTAACAGCCGCAACGTTTAGAACACCACGTAGACGGTTCACAACCAAAGTTGCGAGCGCTTCTTTCTCAATGTCTTCTGCAATGATGACCAAGGGGCGACCAGCACGAGCAACTTGCTCTAGTACGGGCACTAAATCTTGCACCAAAGCAATTTTCTTGTCGGTGATCAAGATGAAAGGCTCATCTAGAACTGCTTCCATCCGCTCGGTGTCGGTAGCGAAGTAGGGAGAGATATAGCCTTTGTCAAAGCGCATCCCTTCGGTGATTTCTAGTTCGGTAGTCATGGACTTCCCTTCTTCTAGGGAGATCACACCTTCCTTGCCCACCTTATCCATCGCGTTGGCAATCATTTGACCAACTTCATCGTCGTTGCCCGCAGAGATGGCACCGACTTGAGCGATCGCCTTGGAATCTTCAACAGGGCGAGCGTGCTCTCTAATTCTGTCCACCAAGAAGCCTGTACCTTTATCGATACCGCGCTTGAGGGAAATCGCATTGGAACCCGCAGCCACGTTACGCAGACCTTCTTTAACGATGGCGTGAGCCAACACGGTTGCAGTGGTGGTGCCGTCACCCGCCGCGTCGTTGGTCTTAGAAGCAGCTTGGCGAATCAAGGAAACACCAGTGTTCTCAACGTGATCTTCAAGTTCAATTTCTTTGGCGATCGTGACACCATCGTTGACGATTTGGGGTGCGCCAAACTTCTTCTCTAGAACTACGTTGCGGCCTTTGGGACCCAAGGTGACAGCAACTGCTTCAGCCAGGATGTCCATGCCTTTTTCTAGAGCACGACGAGCGTTTTCGTTGTAAATGATGCGCTTAGCCATAGGATTTAAGTTCAGTAATGAGGACAACGAATCGGATGGAATCTTGAAAGCTTTGGTGTTTAGCAATTAGCAATTAACTCGTGCCAGCCTTGGGGTGCAGCTTTGTTCAACCCTCAGCAGTTAATGGCTAATGATTTCTAAACTATGAAACAATCGCGAGAATATCTTTCTCAGAGAGCAATACGTACTCTTCGGTACCCAATTTAATGTCGGTCCCTGCATACTTGGAGTACAGTACTTTGTCACCAATTTGCACTTCGAGTTCCTGACGAGCACCATCGTCGTTACGCTTGCCAGGACCTACTTGGACAACTTCTCCAACCTGAGGCTTCTCCTTAGCGTTGTCAGGCAGAAGGATGCCACCTGCGGTTTTTTCTTCAGCCGCGCTGACTTTAACAAATACGCGATCGCCCAAAGGCTTAACGGTAGAAACGCTCAGAGATACAGCTGCCATAAAAAATTCTCCACACTACAGGTTTAGATCCAGTTCAATTTCGGCAGGCCCAGTCTAGTTAAGCCAAACCTGAAATGTCGTAACCCATGCTGTAGCACTAAGCTTTTGTCCACAGTCATAGGTCGATCTGATCCGGGGGATTGAGGCGTTAGCACTCTCCATCCCTGAGTGCTAATCTACCTAAGGTCAGATACGATTGCAACTGATTCGGCTGTACGGGTTCCCGAACTTAAAATTTGTTGCTGGTTGCAGTCTTACCGATAGGCGATCGCTACTATCGCTGTGTATTAATCGTTTCGAGCTGATGGACTCAAAGCGATCGTGCTGCTTTTAGCCTCTTATCTGGCTCTTAACTAAAAACGGGCAAAATTAAATTTTGTATCAAGCCCTACATACCGTGTTTTTACTGGCTGATTCAGAAATCCAGTCCTGAATATACATATAGGTCTGAATGATCAAAAATCAGGTTTCAGCCTTGTAGCCTTAGCTACCAAAGCTTTTTATCCAACCTAAGCTTAAATTCATTCACCCTTTACAATCAGAGTTGGAATGTATTTTTTTGGATAATTCTACGTAGGGACACTAGGGCTCTTAAATCAGGACATGCCAACTTAACATTGGAAGTTCGGTTTAGAGTTTGTACTTGCGATCGCAACCTAAGCAGATTCAGTTGATCTACAGTTAGTTGGTTTAGCCACAGTTAGTTATAGCTTTCCTAGCCAGCTTTACCCAGTCGCGGAAAGAGTTCGGTTGGGCCACTTCCAACCCCATCATGCATTTTCGAGAACCATGAATTTTATGGGGATCTCTACAGGTACAGCCCTTCAATCTCTATTCCTAGCACTAGCGCTAGCAACGGGCTTTGGTTCTGATGCTCAGGCAACTTTACTATTCGACCGGGGACTACCCAACGAAAACATCAATAATACAGCTCCCAATCATCCTGCCTTTGATCCAGACCGTAGCAATATTACTTGGGGATTTGCCGATCGCATAGGCTCTGGCTACTCTTACCCCTTGGGCGACGACTTTTCGTTTGGCATCGCCGGACAAAAGTATTTGGTTGACACCTTGCGAGTGTGGGCAGTGATTGGAGTTGCGAATACAGCAGCAACGATTCCCAATAACTTCTGGCAGAACTTCACCTTATGGGGTGGTCAGGTAGACTCAGGAGCAGCTGGATTGAGCACAGTCCACAGTGGACCAACCAATGGTTCTGATCCCCGGATCAAGATTTCTCAAGTCACCTATGTGGATGGTGAAAACTATTGGGCAGAACCAGTTCAGCTATACCGTAAGATTTGGCAAATAGATTTTACGGGTCTCAACTGGGCGATTGAGGGAGGCCAATTGTACCAGTTCTTTGTCGATGGTCATGGCTTTACTAGCTTAGACACTTGGAATGTCTTTCCTGTCCTTCATGCATCCAATGCTGCTTTAAGTGGCTCTCCCTCAGCTGGAGCAGATGATTTCTATCGGCTACTGCGGATTAAACAGGGTACGCCAGATTATGTTGGCACATGGAACTCTAATAACCTGGGTCTACCGGGAACTTATGGCGCTAGCGGTTTATCAGGGCGGGGTGGCTGGAACAAGTCATCAGATATCAATGTGCAAATTTACGGCAACCTCTTTCCAACGACTAACCCAACTGTAATTCCTGAATCCAGCTCTGTTAGCAGTCTGCTGGGATTGGGCGTATTGGGAATTGGAGCTTGGCTAAGAGGGCGAAAGCGCGATCGCCAACCCTAAACTTAATCCTCGTTATTGAACACCGTTGCTAACCACTGCTACCGAACAATCGTTTCTTTAACTCCATCTTGCCCTCAATCAGAATTTGATCCTGACCGTTGCAGAGCGATCGCATTTACAACTTCAATTTTGATATAGCAATCCCAATTGGTTTGTGAAGAGTGTGCCTCTCACAATCCGATAGACTTATGAAGCATTTAGGACGGCTATAGAAGTGTGAAACTGAGTCCAACTTCAAAAAGATTTACGATTCCCCTTCAGTGATAAGCTGGAGGATGGCGACTTTTAAGACTGTCCTTAAGTACTCGAAATAGCTGTTCACAACATAGGCGCGAGCATGGTCACCACGGCAGAAAAGACAAATGTTGGTTACGTTTCCCAAGTCATCGGTCCCGTTTTAGACGTTAGATTTCCTAACGGTAAGATGCCGAGGATCTATAACGCTTTAAAGATCGAAGGTAAAAATGCAGCGGGACAAGACGTTGCTATTACTTGCGAAGTGCAGCAGCTTCTAGGCGACAACCAAGTTCGTGCCGTCGCCATGAGTTCCACCGATGGCTTGGTGCGTGGAATGGAAGCCGTTGACACAGGCGCTCCCATCAGCGTGCCCGTCGGTGCTCCTACCCTAGGCCGAATTTTTAACGTGCTGGGTGAGCCCATCGACAACAAAGGCCCAGTTGATACTCAAGAAACTTTCCCCATCCACCGTGCCGCTCCCAAGTTAACCGACTTGGAGACAACACCCTCCGTATTTGAAACCGGAATCAAAGTGATCGACCTGCTGACCCCCTACCGTCGGGGTGGCAAGATTGGTCTATTTGGTGGTGCTGGTGTAGGCAAGACCGTCATCATGATGGAATTGATCAACAACATCGCTACCCAGCACGGGGGAGTCTCCGTATTTGGTGGTGTAGGCGAGCGCACCCGCGAAGGGAACGACCTCTACAACGAAATGATGGAATCCGGGGTTATCAAGAAGGACAACCTCAACGATTCCAAGATTGCTCTTGTGTACGGTCAGATGAACGAACCACCCGGAGCTAGAATGCGGGTTGGCCTGACTGCTCTGACGATGGCTGAGTATTTCCGCGATGTCAACAAGCAAGACGTACTGTTGTTCATCGACAATATTTTCCGTTTCGTTCAAGCGGGTTCTGAAGTATCTGCGTTGTTGGGCCGGATGCCTTCTGCGGTAGGATACCAGCCTACGCTCGGTACTGACGTAGGTGACCTACAAGAGCGGATTACCTCTACCACCGAAGGTTCGATTACTTCGATTCAAGCGGTTTACGTGCCTGCGGATGACTTGACCGACCCAGCACCTGCAACCACCTTCGCTCACTTGGATGGAACCACCGTACTTTCACGGGGTCTCGCTTCCAAAGGTATTTACCCTGCGGTAGATCCTCTCGACTCTACCTCCACCATGCTTCAACCCAGCATTGTTGGAGATGAGCACTACAACACCGCTCGTGCAGTCCAGTCGACTCTACAGCGCTACAAAGAACTGCAAGACATTATCGCCATTCTCGGTTTGGATGAATTGTCTGAAGACGACCGGGTGATCGTAGCGCGGGCTCGTAAGATTGAGCGTTTCTTGTCTCAGCCCTTCTTCGTCGCAGAAGTGTTTACGGGTTCTCCTGGTAAGTATGTCTCGATCGAGAATACGATCAAGGGCTTCCAGATGATTCTGGGTGGCGAGTTGGATGCGCTTCCTGAGCAAGCCTTCTACCTGGTAGGAGACATCAACGAAGCGATCGCCAAAGCCGAAAAAATGAAGGCAGACGGCAAATAGCAACGAGATGAGAGGTAAGGGACGCGAGGTGAGGAGCTACGAATCCAAATTTTGCTTCTTTGGCCTTGAGTCCCTCACTCTTATTCCCTAGCCCTGGAGAAACCTATGACATTAACTGTACGTGTAATTGCCCCAGACAAAACTGTTTGGGATTCTACGGCTGAGGAAGTTGTTTTGCCTAGCACTACTGGGCAATTGGGCATCCTGAGCGGCCATGCTCCCCTACTCACCGCCTTGGAAACTGGCGTGATGCGCGTCCGTCCTGGTAAGGATTGGGTCGCGATCGCCCTGATGGGTGGTTTCGCAGAGATCGAAGCCGATGAAGTCACCATTTTGGTGAATGGTGCAGAGCGCGGTGAAGCGATCGACTTGGACAAAGCTCGTGCTGCCTACTCGGAAGCAGAAGCTCGCGTCAACCAAGTACAAAACGGTACCCGTCAAGAACAAATTCAAGCTACCCAATCTCTCAAGCGGGCCCGAGCCCGTCTGCAAGCCGCAGGTGGTGTTGTGCAGCTTTAATCGAGCCTTAATTACTTTTCAGTCTTAACTCCCTTTGGTCTTGCGCTAGAGGGAGTTTTTTATATGCAACTTACTAATCTTGATAAGAGCTTTACTAAAGGCACGTAAAATCACAAAATTCCTTCTATGTTGCGCTGCTAGACTGTTGCCGAACCAGCTTTTCTGAACTTATTTTCAAGCTTTTATTAGAGCGATTTCTACCTAAAGCTTGGATCTATAAAGGCTCAAAAAATTAATTAAGATTCAGTAGGGGTATTTGAGATGAGACTTCGACTTATTTTATCCTCGCTTGTACTAGCTCCATTACTGAACTTAATTCATCCAATTGCGATCGCACTTGCACAAGAAGAAGCTGGGCCAGCTCTCACTGAAGCTGAATTATTAACTTCCCTCGCTGGAGATTATGCCAATATTGGGCAGAAAGATCAGGCTATTCAGCTATTAAAAGAACCTTTATCACTCAATCAATCACTGGTAGAGCCTTGTCACAAACTTAGCCTTTTAGCCAGTGTTGCAGGCCAGTATGCGTTTATGGGACAAAAGGTTAAAAGCTCAGAGGTTTTTAGCCAGGCTCGAAACATTTTGGAGGCAACTAAATATTGTGGGCCAGAACCATCGAGTTCTGCTTGGAGTGACCCTACGACTTGGATTTCGCTAGCATTTCTTAACCATGCTAGGGCAAGCCAATATGATACAGCTTTTCAAATCGCAACGGGTTTTGGCGAGCAATATATTGAACCTATTCAGAATGGTCTGGAATATAGAAATGCTGTGAAGGATCCCGAATGGAGCAAGTTAAATGTTGCAATCCAACGCAAATTAGCTAATTTCTATTTCAGAACCAAAGAGTTTAACAAAGCTAGAACAATATGGCTTGCTTTAGCTGACTACTACAAAGAACAAGGGAAGCTTGAGCAGGTAACTCAATTTCAAAATTTAGCTTCGAAGATTGAACCAACTAAAGCAGATAACTCTGTGGGCAGTCAATCTCCCAAAGAGATAGCACGCCGCAGTCTTTTCGAGTGTTTTCAAAAGTTAAGGTTACTTTATCCTGATGTCACATGGACGCTTACAAGAACTCTAGATACAGAAGATCCCATAGGTCCAGAAGAGCTGAAGCCAATTCTCGATCTCTGTAAAGAAGAAAGATTCACTGCAAAAAATACAGCAAGTACCCAACAGCTTGTCCAGGCTCTCGATCAGATAGCTGTGACTTCACAGCAAATTCCAGCACCGATTAAGCGTGCTGATCTATTAGCTGCGATCGCAAATATTTACGGACAGCTTAAGAAAGATACAGAGGCAACCAAACTTCTTGACCAATCCCTATCCAGCCTGAAAGCAGGCCTCAAGTCAAAACTTGACGATCGTTACGAAGCAAGTGCTGTACTTGTTTCAATTATCAGCGGCTATCTAGACATACAACGAGTCGATCAAGCGCTCGAAGTAGCTCAGATGGTGCGAGCTGGTGAAATCAAATTGGCAGCTCCTGATTTTGCCAACATTGTTGTTGGACCTAAGTTTGCTTACGACAGTTTGATGCCACCCGTCGTCGCCTTCTACGCAGAAATAGGAAATTTTGAATCAGCACTTCAGCTTGCAAACAGCCTTGGCAGGGGGCATCAAGACGACGCACTACTCAGAATTGTTCAGCGATACGTATCAATCGGGCAACATGACAAGGCGCTTCAGACGGCTCAAACCATTAGGGGGCTTGAATTTCAAAATAAAGCTGAAGTCATGTACGACATTCTCGCAGAAGCAATTGAGGCAGGCAATTTAGAATGGGCCAGACAAGCGACTCAAAGCATCAACTGGAAAGCACAGGCCACAGAGTCAATCATGCAGGATCGTGAACAGGCAGGCGCTTTCAGCCTTGCTTATCACGATCGGTTACTGCTGATGATTGCTCGTGAATACGCTGAGTCGAAACAATTCACTCAGGCACTTAACGTTACTGCTCAAATTGGCGTAGATGAACCTGGTAAGGTGCCTAAGGCTGAAGCCCTGAGTGCGATCGCTCGTCAGTACGCCAAGGGAGGGCAACCAAAAGAAGCAGTTAAATTGCTCAATCAAGCTGTGGAGATTGCTCGATCTATTTCACCCAACTAGCCGCACTAATTTGCTTGTGGCCTTAGAACACTTTTTCAAGGTTCTACAAAATACCCAGGGGGGTCATGGGTGGCCTGTATTCGCGATCGCCTTTAGTCCTAAGGGTCAACTATTAGCCACTGGAGGTGATGATAGGACCATCAAGCTCTGGCACGTTAATACAGGCCAATTAATGCTGACTGTGGATGCATGACCAAACACCACAGTTCGGCTCCAGGAATTTTTTCCACAAAAAAAGGCGCTTTCCATCCATGTTGGTGCTGGACGGATTTAAGCTGCGCCAAAGAGTCAGGAGCCGATAAAAATCAGGCGCTACCTGTAAAAGTAACTTCAGGAAACTTAGATTGAGCCTCCGACATGGGACGGCGTCTGCCTTCCTCTTGCCAGTAGTTAATCACTTCTGTTGCTTTGTTGAGTAGCTCGACGCGATCGGTTTCAGCAATCCAGTGCTTGGCTTCCAGTTCGTTCTTGAGTTGTTCCCAAGCGTCATTGCGAGGCCAGAAAAAGTAAGAAGTCAGAGGGCTGGTACCTTTACCAACAACCTGATCAACCGCAAGAGCAACGTTCTCTTCTAACCAGAGAATCTTTAAGATAAACTTCGACAATCAAACCTCCAGCAGGC
Organism: Trichocoleus sp. FACHB-591; assembly: GCF_014695845.1. NCBI lineage: Bacteria > Bacillati > Cyanobacteriota > Cyanophyceae > Leptolyngbyales > Trichocoleusaceae > Trichocoleus > Trichocoleus sp. FACHB-591. The sequence goes on from NZ_JACJPA010000040.1 coordinate 172,342, forward strand.
AGCCTTAAACTGTTTGCGTAACTCCACAAACGATCATCTTACCTTACTGTCCCCCGTATCTGACAAGATATCTTGCAGGGACTCGACCTCGGGAGGCGTAAATCATTGACTCAAGCATCTAAAGCAGCATTCACTGCCGTTGTGGTATTCGACATTGACGGCGTCGTGCGGGACGTGAGTGGCTCGTACCGTCGCGCTTTAGCAGACACCGTCGAGCACTTTACCCAGGGGGCTTATCGCCCTTCTTCGGAGGATATGGATGCCCTCAAGTCAGAAGGCATCTGGAATAACGATTGGGAGGCTTCACAAGAGCTAATTTGTCGCTATTCTGAAACTCAAGAGCAAAACGAGCTGGATTGTACCTACGAAGAAATAGTGGCGTTTTTTCAGGGTCGCTATCGTGGTCCAGACCCCAACTATTTGACTGGCTATATCTGCCAAGAGCCTTTGCTGATGAGTGCGGCTTACATTGAGCAGTTAAGCCAAGCCAATATCGGCTGGGGCTTTTTCAGCGGTGCCACCAGAATTTCCGCAACCTATGTTCTCCAAGCCCGTATGGGGTTAAAGTCGCCGCTACTTGTGGCAATGGAAGATGCACCCGGAAAGCCCGACCCCACTGGGTTATTACAAACCGTGGAGCATTGGGAAAACCAAGGCTCTGCTACAGCAACAACCCCTGTTTTTTACGTGGGGGACACCGTTGCAGACATGCAAACGATCGCTAAAGCTCAGCAAATTCAACCCGATCGCGCTTGGCTGGCAGTTGGCATTTTACCGCCTCATGTCCAAACCACCCCAGAGCGTCGAGAAGCTTACGCTACAACGCTGAAACAAGCAGGGGCGATCGCGGTTTTTGAGCAGGTTGAGCAACTCACACCTGACACCATCCGCCAGTTGATGGGTTCACAGTAACGTGACGAACTGACAAATCAGGTTTTTAGTTCAAAGACAAAAACTTTTCTAATGCCGTCGCCATTGTGGGTGGCCAACGTCGGACTGTCGTAACCCATTGAACGTCCTTGTAGCGAGAATCTAGACCCACTGCTGAAACCCACTGACTCTCCGCTTCACCCCGCTTGCCTTGCACCCATAGGGCCGCAGTCAGGGCTGCTCGCATGTCAGCAAATTTAGGATACTTCCGCACCAAGTTCCGCATCGTGCGGATCGCTTCGTCGGTTTGGCCTGCTTGATAGGCTGCCAGTGCATAATTAGCTCGTGCAAAGGCGTAATCTGGTGCTAAATCAGCAGCATGGCGATAGTCTGCGATCGCCATTTCCCACTGGCCTAGCCCTGCTTCAGCATTGCCTCGATTGTTAAAGGCCGCCGGATCATTGGGGTCCAGTTCTAAAACGTGGTTGTAGTCTGCGATCGCGTCTTCCCAGCGTCCTAACCCTTCTAAAGCCGTGCCTCGATTCAAATAAGGGTCTGGAGCATCTGGAGCCAACTCCATTGATTTGTTGTAGTCTGCGATCGCAGCTTCAAGCTTGTTTTGGCTGACCCTAGCATTGCCACGATTACTCCAAGCTGCGGCATTGTTGGGCAGGCGATCGAGAATTTGAGTCCAGTAAGTTTCAGCCATTGCAAAGTCACCGACGTTAGTAGCAGCAAACGCCTGCTGAAATAAATCATTGACTTCTGCCTGCACATCCTCCGTCAGCGTCTCCACAGCGGGACTAGATGCAGACAACGTAGCAGCCTGAGCTGTTGGTAAATCCCCGCTACCCAACCAAGTAGCGATGCCGATCCATAGCCCGCACAGCAAAGCCAATATTAATCGCATTGAAGTAGCTCTTGAGTGACTGTATAAAATCTTCTGCAATCTTAGAGATAAAGGGCTCAGGATAATAAGGGAAGCTGGCTATCTGGAGGAGTATAACCCAGGTGCTTCCAGGCGGCAGTGGTGGCGATGCGACCCCGAGATGTGCGATTTAGGTAACCAATTTGCAGCAGATAAGGCTCATAAACTTCTTCAATAGTTTGGGAGTCTTCCCCAGTCGCAGCAGCCATCGTGTCTAACCCAACAGGGCCACCATTGAAGTGCTCAATCATGACACTGAGTAGGCGACGGTCGGTCCAGTCAAGGCCACAAGGATCGACGTTGTAAAGTTCCAGAGCTTCAGCTGCGATCGCCTGAGTGACAGTGCCTGCTGCCTTAACTTCTACATAGTCACGCACCCGCTTCAGCAGTCGATTGGCAATCCGCGGCGTCCCCCGAGAACGGCGAGCAATTTCAGCCGCTCCTTCATCAGTAATATCCGTGCGAAGAATCAGACTGGTTCGACGCACAATTTCAGTCAACTCATCCAATTCGTAGAAGCGCAGTCGTTGAATCAGCCCGAAGCGATCGCGCAGCGGAGAGGTTAACGCACCAACTCGTGTCGTAGCGCCGATTAAGGTAAAAGGTGGCAGTGGAATGCTACGAGTTCGGGCACTCTGGCCTTTGCCCACCGTGACATCCAGCCGGAAGTCCTCCATTGCTGGATAGAGAATCTCTTCTGTCACCCTGGGCAAGCGATGAATTTCATCTATAAATAGAATATCTCCAGGCTGCAAATTGATTAACAGCCCTACAATGTCACGTGGACGCTCTAAAGCGGGGGCACTGGTGATTTTGCAAGTGACTCCCATCTCCGAGGCCAAAATCAGCGACATCGTGGTTTTGCCCAAGCCAGGTGGCCCGTAGAGCAACAAGTGATCTAAGGTCTCAGCGCGAGCCTTGGCCGCTTGAATCGCGATCGCCAAAACTTCCTTGAGATCTTTCTGCCCGACATACTCAGACAGGCACTGAGGTCGTAACCGTTCTTCCTGCTTGCCAGCTTCTTCAGGACAAGCTTCAGGTTGCACCAGCGACTCTGGCGTGGCAGTGGCCAAAAGGGGACCACTACTAACAGCAACCTGACGAGAACGGGGCTTACCTTCCGTTCGCCGATCTGGTTCCGATGGCTGTTGTTTAGAAGAGATAATTGCCATAGTTGAGTATCATCATACTCAGAGATTCGCTCAAAACAATGACATCTGTGTTTACAGTTCCCGAAGGAATGACGTTTGAGCAAGCGATCGCCCTGACACAATCGCTATTAGCTCATATGGAACAGGGTACCCTGTCAGCCGCAGAAGTAGAGCGGGCGATCGCAGCTTTAGTCAGCAGCGAAGCAGGGGCTCGTGGCTTTTTCGTAACTTATCTCACCGATTCCGGAACCCTAGCAGATAATCCGGATACAGCAGTTCTGACGGCTCTGCGCTCTGCTCCAGAAATAGTGGCTGAGTTGCTGATCAAAAACTTAGCGATGTCTGCTGCAATGGCCGTATTCCATCGCCGCCAGCAGAATGAAGCCACTGCCCAAGAGTCTGACCGCGTGCGATCGCGCACTGAGCGCTTAATTCGGCTACTACAATTACCCGCAGTGCAAGTCAAAGGCCAAAGCTTGATCCATAGCATCACTGCTGGCCAAGGCCCATACCAAAGCTTTTTAGATCGCTGGGGCTATGACACGGAGCAGCGTCAAGTCATTCAGCAGGTTCTCCAGCAAGCCTTAGCGTAATTGCATCAGCAAGCCCATACTCGGCCTCAGAATTTTAGATTCACTTAAGGCAGAATTTGAATAAAATCTTAACTTAAGGTATGTTATCGGGACCACAGATCAAGGCTACAAGAACCTAGATCAAATTATCCAGCCCTGTGTTTCACGCAGCGACAGGAACTCAGACGTTTGATCTACCTTCATAGGTAAGAAGTAAATTACGGATTCGATCTTGATCTAATGCAGATTGCTTCGTAGTTAGCAACATAAACAGACCGAGAGCCTTGAGCTGAGCAATGTTTGGTGTGTAGGCAGTGGGTGAGGACGTGAAAGTTGATCAGACCAATGAAAGGAGTAGTTCGACGAGTTAACAACCTAGCTCGTTGGTTACCAATTGCCCCCAAGTGGTGGGCCAAGCTAGACCTGCTTAAAGCACTGGTGCAACGAGATCTAGAAGCTCGCTACAAAGGTTCCGTTCTGGGAAATTTGTGGCCTTTGCTGAACCAAATTTCTCAGCTACTAATTTACACATATGTCTTCTCAATTGTCCTCAAGGTCAAGTTGAGCATACAAGGATTACCTGACAACAATTTAACCTTTGGCCTTTGGTTGTTCGCAGGGCTACTTCCTTGGATTCCCTTTTCCACTGGGGTCGCTCAAGGTGCAGCGTCAGTGATTACTCAACCTAACCTAGTCAAAAAGGTCGTCTTTCCTCTAGCACTGTTACCGTTGGTTCCAGTTCTATCCCTCTTCTTGGAGAGCACCTTGGGCCTGATGGCCTTAATCTTGATGGTTGCCATAACTTCTCAGACGATACATAGCACGTTATGGCTACTACCACTGGTTTGGATCCCTCAACTGCTATTAACAGCAGGGTTGGGGTACCTGTTTGCTGGCTTCACCGTTTTTCTGCGAGACATCCCTCAAACACTAGCAGTGATTCTCAATCTCTGGTTTTACGTAACCCCCATTATTTATCCAGCCTCTGCTATTCCCGAACAATGGCGAGCTTGGATCTTTTGGCTAAATCCCTTCACTGCGATCGTCGAAGTTTATCGAGATTTAGTCCTAGTCGGAGAAGTCCATCATTGGGGGGAATGGGGCACTGCTTCACTGGTGTCTCTGGTCGTTTTTTTGGGAGGTCTCTGGTGTTACCAGAGGCTACGTTCAGCATTCGCTGACGTGCTTTAGGATTTCCGAGTCAGCATTGGCAGAAAAAACTACTCACGCTCAAGTCACTTCCACATCTCATCACAGTTACCCCAATGAGTGAAACCGCAATCTCCGTCAGGGACATCTCGAAGTGTTTTAAGCAATATAGTCACCCAACAGATCGCCTGAAGGAAATTCTGCTGCCAGGGAAAAGTTGGGCGGAGGAATTCTGGGCTTTACGAGATATTAATCTAGAGGTGCTTAAAGGAGAGACCCTAGGCATCATCGGGCAAAATGGCTCAGGCAAAAGTACGTTGCTACAAATTATTGCAGGGACTCTCACTCCTAGCACAGGGAAAGTGGCGGTCAATGGCCGAATTTCAGCGTTGCTTGAGCTTGGAAGTGGTTTTAATCCAGAATTTACAGGACGTCAAAACGTTTTCTTCAATGGACGACTCCTGGGTCTGAGTTATCCAGAAATTGAGTATAAATTTGATGAAATCGCTAGTTTTGCAGATATTGGCGATTTTATTGATCAGCCTGTTAAAACCTATTCCAGCGGCATGTTTGTCCGCCTTGCATTTGCAGTTGCTATTAATGTTGATCCACAAATTCTAATTGTTGATGAAGCTTTATCCGTTGGCGATGGTATTTTTATTCATCGCTGTATGGCGAAAATCAAGGATTTTCAAGATTCTGGCGGTACGATTTTATTTGTTTCACATGACACAGGTGCAATCTCTCGGCTTTGCTCTAAAGCAGTTTGGATTAATAAGGGCAGGCTTGTAGAGGTTGGAGAACCTTGCAATGTGAGCAAGCATTATCAGGCATGGATGTATGACCAAATAAATGAGTATCAAAAAGCCCATGAGTGTACTACTCAGGGAGACACTGATGATGAGGAAGCAAAGAGCGAACCGATTGAAGCTGATGGAATCTCTCTAGCTACTTTGACTCGTAAAACATTAAATTCTTACACTGAACAACCTTACAAGAATTTTGAAAACGTTGAACGGTTTGGTACAGGCCGAGCTGAAATTATTGGCTTTGATCTACTAGATAGTGATAACGCAAAGACAGGTTTTGCCTACCCAGGTGACAAAGTGAAAATGAGTGTCAAAGTTTTGGCTCATGATCACATTGACAATCCTTTGATTGGAATCATGCTTTATGATCGCCTAAGAACTCCTATTACTGGATTCAATACTTATCAATACGAGCATAAAGTGCCTGTATTATCAGCTAATGAATCTTTGATTATAGAATTTCACTTGATTTGGCCCGAACTTCAAGGAGGCAACTACGTGTTAGAGCCTGCGATCGCAGATGGCAGTCAAGAAAACCATGAAATGCTTGATTGGTTGCAGTCGCCTTTGAACATAATCTCAGGTATGACAGAATTAACCTTTGGTGTTTTTAGAGTGGCTAATCTTGCAATTACCCATCAGGTTCACCATTGTGAGCTTTTAAAGGAACAAGTTTCGAGTATTTAAACCAATTAATTTAGACTTTCAGGTATAAATCCAATGGGCTTTCTAGATCCAGTGCAAGTATGTGTATGCTGTGGCTCTGATCGTATCGTCATGACTCCAGTACTTTGGCAGTCATTGATTGATGAATGGAAGCTCTCAAGTTACGAAACTGACTATGTGAATCGGCAGCAAGGCCTACACTGCGAGGGCTGTCATTCCAATTTGCGTTCTATGGCATTAGCCATGGCAATCATGAAGTCTTTTGGCTACGAAGGCCTTTTTAAGGATTTTGTAACTCAAGAAGAGATACAGAAGCTTAAGATTTTGGAAATTAATGAAGCTGGTAACTTAACGCCTTTTTTGGCTCAAATTCCAGGACATATCTTAACTAGCTATCCCGAAGTAGATGCAATGCATCTACCGTTTGAGTCTAACTCTTTTGATTTAATTGTTCATTCCGATACATTGGAACATATTAAGCATCCTGTTAGAGCTTTATCTGAGTCTTCAAGAATTTTGAAACCAGGTAAGTTTCTTGCTTACACGGTTCCTATGATTGTTGATAGACTCACGCTAGCTAGAGAAGGACTACCACCAAGTTATCATGCTGGGGCTGAGGAGTTATCGAGCGTTTTGGTCTATACCGAGTATGGCTGTGATGCCTGGAAACAAGTCATTCAGGCTGGCTTCAGCGAGTGCCGCATTTATTCACTGGAGTATCCCACCGCTCAAGCATTTGTTGCTGTCAAGCTGATCAGTGCCTACGTAGATACGGCAGTCCAACAACTTGAAGCCTTCGATTCAGGTCTCCGTCATCGCCTGCGACAACTGGAATCAACGCTAGATCAATCTCAGGCTCAAATGCACCACACCTATGGAGAGTGGGAAAAATCGCAAGCTCAGCTGCGTGAAGCCTATGCTGAGCGAGATCAATTGCAGGTACAACTCCAGCAATCCCAAGCAGAGTTAGAGCGATCGCAGGCACATCTGCACGAGACTTATGCTCAGTGGGAACAGTCCCAAGCACAACTACGCCAAACCCAGGCAGAGCTGGAGCAATCCCAAGCAGAGTTAGAGCGATCGCAGGCACATCTGCACGAGACTTATGCTCAGTGGGAACAGTCCCAAGCTCAGCTCCAGGAAGCTCAGGCTGAACTCAGCCGATTACAAGCACAACAAGCCACTTACGCTGAACTAGAGCAGGCCCAAGTTCAGCTTCAAGAAGCTCAAGTAGAACTCGTGCGATCGCAGGCTCAAATCCGAGACGCTGAGACAGAAAAGCAGCGATCGCAGACCCAAATTCAACAGCTAGAAACTGATTTAGATCAGTTACAATCGCAGCTCCAACAAACTCATGGCCGCTTGGAATACTCCCAGACCGTTATTGCGGCCATGCAAACCAGCAAGTTCTGGAAATTGCGCGATCGCTGGATGAACCTTAAGAAAACGTTGCGGGTTGAACCCTCCGAAGAGTTCAAATTCGCGATCGAGAATCTTCCGGGATTAAATTTGGGTTCAACGACTCAATCCGTACCAAAAGCAGTCGTTCCTTTAGAGTTAGAACGCCACAAACAGACTGTAACCACTACATACAAACATGTCTTAAAGAGCTTTTTGGCATCAGGAGCAAAGCTACACCTTCCTACCAGCCAAACTCCCTTAGTTACAGTTATTTTAGTTTTATATAATAGAGCTGAGCTAACTTTCCAGTGCTTACGGTCTTTATCCGAAAACTTTTATAACTCCTTCGAAGTTGTCATCGTTGACAATGCTTCTTCTGATGACACTAGCGTGCTCCTGGATCGCATTCAAGGTGCCAGGATTATTCGCAATAGTGAAAATCATCACTTCTTATTAGCAAGTAATCAAGCCGCTAAAGTCGCTCAAGGAAAATACATATTATTCCTGAACAATGATGCCCAAGTCCTCCCCGGCAGCATTGCCTCTGCGGTTAAAACGATTGAGAGTGCAGAGGACATCGGCGCTGTAGGTGGCAAGATTTTGCTGCTTGATGGTAGCTTGCAAGAAGCTGGAAGTATTATCTGGCAAGATGGCTCTTGTTTAGGCTATGGCCGAGGCGACTCTCCGTTTGCTCCCGAGTATATGTTTGGGCGCGACGTAGATTATTGCTCTGGCGCATTTCTCCTCACTAGTCGAGAACTCTTTTTGCAAATGGGCGGCTTCGACGAAGATTACAAGCCTGCTTACTACGAAGAAGCAGATTACTGTTTACGATTGTGGCGCTCAGGCAAACGTGTAGTTTACAACCCCGATGCGGTAATCCTACACTTCGAATTTGCCAGTTCAAAATCGAGTGACGCTGCTTTACAGTTACAGGCTAAAAATCGTGAGATTTTTGTTAACAATCATCGCGATCGCTTGCAAACTCACCACTTACCAGACCCCGCTAATATCTTGTTGGCTCGCACCACAGCTAACAAGCAGCCCCGTGTCCTTTTCATTGATGACCGAGTTCCCCATGCCTTCTTAGGTGCTGGTTATCCCAGAGCCAGAGAAATTCTTCTATCTCTAATTGAGCTAGGTTACACTGTCACCTTTTATCCTCTCAATGATCTGATTGATGAAGGAGACTGGGATACAGTTTATCGGGACATCCCTAAAGTCGTAGAGGTGATGACCGAGCACGGTAGGCCCAAGCTGGCAGAATTTTTGCAGCAACGAGCTGGCTACTATGAGGCCATCATTATTAGCCGCCCTCACAACATGCAAATCTTTCAACCCATCTTCACAGGGCATCCTGAACTATTCAGCAGTACTAAAGTTATTTACGATGCTGAAGCGCTCTTCTCCTTACGTGAAGTGGCTTATCGCCGATTGAATGGCCAAGAAGTTTCTGAAGCTGAGATTGACACTTTAATTCAAGATGAAGTCAAGTTAGCCGCAGGCGTTAGCTCAGTTATTTCGGTTTCAGAACCGGAAAGTAAGAAATTTGCTGAGTGTGGATTTCCTACCGTTCATACATTGAGCCACACAGTAGCTTTACGTCCCACTGAAAATTCCTTTAAGCAACGGTCTGACATTTTATTTGTTGGGGCTATTCATGATGATTTCAGTCCCAATGCAGACTCAGTCATTTGGTTTGCCAATCAAGTATTTCCACAAATTCAAGCGCAGCTAGACGGAGACTTAAAGTTCAAAATTGTTGGGTTTAACAGCTCTGAAAAAGTTTTCAACCTAGCTAATGACCACATTCAGGTGATGGGCCGAGTGAACAACTTGGAGAGCTATTACAACCGCGCTCGTCTCTTTGTTGTCCCCACTCGCTTTGCTGCCGGGATTCCCTTGAAAATCTATGAGGCCGCTTCTCATGGACTGCCAGTGGTCACGACCTCACTGATTGCTGCTCAGCTAGGGTGGCAAGATGGCATAGAGTTGCTGGTTGCAGACGACCCAAATGAGTTTGCTCAAAAGTGCGTCCAGTTATATACCGACGCTGAGTTATGGGAGAAACTGAGGTTTAATATTTTACGCAGGATCGAAGCAGAAGGTTCTAAGGAAGCATTTACCGCCAAGCTACAAGAAATCCTGACGAAGGAATAAATCAAATGTAGAGGTTAGACCGATGCTAGAAAATTCTGTACTAGGTTCTAAACGTGTGCTAGGGCGAGTTCATCGACTACTCTTCCTGCTCAAAACTGAAGGGTTGAATCCGGTCCTAGCGAGAATTTTTAGGAAGCTTTATTTCAAGCTTGCTAGCCCCTCACTTTTGGCTGAATCGCATCCACCTGCTTTAGAAGTACCTCTAAGCGCTAACCCTACTTATCAGCAATGGCTGAATAAGAAATTCCCGCGAGAGACTGACCTAGCTAAGATGGCTGAGACGCTGAAGGTATTTCGGTATCAGCCAACTATTAGCGTGTTAATGCCCGTCTTCAACACACCAGAAACTTTTTTGCGAGAGGCGATCGCCTCAGTTATTGACCAGATTTATCCTTATTGGGAATTGTGCATTGCCGATGATGCCTCTACACAGCCTCATGTAAAAGAGATTTTGGCAGAATATGCTGCTCAAGATCCCAGGATTAAAGTGGTCTTTAGAAGCGAAAATGGCCACATTTCTCATTCCTCTAATTCAGCCTTAGAAATAGCCACAGGAGAGTTTGTTGCCCTTCTTGATCATGATGATTTGCTAACGCCAGATGCTTTATATGAAGTAGCTCTATTGCTCAATCAGCATCCTAAAGCAGACATGATCTACTCAGATGAAAATAAGCTGAATGAGCAAGGCCAACTGATAGAACCTGCCTTTAAACCTGACTGGTGTCCAGACTCCTTTTTATCTCGCATGTATACCTGTCATTTAGGAGTTTATCGGCGCTCTTTACTCAACCAAATCGGTGGCTTCCGTGTGGGTTATGAAGGCAGCCAAGATTATGATTTAGTCCTAAGGTTTACTGAAAAAACGAATCAAGTCTTTCATATTCCCAAGGTGCTTTACTGCTGGAGAATCCATCCCGAATCTACAGCGACTGGTGAGGAAGGTGTCAAACCTTACGCGTACATTGCAGCTCAAAAAGCCCTAGAAGAATCTATTGAGCGGCGTGGAGAGCCTGGAAAAGTTCTAGATGCACCTGGCTTTTTAGGAATTTATCACGTTCGTTATCAGCTACCAGAGCAATATCTAGTTAGTATTATTATTCCAGTAACTAGTGAGCACCAAACTTTTATTAAAAACTGTATAACATCTATTTTTACAAAAAGTACTTATCCAAACTATGAAGTAATTGTTGTTAGCGATCGCACTGTTTCTCAAGATACAAATCGCCTTCTTGCTCAGTGGCAAGCTAAAGAACCAACAAAGTTTAAACATCATCAGCTTTCTAAGCCTTGTTCTAGTTCTAGCCTCAGCCGCTATGGAACTCGTCAAGCTCAAGGCAGCTATTTACTATTTCTAAATGCCAATACAGCAGTGATTACTCCAGATTGGATTGGTGCCATGCTGGAACAGGCACAGAGACAATCTATTGGCGCAGTTGGAGCTTTATTGCGATATGACGATGACACCATTCAACATGCTGGCTTAATTGTCGGCATTCGTGATGCTGTAGGCTGTAACCACAAGTATCTGCCTGCAACAGCTTCAGGTTATATGTTTCAAATTCAAGCCATCAATAACTTCTCTGCTGTTTCTGGTGCTTGCCTCATGTGTAAGCGAGAAGTTTATGAGCAAATTGGAGGCTTTGATGAAAAATTAACCCATCAATATTACGACGTAGACTTATGTTTAAAGATGGTAGAGCAAGGATATAGAAACATATATTTGCCTCACGTTGCTCTATACCATTATGAGTCGAAGGAAGAGAAAGTCTGCGAACCGGATTTAGCTTATTTCAGAGCTAAATGGCAAAGCTTCATTAAACATGACCCCTGCTATAGCCCTCATTTAACAAGGGAATATGAAGATTACCGCCTTTGAACTTAAGCACCTTGCAGATTGTGTAATAGATTAGTAGCTACTAACAATACAGCTCCATTCTTCGTATTCTGAAGCACAAACAGCAGTTGCCTCATTTATGTCTTCTAAATCTGCACTAATCACTGGCATTACAGGACAGGACGGTTCCTATCTTGCCGAGCTACTTTTAACTAAGGGATATCAAGTTTTCGGCTTGGTCCGTCGTTCTAGTTCTGGTAATTCTAGTCGTATTAGTCATTTTTCCGATGACATCAAAATCCTTTCTGGAGACTTACTAGACCAGTGCTCCTTGATGGATGCCATTATTGAGGCGCAACCAGACGAAATTTATAATCTTGCGTCTCAAAGCTATATTCCTACTTCTTGGACCCAGCCTTCCTTGACGGCTGAGTATACGGCGCTAGGCGTTTCTCGGCTTCTAGAGTCCATTCGCCGTTGTAAACCGGATGCTAGGTTTTATCAAGCTTCTAGTAGCGAAGTCTTCGGGCAACCGGATGAATCCCCACAAACAGAGCGCACAGCTTTTCGTCCTCGGAATCCCTATGGGGTAGCCAAAGCCTATGCTCACTGGATGAGCGTGAATTATCGTCAGCAGTACAATCTTTACACTTGCTGCGGCATTACGTACACGCATGAATCTCCCAGGCGGGGAGCAGAATTTGTGTTTCGCAAGATCACGCGAGCAGCGGCCCTCGTTAAACTGGGCTTGCTAAATGAGCTGAAGCTAGGGAATCTTGATGCGAAACGAGATTGGTGTTATGCCAAAGATGCTGTTTATGCGATGTGGTTAATGCTGCAACAGCAAGAAGCAGATGACTACATCATTGCTAGCGGTGAAACTCATTCCGTGCGTGAGTTGGTGGAATGCGCCTTTAGCTGTGTGAATTTGAACTGGGAAGATTATGTTTCGGTTGATCCTGCCTTTTACAGACCTGATGAGCCTGTCCAGTTAATGGGCTGTATCGACAAAATCCGCAATCAATTAGGCTGGCAGCCTCAGCATTCTTTTCAAGAGTTAGTGGAGTTGATGGTAGAGCATGACTTGAAAGCTCTCCAAGATCAGCCTTAACAAATGCAGAATTCTGATCCGGGCTTTGGAGTAAAGCGATCGCCCTCCTGAATTCGTGTTTGTGTGCTCAGCTTGACATCCACGATTTGTGACAGTTTTAAGGGCGCTCTCCCACCCGGGAAAGCGCCCTTTTTAAGTTTGATGCAGTCATTCTAATAGGAACTGGCTAGCTGAAGGCTAATCAACTTAGACCTCAACAAAGTGTTTCTACTTATATAAACAATCAACAAAAGCCCAAATAAACAGGAAACAGAGCCGTCTGGCGTCAATTAGCTGAGGGAAGCGTGACTGCGATCGTAGGAAGCTCGGAAAGAGGGATGAGCTTTGCCTTGAATATGGTTCCAGTACTCTGATGCTTCAGCAGGCATCCCTACTTCTGCCGCGGCACGACCCAGCATCGATTGCTGACGATTTTTGATCAAGTGGTGGTGGCGCATCATTAAAGCACGAGCTTGATCTTGAGCAGACATAAATAGTTCTCCTATTAGATGAATCGATCTGAGCATTTATGGGTTGTTTAATCAATATAACAAATTTTTCTGTATCTAAAGTTACAAAACGCTTTACATGCCATATTTTTAATATTTTTTTACAAATAGAGGAAACCAAAAGTCTTTGCAGGCTAGGAGGCGTTTCGCTGAGCGCGCATCTCCAAGAAACGTCAGCTTGTTTAGGCTACCGTTCAGCGGTAAGCTCAGACCACTTGAGCTTGTGGGAGAAAAGCTGTGGCAGTTGAGGAGCGTTTGGTTGAAGTAGGGCCGTTGAAATGGTTTTGCCGAGAAGCAAACCCGATGAACTCAACGGATAAGCCGCCAGTGCTGCTGCTGCACAGTTTTCCTTCCCAAAGTTACAGTTGGCGGCAGGTGTTGCCTGCTTTAGCCGAGCAAGGTTTCCGGGCGATCGCACCAGATTGGCCTGGGTTTGGCTTTTCCTCTAAGCCAGATAAGCGAGATTTTGCTTACACGCCTGATGCTTTTGTTGGAGCTTTGGCAGACTTGGTGCAAGCGCTGGAAGTGGAGCGGTTTTCCCTGGTGGTGCAAGGTTTTTTGGGAGCTGTAGGGCTCCGCTATGCTCTACAAAATCCTGACCAGATCGAGCGCTTGGCTATTTTCAATACGCCGCTCTCTACCACTGCAAAGCTGCCTTGGAAGATCCAACAAATGGGATTGCCCTTGGTGGGTGACATGATGACGCAAGATCCCTTGCTAGTGGATCGATTGTTGGAAGGCGGTGGGCCCTACCAGGTGGCTGACAAGGATTTGGATGTGTATCGGCGGCCTTTTCTCAAAAGCTCGGATGCGGGGCGATCGCTGCTATATACGCTACGCAACTTACAACTGCCAACAGCTACCGCAGAAATTGAGCCAGGCTTTGCTAACTGGGAGCGGCCTATTTTGGTGGCTTGGGGCATGTCCGATCCTTGGTTGCCGTTTAGCATGGCCGAAAACTTTACTAAAGCGGTTCCTGATGCAGAGCTAGTAAAACTAGAGGAAGTGGGACACTATGCGCAAGAAGACTGGTATGAAAAGGTGAATGAGGTGCTCTTACCTTTCCTACGTCGTCAAAGTCATTGAGCCTAGCTAGGATTGAGATGCTAGTTAGATTTAGGCGATCGCTGCCTTAAGATCTCGCAGTCTTTATTTAGGAAGAAGACTTTGAGTACAGTCTTGAGATATATTTCTTTACGAAAATTATAAATGGTCGCCCCCTAAGCGCCTCTCTAAAAACTGATTTGAGTTTTGGGATAGGTTCTAATCAACAAGGCAATTAATTTTGCAAGTGGTAAACAAGTAGAGTTATGAGACAATATCGGTCAATTTTGGCTCTAGCACTGGCCTTCGTCACAGCGTTTCTCGTCAGTTGCAGTAGCCCCACCAGCACCAAAACCCTGACTTACAGCCCCACTCAAGTCGAGCGCATCCAAAGTTATGCCTCTGGTATCACTGCCCTTCGCGGTCGCATGCCAGAGTTGGCAACTCTAATCGAAAATCGTGAATGGATCGATGTTCGCGGCTTTATTCACGGTCCTCTAGGAGAGTTGCGAATCAGAATGGGAAATTTGGCTCGCAACTTACTGCCCGATGCTCAAGGGCAAGCGCGGCAAGCTGCTCAAGACATTTTTACTCACCTAGAAGAAATCGATGAAGCGGCTCAGAACGGCGATTATCGTCAAGCGATTCGCAACTATGCGGAAGCGTTGAAAGACTTTGACGCTTTCTTCCAACTCGTGCCCAACAGCTAGAAAAAAGATCTCTCCCCAAACCCCTCTCCCGTGGGAGAGGGGTTTTGAATGTGGCATCCTAGGCTCTTAACTTTGAAGCGAAATCTATGAGTCGTGTTGCTGTGGTGGGTTGTGGGGTCGTGGGAGCTGCGATCGCCTACGAACTCAGCCAAATACCAGGATTGACGATCACTGTGTTCGATCGCCAACTTCCTGCTCAAGCCGCAACGGGAGCTGCCTTGGGTGTGCTGATGGGCATCATTAGCCACAAAGTGAAGGGTAAAGCTTGGCAGTTGCGGCTTGCCAGTATGCAGCGGTACGAAACGTTAATTCCAGAACTAGAGGCGATCGCAGGTTGCAATATTCCCTGGAATCGCAACGGTATTTTGAAGCTGTGTTTTGCCGAGGAAGACCTCGCTAAATGGCAAACCTTGGCTGAAACCCGAAAAAGTCAAGGCTGGCTGCTAGAGATTCTGGATGCGGCTCAGCTTCCGAATCAGTACCCTTATCTCAACCCGGATTCGATCAGTGCGGCCATCTACTCACCTCGCGATCGCCAAGTCGATCCGGTGGCTCTCACCCGCGCCTTGGTCACGGCTGCCGAACGCAACGGTGTGACGTTTCACTTTAATGCTGCTGTAGAGACCATCACTTGTAGCCCTGGCTCCAACAATTCACAGACTTGGTCTCAGTTACAAACAACAGCAGGAAACTTTGAGATTGATTGGTTGGTAGTTGCGGCGGGTCTAGGCTCCACGCCCCTAACTGCGGCTCTTCAGCAATCAATAGAAATTCGTCCAGTTTTAGGTCAAGCGCTACATCTGGAACTCGACCAACTCTTAGGTATTCTGGAAAAGCAACCTGTAATTACAGGCAATGATGTGCATATTGTGCCTTTAGGCTCGAATCAGTGCTGGGTGGGGGCAACGGTCGAATTTGCTGCTGGTGAGGAAGTGGTGGCGGATGAAGCGCAATTGCAAACAGTTTTGAAGCAAGCGATCGCCTTCTGCCCTGCCTTAGCTAAAGCCACCGTACTCAAAACTTGGTCTGGTTTGCGCCCACGTCCGGAAGGCCGTCCTGCTCCAATCATTGGGCCGCTGCCAGGTTACAGTAACGTTTTACTGGCTACAGGTCATTACCGCAATGGCGTTTTGCTAGCTCCTGCGACGGCTCAGATGATTCGCCAGTTGATTACCGCCAAGCAAAATTAATTTAATTACACTTTCTCGCTCTCTTGAATCCTCCTGTGCCAAAATCGCGGAGAATCGGGGGGCAGTATGGATGTAAATGAACTCCTACAACGGTATGCGGTAGGGAAGCGGGACTTTGCTTGGGCAGATTTGCAGGGAGCTGATTTAGCAGGTAGCAACTTAGCGCAAAGTAATTTAAACCGAGCCAACTTGACAGGGGCGAATCTCAAACAAGCCAACCTAAGCCAAGCTAACTTAACCAAAGCCAACTTCAGCAACGTTGATTTAACCGGGGCTAACCTCACAGGAGCTACCTGTCGTAAAGCCAACTTCACCGGGGCTATTCTTGCAGGGGCGATATTGGAAGACGTTGATTGGACAGGGGCAACCTTGCCTGATGGCAGCATGTTTGAGGCGATCGCTGCTGCTGAGCCTGAGACCGACACACAACTAGAAGATGCAGCAGTGATTAGTAGTGAAGCAGCGAGGAAGGAAACTCCTGAACTGGTAGCAACTCCGGCGCTGTCAACTCCTGCCAGACCCCGACAAACCACGCTGAAGGAGTTTCAAGCAGATTTACCTTGGCCCTCTTTATTGTTGCTGGGGGTAGGATACTGTTGCTTTGGTTTTTTGATTGGCATGCATCCAGGGGCGGGGTTAGCTTGGGTGATTGCTTGGCTCGGATCGATCGCTTGGCTGTTTGAGGAATCTTTAACTTGGTTTGCACCGTTGGTTGGGGCGATCGCAGTTATGGCAGCGACGGGGGTTTCTGTCGTGCTTTTGGCGGTCTGTGGTGTAGTCACCTTCACTTTGTTGGTGATGCTCAGATTTCTGGGTTGGAGTTGGCGAGCGGCTGTCAAGGACAGTCTTTGGGTGGGCGCGATTGGCGCAGTTGCGATTACAACCGCAAGTTGGCTATTTGCGGACAATGAAGGAACTGGCGCAATCCTGGTATCTGGCAAGTTTCCCTTCGCGATTTTGCTGCTGTTGGGAGTGTCTGGAGCAGGGCTGGGAGCTGTTGCTTGGGGCCAGATGTTGGGGACAGGCTACAGTAGGAAGCAAACCGCTTGGACTTTTGGTGGTACTACTGCCTTGGGTTTACTGGGTGGTTGTTTGCTGGCGCTTCCCTTACGTGGGTAAGCCTTTACGCAGGTAAGAGTGTGCGATCGCAGCATTAGTAAAAATCTCCGAATGACAATGGGAGTATAGGGTGAGCGAGACACCGGATTTTATTCTCTATGCTCAACATGGTTGGGCCGATAGCAGCCGAGAGATTACGGCTCTGGCCCAGAGCATCGCTTCGTCCAATACCAAAGTCGTCACGCCGAATCTGGGTTTTGTTAAAACTTGGCTACGGATCGAACCACTGATTGAGCATGTGGAGCAGGTTGCGATCGATATGTTGGCGACCTACCCCGAAACTCCCATCAGAATTATTGGGCACTCAATGGGCGGTTTGATTTGGCTCGAAGTGCTGAATCGTCATCCTGAATGGTGGTCGCAGGTAGACTCGTTGGTGCTAGTGGCCTCTCCGGTAGGTGGTTCAGACTTAGGTCGCATTGTCGATCCATTGCAGTTTGGATTAGGCATTGCGCGAGACTTGGGTAAAAACCGCCGCACCATTGCTGAGACGATCGCGGCTGTAATTCCGACTTTGACGATCGCGGGAGATTATGACGGTGGGAGCGACGGCACGATTCCGGTCGAGTCGAGCAAGTTCCGCCATGCCAAATTTGTCTGCATTTACGGCTTGCCCCACGCCACGCTGAAAAATCACCCTGCTGTTGCTGCTGCGATCCGTGACTTCTGGGGTGAATCAACTGAGGAATCGGAGTTGAGTGGGCACCTGATTCAGCGCTTGCGTTTGGTGGCGGGTATGACTGATGCTCACCGTCGCGACTTTGAGCGATCGCAAACCCTTTTCACCTTTGAGGATGGCACGACAATGCGCACCTGGAAAAATCCCTTTGGCGTGGATCACGTCTTTGTCGCCAGTCCGAGAGGGCAATGCCTCTATGGTGGGTTCGTTGGTTGGCTCCATGCCGATGATCTGCGGCAAGCCCTTGAAGAAATCCAGCGAGAATACCAGCCTCAGCTCTAAAGCGATCGCTTGTTGCGTTGCTTGAAGCGCTGGGATACTCACCTTTGACGGCGGGAACAATAAGCGCTAACCCCCAGGAAAACCAACTATGGAATCTCAAGCAACTTCTCTCTACGAGCGGCTTGGTGGTGTGTACAGCATTGCCACTGTTGTAGATGACTTTATCGATCGCATCATGGATGATCCACGCCTCAACTCCAACCCACTAGTTGATGAAGCGCATCATCGCGTTTCGAGGTCTGGATTCAAATATTTGGTGACGGAAATGGTCTGCTGGGCAACAGGTGGCCCCCAAAAATATAGCGGTCGCTCGATGCAGGATTCCCATGCTCACCTGAAAATTACAGCAGAAGAATGGGAGTCTTTTTTGGACGATTTTCAACAAACGCTAGACAAGTTTGCTGTCCCTGCTACGGAGCAAGCTGAGCTGTTTGCGATCGTTCAAAGCACCAAGCCCGACATTGTAATTCCTGCTTAAGACTTCATTCCTAAATTAGTTCGTGATATTAGGCGATCGCTCTTATCTGGATGGAGAGGAGCGATCGCTAATTTTTGATTTATCAATTATTTGGGACTATTATGTAAGCTCATCAACTTAATATCGCAGCCATATGAAAACAATTACGGCCATTTATGAAAAAGGGGTCTTAAGACTGACTCAGCCGATTGATCTGCTAGAGGGGACTGAAGTGCAAGTTATTGTAATGACTAATGAAGTTAGTTTTCCCAAAGGAAATGCTGCAAGTATTTTAGCTGCGATCGCTGCTCTACCCAATGAAACAGTTGACAGCGAAGTCATAGTAGCTGTTGATGAATCATAGCTGATAACACCAAAATTTTTGGCAGCAAAAGTGTTACCTAGCCCCATCGATTTCAAGTTTGTTTTTAGGTTCAGCGATCGCTTGATTTCTAACTCAAAGAAAGAGCGGTTGCTGAACTGATATACCTTTAAGCTTAAATAAAATTACATTAAAGATAAATAAATTATTAATTGAGTTAGTGATACTAACTAAGCCATTGGATAGATGTGGTTTGTTTTTATAAAAGCGGAGGATAAACATAGTAAAAAGTCATTCGAATATAAATCTGTCAGTTTAATATCAACATCTTCTAGCAGTTTTAGCTAAAGGCTATTTCGAGATTAAACACTTCTAAACGTGTTTTAACATAAGTAAATAACTTAATGCTTTGAAGTGCAGAGATAATTCTGCATCCAGTTAAGGCATTCAGTTAGTTGGAGCTAATAGCGCTCTTCTCTAAATCAAAAACAAAATATTAGGAAGAGTTGAAATTGCAGAAGCTCAAATGCCTCTCAGTTAGGTCTGAATGATTTAGAGCTAGCTCACGCTTTTGATTAATTCGCAGATCTATATTCTGTTGGCTCTCTTAGTGAGTTGGTGGAAATAGATGAACGTGAAGAGAGTAGCGATCGCTGCTGGCGCTTTGAGTCTTGCCAGTAGTGCGCTTGTGGCTTGCTCACCGACTACCCCTAACAACCGATTAGCGATCGAAGGCAATCAGGGCAACCCAAGCAATGAGGCGGTGAAGCTAAAATCTGTCGCTGTCACCGTGGGCGATTTGAGTAATCCTTTTTTCGTGCTGATGGGGCGAGGTGCGGAAGAGGAGGCCAAAAGAATTGGCGGTGAAGATGTCAGAGTCACGCTAGTATCCAGCGGCTATGACCTGAACCAGCAATTCAACCAGATCGAAAATTTCATTGCTTCGGATACGGACGTGATCGTCCTCAATGCGGGTGATAGCAAAGGCATTGCCCCAGCTGTCGAGAAATCTAAACAAGCGGGCATTGCCGTCATCGCTGTGGATACAGGGGCGGAGGGCGGCGTAGATGCCACCATCACCTCCAATAACGTCCAAGCGGGACAAGTGAGTTGCCAATACATCGCCGATCGCCTCAAGGGGAAAGGCAACATCGTCATCGTCAATGGCCCTCCAGTCAACTCGGTCTTTGAGCGAGTCGATGGCTGTGAGCAAGTTTTGGCAAAATACCCCGGTATCAAAGTTCTTTCCAAAGACCAGAACGCTGAAGGAAGCCGAGATGGGGGGCTAAGAGTGATGAGTGACTTGCTCACTTCTTTCCCTAAAATTGATGCGGTCTTTGCGATTAACGATCCTTCGGGAGTCGGGGCGGAGTTAGCAGCTCGCCAAGCCAAGCGCAGTGAGTTTTTCATTGTGGGCGTGGATGGCGCACCAGAAGCCAAAGAAGCGATCGAAGACCCCAATAGTTTGTTTGTGGCGACGGCGGCTCAAGACCCCTTAGGCATGACCCGCAAGGCCGTTCAAGTAGGTAATGACATTCTGCATGGCAAGAAGCCTGCTAACCCGGACATTTTGATTCCAGTCAAGCTAATCACGCGAGAGAACGTCAGCGAATACCCAGGCTGGCAGTGAGATTGATTTAGGAGCTACTGATGACCACCGACATCCGAGCCTCATCTCCAGAAGGAGCGATCGCCACTCCGGTGCTGGAAATGCGAGGCATTACCAAACGATTTCATGGTGTCCCTGCTCTCCAGGGTGTGAGCCTCACCATCTATCCCGGAGAAGTTCATGCCCTGATGGGGGAAAACGGGGCAGGCAAAAGCACGTTGATGAAGATCTTGGCGGGAGCCTATATCGCAGATGAAGGCGAGATCTTGCTCAACGGTCGTGCCGTTAACATTACCGATCCAGCGATCGCCAGAAAATCGGGCATCAACCTGATTTATCAAGAGTTGAATGTCGCGCCCAACTTGACCGTGACCGAAAACATGTTCATGGGCAGGGAGTTGCGGCGAGGACCATTTCTCGATCGCGACGGTATGGAACGAGAAGCAGCCCAAGTGCTCAGAACCCTGGGAGCTAGTTTCACCACTCACGACATCGTTGGAGATCTCGCGATCGCGGAACAGCAGCAGGTAGAAATTGCTCGCGCCCTCAAGGACAACAGCCGCATTTTGGTGATGGACGAGCCGACAGCAGCTCTGTCTGACAGGGAGACAGAACATCTGTTTGAGGTGATTCGGCGGTTGCGGAGTGACGGCATTGCCATTATCTACATCAGTCACCGCATGGAAGAGATCTATGCTTTGTCCGATCGGGTCAGCGTTCTGCGAGATGGGCAATACATTGGTAGCCTGATTCGCAGTGAAATTTCTCCCGATCGCTTGGTGCAGATGATGGTCGGTCGGCCCATGCAAGACTTCTATGAGCACCAGCGACAAAGCAAGCCAGGTCCGGTGGTTCTGGAAGTGAGAAACATGAGCGATGGGCGCAAGGTGCAACCTGCTAGTTTTTCGGTTCATGCGGGAGAAGTCCTGGGGCTGGCTGGTCTAGTCGGTGCAGGCAGGACAGAACTATCGCGGCTGATTTTTGGCGCTGACCCTAAAACCAGTGGCGAAGTCTTTCTGAATGGTCAGAAACTGAACATTAACTCTCCCGGTGATGCGATCGCCGCAGGCATTGGCTATGTCCCAGAAGACCGCAAAGACCAAGGGCTGTTTCTAGAGATGAGTTCTCGCAAAAACATCGTCCTAAATCGGCTGAAACAAGATGCCCACGCTGGCTTGGTCAATTGGGGCGCAGTCAATCAAGTGGCGACAGACGCGGTAGAAAACTTCAACATCCGTCTCGCCAACTTAGAAATCCGGGCTGTAGACCTCTCTGGGGGAAACCAACAGAAGTTACTGCTAGCTCGGTGGCTGGCGATTAAACCCAGAGTGATATTGCTGGATGAACCGACGCGTGGGGTAGACATCGGCGCAAAAAGTGAGATTTACCGCATTATTAGCGACTTGGCCGCAGAAGGAGTTGCCATTCTCATGGTTTCTAGCGAACTGCCGGAAGTTGTGGGAATGAGCGATCGCGTGTTGGTGATGCGAGAAGGAGAGCTAGTGGGCGAGCTGGGCGGCTCCACTGGCAGACAGATTACACAAGAAAACATCATGGCTTACGCCACTGGCGCATCGGAGGTAGCAGGATCATGAGCCGAACAGAATTAAGACCGCCGAAAGATCAGACGAGCGATCGACCCCGCACTCAGAAACGCAAAGGGGCAAAGGATTTACTTCAAGTGGCAGGGATTCTGCCCATCCTGCTGATTATTGGCATTCTGTTTACGTTTCTCACGCCGACCTTCCTGACACCTGGCAACCTGGTCAATATCATTCGGCAAGCCTCGATCAACATCGTGCTGGCGACCGGGATGACCTTCGTAATTCTGACCGGAGGCATTGACCTTTCAGTCGGCTCGATTCTGGGGGTTTCTGCGGTCGTCGCGGTGCTAGTCTCCCTGATTCCAGCGCTGGGATGGGCCGCTGTCCCCGCTGCGCTACTGGCAGGACTAGGAATGGGCTTGGCGAACGGTGCCTTGATTGCCTTTCTGGATTTGCCACCCTTTATCGTTACCCTAGGCGCGTTAACGGCTTGGCGAGGCACCGCTTATTTAGTGGCGAACGGCACGACCGTGATCAACCGCGACCTCAACTTCGCCTGGATTGGCAACAGCTATCTTGGCCCCATACCTTGGCTGGTGGTGATCGCATTACTTGCGGTTGCGGCGAGCTGGTTTGTCCTCAGGCGGACGGTGTTAGGCGTGCAAATCTATGCAGTAGGAGGCAACTCACGGGCTGCGCGGTTAACTGGGATTAAAGTGAATAGGGTGCTGCTATTCGTCTATGGTGTCAGTGGCTTGCTTTCTGGCTTAGCAGGCATCATGAGTGCCAGTCGTCTTTACAGCGCTACGGGAATGTTGGGCAACGGCTATGAGTTAGACGCGATCGCAGCGGTAATCCTCGGTGGTACCAGCTTCACCGGAGGCATCGGCACCATTGTCGGCACGTTAGTCGGTGCGCTGATCATCGCGGTACTCAACAACGGCCTGACCTTGCTGAATATGTCCTACTTCTGGCAACTAGTAGTCAAGGGTTTGGTGATTATCGCGGCTGTGACGATCGACCGTTTGCGTCGCCGCAATCGCCGTTAAAGCGAACCATAACCTCCACCACCAGGGGTTTCAATCACAAACACATCGCCGGGGTTCATTGCAACCTCGGCTTTGCTGTTTAATAGCTCGATCGCGCCGTCTTGCCGTTCTACCCAGTTATGCGCGATCGCCCCTGGTTGACCTCCCTGCAAGCCAAAAGGGGGAACGCGCCGACGATTAGCAAGAATCGCCGCAGTCATAGCTTCGCGGAAACGAATGCGACGAATCACGCCATTGCCACCCCGATATTTACCTCCACCCCCACTCTCAGGCCGAATCGCAAAGGTTTCTAGCAACACAGGAAAGCGCCATTCCAAAACTTCCGGGTCGGTGAGGCGCGAGTTGGTCATGTGAGTTTGCACCGCATCGGTACCCGAAAAACCAGGACCAGCGCCGGAACCACCACAGATGGTTTCGTAATATTGATAGCGATCACTGCCAAAGGTGAAGTTGTTCATTGTCCCTTGGGAAGCCGCCAACACACCTAACGCGCCATACAGCGTATCCACGATCGCCTGCGACACTTCCACATTCCCCGCTACCACTGCCGCTGGATATTGCGGATTCAGCATAGAACCTTCCGGGATACGAATCTTCAAAGGCTTGAGACAACCCGCATTGAGAGGAATGTCATCCTCTACTAACGTGCGAAACACATAGAGAACCGCTGCTTTCGTCACAGCTAAAGGCGCGTTGAAGTTGTTGGGTTGCTGGGGGGAAGTGCCTGTGAAATCAATTCGGGCAGTTCGGGCGGTGTGGTTAATGGCGATCGCCACCTGGATCTGACTGCCATCATCCATCTCATAGGTAAAGCAGCCATCCTTCAGCACTTCAATTACCCGTCGCACCGACTCTTCCGCATTATCCTGCACATGGCTCATGTAAGCCTGCACCGTCTCCAAGCCAAAATGCTCTACCATCCGATGCAGCTCTTGCATTCCCTTCTCATTCGCTGCAATCTGCGCCTGCAAGTCGGCTAAATTCTGCGTCAGATTTCGCGCTGGATAAGGCCCAGAGGTCAAAAGCTCCGCCAATTCCTGCTCTCGAAACTGCCCCTGATCTACCACTTGGAAGTTATCGATCAGAATCCCCTCTTGCTCCACCGAAGTACTATTCGGTGGCATCGACCCCGGTGTAATTCCGCCAATATCCGCATGATGACCGCGAGAAGCGACAAAGAAGAGAGGTGAAGAGTGATCTGTGCCAACTGCTGCAAACACAGGCGTAATCACCGTCACATCTGGTAAATGTGTCCCACCATTGTAGGGATTGTTGATCGCATAGACATCGCCTGGTTTTAGCCGATCTCCTTTTGCAACCAATAGGCTCTGCACACTCTCACTCATCGA
This sequence comes from Trichocoleus sp. FACHB-591, assembly GCF_014695845.1. Taxonomy (NCBI): domain Bacteria; kingdom Bacillati; phylum Cyanobacteriota; class Cyanophyceae; order Leptolyngbyales; family Trichocoleusaceae; genus Trichocoleus; species Trichocoleus sp. FACHB-591. The sequence continues at coordinate 196,835 of NZ_JACJPA010000040.1, forward strand.
CCCCAGATGCACTGGGATATGAGGCGCATTTGCCACCAGTTGACCTTGCCCATCAAAAATTGCGCAAGAGAAGTCCAGCCGCTCCTTGATGTTGACCGAGTAGCTAGTGTTTTGCAGCGTGAACCCCATCTGCTCCGCGATCGCCATAAACAAGTTGTTAAAAATCTCCAACATCACCGGATCAACATTTGTGCCGATCGCTCGCTGTCTCATCAATGGTTGAATTCGTTGAAGCACTAAATGACTGCGCTCGTTCACCTGTGTCTGCCAGCCTGGTTCAATCACATTAGTTCCAGTGGATTCAATAATGATGGCGGGGCCAGTAATGCGATCGCCAGGTTGGAGATGAGCACGATCAAAAACGGGAGTATCGTGCCAGGTATCTGCGGTGAACATCTGGACAGTCGCGATCGCCTCTGCTGGTCCAGTTCTCCGTTGCTCAGCGATCTCCTCTTCTGGAATCTCGGTCACGCCCACAACTTCCACAGAAACCGCTTCTACGATCAGTGCCTTGTCTGGTGCAATAAAGCCATACCGCTGTTGATGAGCCGCTTCAAACCAAGCCACCATATCCGGGATACTGCCAAACTCCACAATCAGCGCAGAATCTGTCCCTTCATAACGCAGATGTGCTTTAGAGAGAACTTGAATATTTGAAAACTCCAGTTCCCCGCAATTTATAGCCCTAGCGGGCATACCAGAGAGGGGGGCCTGCATCAGTTCAGCTTTGGCATCATCAGCAATCTCAGCCAACAGCTTTTCCAACTCAAGCATCAACCCATCCGTCAATTTCGCCTCAACCGATCGCTCTCGTAACACCCGCAGATCCGCCAAACCCATCCCATAGGCCGACAATACGCCTGCAAACGGATGAATGAACACCTGTGTCATTCCCAGAGCATCCGCGATCGCGCAAGCATGTTGGCCACCCGCACCGCCAAAACAGCAGAGCGTGTACTCTGAAACGTCATAACCACGCTGCACCGAGATTTTCTTGATCGCATTCGCCATTTTCTCCACAGCGATCGCTAGAAATCCCTGTGCCACCTGTTCTGGAGTGCGATTATCTCCCGTGGCTGTACGAATTTGGGCAGCAAGTTCGGCAAATTTCGCTTGTACCACTTCGGCATCCAGTGGTAGATCTCCGTTGGGGCCAAAGACTTTAGGGAAGAATTGAGGATGTAACTTGCCCACCATGACATTGGCATCGGTTACCGTTAAGGGACCATTTTTGCGATAACAAGCAGGCCCAGGATTTGCCCCTGCCGACTCTGGCCCCACTCGGTAACGTGACCCATCAAATTGCAAAATTGATCCACCGCCTGCTGCCACGGTGTGAATGGACATCATCGGCGATCGCATCCGCACACCCGCCACTTCGGTTTCAAAGGTGCGCTCATATTCGCCGTTGTAATGCGCTACATCCGTTGAGGTGCCGCCCATGTCAAACGTGATGATCTGGTCGAAACCCGCTAAATTGCTGGTTTGGACTGCGCCGACAATGCCTCCTGCTGGCCCCGAAAGGATACTGTCTTTACCTTGGAAAAACTTCGCGTCGGTCAGTCCCCCGTTGGATTGCATAAACATCAGTTGCGTATCTCCCAACTGACTTGCCACGCGATCGACGTAGCGCCGCAGAATTGGAGAAAGATACGCATCTACAACTGTCGTATCTCCTCGGCTCACCAATTTCATCAACGGGCTGACTTCATGGGAGACCGAAATTTGCGTAAAACCTATCTCTCGCGCCAACACTGCAACTTGTTGCTCATGATTGGGGTAACGGTAGCCGTGGAGGAAGGCGATCGCGCAAGCTCGAATTCCACTTTCATAAGCCACTTGCAATGCAGGACGCATCGCTTCTAGATTCACCGGAGTTAACTCTTCCCCTTGAGCTGTGTAGCGTTCCTCTACCTCAATCACCTGCTCATAAAGCATTTCTGGAAAGATGATTTGACGGGCAAAGATATTAGGGCGGTTTTGGTAGCCGATCCGCAGCGCATCCCGAAAGCCTTTAGTGATGAGAAGTACAGTGCGATCGCCTTTCCGCTCCAACAAAGCGTTAGTCGCCACGGTCGTTCCCATCTTCACTGCGGCAATCTGCTCTGTTGGGATGGGTGCCTCGGTTGCTACTTCCAACAGTTCGCGAATGCCTTGAAGAGGAGCATCTGTATAGCGTTCGGGGTTCTCTGACAACAACTTATGGACAATTAACTCACCGTTAGGCTGTCGGGCCACAATATCGGTGAAGGTGCCACCGCGATCGATCCAAAATTGCCAACCCGAATTAGATACACCAGACATTTGAACTCCCAACCATTACCGCATTGATTTGTGCTGCTGTAGTTTTTGTGAAGTTTCTAAGCTTCAGGAATGCGCTTGAGCGATAAATTCTATGGGTTTTTAGGAATCAGCCTTACTCAGGGCGTTGCATTTACTAAGCTTCCTCTCAACAGCATGAAACAAATCTGGCAAGCCTGCAAAACTTCACTGAGACACGGGTTGAAATCTAGCGCTGCTTGGCGACAGGGGTATCCTTGGCACTACGCTCGGCTTCGACGACCGGAGATGGCTCAGCGCTACCCGTATCTGTGGAGCCAATTTACAACTCCGATTCCTCCACGTCCTGATTCTCCTCAAATGAGTGCAAATCGGCTGTGGAATCTGAAGTTGGCAGCGCGAAAAATTCATGGCTTGGTAATCCAACCCCAGCAGATCTTCAGCTTTTGGCATCGTGTCCCGCGTCCTACTCACTTTAGTGGCTTTCGGGAAGGGCCAGTTTTTGTGCGAGGTGAAGTCAAGCTGGATTTTGGCGGTGGACTCTGCCTGATTTCTACCAACCTATTCAACGCTTTTCTGCTGGCTGGATTTGAGATTTTAGAACGGCATCACCACAGCATCGACCCCTATGGCAACAAGCGTTTCTTTCCCATAGGGCGAGATGCCACAGTTGCCTATGGCTACAAAGATTTGATGGTGAGAAACACGAGTGGTATCCCTTTGCAACTAAGGCTAGACGTTGATTCAGAGCTAGGAGAAGTAACTTCAAGCGTTTGGGGAATCACACCTTGTCCGTTTGCGGTGAATGTAACTGCTGAGATGCTAGAGCAAACGCCTGCCCCTAACGCCGATGGGATGCCTGGTTATCGCGTCAAGGTGACTCGCTATATTGGTAGGCCCATCCAAGCTCATCTAGAAGCGTCCAGAATTTGGCAGCCTGACTACGAAGCGATCGCCGTTTACCAACCCAGCCAGAGTTCCTACTACAACACCGGTTCCACTTCAACCGCAACTGGTATTTGAAACTATTTGAAATTGTTTAAGAACCGAGGTTAGTACTGTTGCAGCGTGAATACTCTGTGAATCGAATGGCTTACCTATCAGGTGTCATTCTCTTGCAGCGCTACAAAAACCATTGCTTACCTTGGGAGAGTTGGTCATGCAGGCAGATCTGCTGAATCGCAAACAAACTCACTTTCTGCTGTGGCGTCCTGGCAGCATTGACCCAATTCCAGCGCTCTACATTGGCACTTATGCCAGCCTCAAAGCAGGCCAGTTTGACCAATTTCGGGAAATTCCACTTCAGCGATCGCCTGAATTTCCAGATTTGTGGGAAGTAAAAGTGCAAGACTGCAACCTTGTTGATGGGCAAGTTTACGGCTATTGGTTCAAAATTCGCGATACCAATCCCTACAACGCCAGCCGTCCCGTACTCTACTGCACAGACCCCACAGCCTACACCGTCGATCGCCGCTTTGCCGCCTCTAGCCCTAAGGAACTAGATGGTGCGGCCAGTGGTGATCCGGTGAGTGTCGTGCTGTATCAAGCTGGACAATTAATTCCTTGCGATCCAGAAGGGCAAGCGGTGGATTGGACAGGCGATCGCTCACTCTCAGATCTACCGCCCAACAATCGCTTGGTGATTTATGAGCTACCCACCCGCTGGACTCGGATTGATAGTAGTGGGGACGTGATCGTCGGTAAAGGAGCTTTCCGGGATGTGGAATCTCTCTTAGAACCTGCGGAAGCTGCCCCAGACTTTCCAGATGTGCCAGCCTTGCAACCAGGCCGTGCCCACCTGCTAGAGCTAGGCGTGAATGCTCTGGAACTGCTGCCTCCTGCCGACAGTGACGATAATTTGAATTGGGGCTATGGCACTGCTAACTATTTCGCCGCCGACTTTGACTTGGGCAGCCCCGACAGTCAACAAGCTCCCACCGCTTCAACCGATTTAGCGAGCTTAGTCAAAACCTGTCATCGCCACGGACTGCGCTTCTTCTACGACGCGGTAATGGCGTTTTCTCGCAACAATCCCTACGCCAACATCAATTTCCTCGACTTCTACATCTACTTTGGCAGCGGTGATCCAGAGCAAACCAATCGAGACGGTTTCGGTGGCGACTTATTCAAGTACAACTACACCGTGGAGGGTTATCACCCGATCACCGGAGGGCGATCGCGCCTAGTGCCTGCCCGTGAGTACATGAAAGCTCACATTGCTCACTGGATGGACTATTACCGCGTCGATGGGTTACGTCTAGACAGCGTCAACAACATCACCAATTACGACTTTTTGCAAGAGTTTAAGGATTACGCGCGATCGCTTTGGCAACAACGGGGCGGAACAGGCGATCGCTTTTTAGTGGTGGGTGAGGAACTCAGCGTTCCCTTAGAACTCGTCAATCAAAACCGTCTGGACGGCTTGTGGAATGAGAAGTTCAAGCAAATCATTCGCCAGGTAATTTTAGGCCGCAATTGGTATGGTGATCCGAGTTTTGAGGGTAGTGTCCGCAAACTGATTGACTGTCGCTTGCTCGGTTTCTCGGATGGTGCCCAAGCAGTTAACTACTTAACCTCCCACGACATCGGCGGCTTAGGCAATGAGCGCTTCTACAACTGGCTGGCTAACAACGGCGTCGCCGACGCAGAATCGCGCATCAAGCTGGCTTTTGCCTGCTTACTTACTGCGGTAGGGATTCCGATGATTTTGGCTGGCGATGAATTTGCCGATCAGCAAGATTTAGATATCGACTATCCGGGTCAGGGAGAGACCAACAAACAAGTTGACCCAGTGAACTACAGCCGTGCCAGCGAAGATTGGCGACAGCGAATTTTTGGTTATGTGGCTCGATTGGTACGCTTGCGCACGACTTCTGACGCGCTAGCCTCCAACGACATTCAGTTTATCCATAGCGACTTTAGCGAAGGTAAGCGGGTAATGGTTTGGCAACGAGGTTATGGCAGCAATCTAGTTGTAGTAATAGCCAACTTCTCAGACTACGGCACCCCGAACCCCACCAACCCCAACGCTGAGTATCTCATCCCCAACTGGCCCAAAATCTCGGAGGGCGATCGCTGGCAGGAAGTCACCCAGGAGCGGTGGGTTCTAGGCGATCGCATTGGCCGAGAACCCATCTACCCCTGGTCAGCACAAGTTTATGCCTTAGATCAAAGCACTTAAAGAAATCGTCAATTGCAGAGGCTACTATTCAGCTAGTTTTCCCAGAATTAATTGATGACCCTTGTGAATGATTTCAATTTTGGGTGAGAAGCTGCTAACAAATGCGTCAATACCAATTTGGGTGTTTTGGTTGGGGTTGTCCGGAAATCTAAAGTCATAGTCATCAAATACCAGTAGCCCTTGAGCTTTCACTAAGGGCCAGCTCAACACCGCATCAATTAGTACGTCACAAGCAAGATGTGAGCCATCAATATAGATAAAGTCATAGGTATTGGTCGGCAAGCTTTTGAGCACTTGATGAGACGAACCCACTATCTTTTTGACTTTTTCAGAAGCACCAGATTGTTGAATATTGAAATCAAAACGGTCTTCGAGAGATTTGATATAGTCAGGGTCGTAAGATTGATGCTCGAAGCTACCTTCAAAAGTATCTACACAAGTAATGGTTGCCGAGGGATGCGTTAAGACATTTTCCAACAGCCAGCAAGTGGAGCGACCTTCCCAACTACCGATTTCTAGAACAGTTAAATTGGGTTGACCCACAAACTGCTGCAAATGTACTTGCCACGTTGGAATATTGAAGCTAAACCAATCTGATGTAAATGTGTAGTTTTTGGCTGCGGTGTGGAGTTTATACCTGGCATCGACTAATCTTCTTGCAGCATCAGCATTATTGGCATCTAGCTCTACAGACTGTTTCAGGTAGGTTTCCGCTGATTGAAACTGCTGCTTTTGAGCAGAGGTGACGCCTAGGTTGAGAAATATTTTGGAAAGATGGACAGGACTAATGCTTGCCTGAATCTCCAAACATCTGCGAAATTCTTCAAACGCTTGGTCTAAAGATCCTTGCTGATGAAATACTAGACCTAAATTGTTGTGGGCGATCGCCACCTGATTTCTGACGGCATCAAATTGGGGGTTCTGGCGAATATTGTTGTTGAGAAAGCAAATATCAAACAATTCATGAAAAGGATGAACTGCGGCTAGTTTTTGTAGCACTCCTTCTAAGAGATTAAGATTTACTTGTTCAAAGCCTTGGGCAAATGCCAGTGAATGGGTTGCCGATGCTAAGAACCGTCTTCCCTCTTGCTCAAATATTTTCAACTCTATAGCAAGTCGAATTAGGATTAGCGAATTATTAATATCGTTGGGAAGGAATTGGGCAATGTAAGAACGAATCAACCAAGCATTTTTCCAATTGGCATTCTGTTCGTATTGCTCAGCTGTAGTTGCCAAGAATTGAATCAATTCAAGCGTGCTGTTTTGTTGCTGAATAGCACTTTTTTGTGAGAGCACTGACAGCCAGATACTTTGTGCTTCCGAGGCTCGCTCTGCCAGGAGCAAAGCCAGAATCAAAGAGGTGTGGTCAGTCACTTCTACTGGTTCTGCTTGCATGCCTGCGGAGTAATTTGGCATTGCCTCACGAGCGCCTGTTGGGGCGACAGTTTGTGGAGGCTGCTGGCTATGGGTCATGGTTAAATTCCTGAAAAAACGGGTGGGCAACTCATCTATAAAGAACGAATGCCCATTTCTAGGCCGCGACAGACACCCGTTAAAAAATCTAAATCTAAAGTTTCAATGCGATCGCTGGGCTTATGATAGTGCGGATTCCGCAGATGTGCCGTATCGGTCACCATCAGGGCGCGATCGCCTCGGTCCCAAAAGGCAGCATGATCACTGCGCCGGGTATCTGGCAAAATCATGCCTCTTTTCCCCGCAGGTAACCAGCGACAAGGCACGCCTGCCCGCCGCAAATGATGGCTGAGGTGGATTAGGTCTGGAATTGTTTTCAGATTGCCAATCAAGCCGATAAAGTTGCCTTGGTTGGGAAAGAAATACTTGAGGCCAGGAGGATACTGTTGGGAATTAGGAGTGCGATCGCAATACCCCAGCATTTCTAGAGCCAGCATTAAGCGCAGAGGCGCTTGTTGCAAGGAAGTTGCGTAATAAGTGCTGCCTGCGAGGTTGTAGCTAGTTTCTTCAAAGTCGAAGGCGACTAACCGTACTGGATAGCGAGCAGGTGCCTGGTGAAAAGCCCGCGCTAGCTCCAGCAGCACTGCTACCCCTGTGGCGTTATCGTCTGCTCCCGGTGAACCGACTACAGCATCGTAGTGAGCCCCAATCAAAATCGGCGGTCTGGGGCTGCGCCTTGCTGTAGTGATCGCTGGCAAATCCAAAATCAAATTCTTCAAGTTCATGCCCTGAACCTGAAACTCTTGGACCTTCACTTGGCCCCATTGTTCTAACTGTTGGCGGATATATTGTTGAACAAAAAAGTGTCCAGCCGTGGCCAAGTAAGGATCGCGATCGCGAGCAACTTGAGTTAAATGCTGGTTTAATCGAGATTTTAACTCCACCCAAAACTTCCATTCCACTAGACGGTAGTGGCAACTTCCAAGAAAAAATAGCTGTGCTTAGCGGAAAGTTTTCATTGCAAAAATTTCCACTTAGGGTCAGTAGGGGGTTTCACCCTATAGGTGGATTATTTCGCGGTTAGAGTTAGTATACTCTACTACCTAGCTACCAGAGGTTGTATACAGCACTACTGTATACGACATTTTGTGCATCCTCTCAAGCATTTATCCATACATGTTGCTATTTTGTCTTGTCTGGGTTGCATCCCAAGCTGAGTACTTTTTCTCTTCGGGACCAGGTTTGCTTAAAGCGCCTGAACGTCTATTCAGCACCTTTCCTGCCAAGATTCTTTCGGCAGTGAGTAGACCTTCCAAATCCACTACAGCTTGGCTCCAACCCGCAGTCACCTCCAATCTCTACAGCACCTATTCGCCTAAGTTAGCGTTGCTAAGCGTGTCACCGCAGCCCAAGCGCCAGAGTGCTTTGATCTCTTCTTCAACCTCTAGTTGGTTCAATCCGGTCGAAAATTCACTTTTTCACCCCAAATTAAGAACTGCCCCTGCTAGTATTGCGGCGATTAAATTAGAACCTCAACTTTGGGCTACTCGTTCTCTAGCGATTACAACGACCGCTAGCAAGAACTTCATGGACCACTATCCGGGTCAAGTCCTGCGGCTATTTAAGGATTTGTTTACTTGGCAAGGTCAGGAAAATAGCCTGAATGCCGTTAAAGCAGTGGTGATAGTCCGAGCTAATCGGGCTATCACGCCAGAGGGTAGTAGCCTCGCTAGAAGACAGCAGAAGTGGTCTGCCTTCCGACACACGGCTTTTATCCAAAATTTCTCGTCTCAGTCTCCTCATCGCACAGTGTTTCAAGTGTGGGTGAAAGGCTATCTCATTGCTGAGCTGCCGACTCGCGACCAAGCCGAATGGGTAGGGTCACAATTTAAACAAACCTTAGAGAATCCTCACTTTGATGCCTCTAAATTGCAGCCTGGCATGGCCCAAGGGAACCCTGCTGGCAAAGTCGGCGATCGCACTCTATTTGTGGTTGATCCAGCGATCGCCGCTCACTTGAAGCGCACGCGCGAATTGTTAGCAGTCGAGTGGGTGAACAACCTACGCATTGCTTTGGCAACTCCACCCTTAACCTTGGCGGAAGCCCAAACTAAAATGTACGGTCTGGTGGAAACTGACCAAAAGATTCAGGGGCTGGCTTCTTGGTACGGCCCCTATTTTCATGGTCGGCTGACAGCGACGGGTGAAACATTTAACCAAAATGATTTAACTGCGGCCCATCCCTCACTTCCCTTTGACACGTATCTCAAAGTGACAAACCTCAACAGTGGCCATTCGGTAGTGGTGCGAATTAACGATCGCGGTCCTTATGTAGACAACCGCATTTTAGACTTATCGCGCGAAGCCGCCCGCCAAATCAACAGCGAAGACGCAGGAGTCATTCCCTTTCAAGCAGTGATTATGCAACCCAATGCTCCTCAAAGCATTGCCGCAAATTCACAACTTAGAGCTGGCCTATAGCGTGGCTGACTTATAGGGTGGTCTGGGACGGAATCACAATATGGTGGTTCCGATCTACATTCAGCCATCCTTCTTCTTTTAGCTGACCCAGCAAGCGAGTCACGGTAACCCGCGTCGTGCCGATCGCATTGGCTAAGTGTTGGTGAGTCAACCGGACGCCTAGACGAGTGCCTTCGGCAGTAGGCAAACCAATTTCTTGCTTCAGCAACAACAACAAATGGCACAGCCGATCTTTAACTCGGCGATGCCCCACCAAAGCTAAAATTGCTTCCGTCTGCCGTAAGCGGCGGTTGACGTGGCGCAGAATTCCCTTCGTCAGAGTGGGAGATTGCTCCACATCAGCCACCGTTAACCGCATTAAATCAACATTAGATAAAGCGGTAGCTTGATAAGGATGGGTCAGCGTCAATGGCAACCCAAAAGGCATGGAAGGTCCCGCTAAACCCAGCAAAGCTTCATCGCCGTTGGGGTAGAGGGTACTGAGCTGCACCACCCCGCGACAGACAATCCAAATTTCCTGCGGGGCCATGCGGATGGATTGACCACTGCTATATGGATATAAACTGCGGCCTTCGTAAAGCTCCTCCAGCAACTGACGTAAATCGGGCTGAGAGCCTGCCTCAGAGGCAAAAGAATGGAGCATACCAATTACCCAGGCTAAATCTTTCCCTTAATTTAGAGGTTCGAGCTCAAGGGAAGTTAATTGCTGGGTTTACGCCCGGTTAAATTTTGGTTATGCCGCTTGTGATCTTGCTCACAAGACAGACTGCCAGACAGCAGTACGGCTCAATTAGGTTAACTGCTGCCTAGAGTAGGGTCAAGTATGCTAGCTCACACCAGAGTTAACTTGGTCAGCCCTTGCCAGCCAAACTTTGTCAGTCAGCCCTTGTCAGTCAAATTACATCAGCATGGAGGCAACGAATCGCTTCTAGCAGCCCTCTGGCTTTATTAAGGGTTTCCTGGTACTCGCGTTCTGGCTCCGAATCCGCCACCAAGCCAGCGCCTGCCTGGACACTGACTCGGTACTTGCCATCGCCTTGGCTACGAACTACCATCGTCCGAATGGCGATCGCGGTATTGAGCTGCCCTTCAAAATCGTAGTAGCCATAAGCTCCGGAGTAAGGCCCCCGCCGACAAGGCTCTAAGTCATGGATAATTTCCATTGCCCGAATCTTTGGGGCTCCGCTCACCGTTCCAGCCGGAAAACAAGCTTTGAGCAAATCCCAAGCTGTTTTGTCAGAGGCTAATTCACCAATAACATTGCTGACGATGTGCATGACGTGGGAGTAGCGCTCAATCACCATCAACTGATCGACTTTGACACTGCCACTTTGACAGACTCGCCCTAGGTCGTTACGGCCCAAATCGACCAGCATGACATGCTCGGCAATCTCTTTGGGGTCTTGCAGAAGGTCTGTGGCTAGCGCTGAGTCTTCTGCCGTCGTCTTGCCACGGGGACGAGTACCAGCGATCGGGCGCAGAGTTGCAGTTAGGGGGCCTTGGGGGTCAGAGGTCCGTTCAGCTTTCACCATTACTTCTGGACTGGAGCCAATAATTTGCCAGTCTTGGAAGTGGAAATAAGCCATGTAGGGCGAGGGATTAATTAAGCGCAGGGAACGGTACAAAGCAAAAGGATCGCCACGGTATTCTGTCGCCAACTGCTGAGAAATGACGACCTGGAAAATATCCCCTGCTTTGATGTGCTCTTTAGCCTTCTCCACATTGGCGCAGAAGTCAGCTTGTGAGGTGTTGCTGGTGTAATTTAGCGGTGGAGCAGTTTTGAGGCTGCTGGGCGGAGTCCATTCAAGAACGGTGTCAGTGCCAGATAACGGTAGCTGTAGTTTGCTGACTAACTGCCGGACGCGATCGCAGGCTTGCTCATAGGCCTGTGCCAGATCTACCCCTGGCGATTGTAAGTCCGCGTAGGCGATCGCCCAAATCTTGCGCTTGACTTGATCAAAAATCAACAGGTTATCTACCTGCATCCACAAACCATCTGGCAGGTCTGCTTCTGTAGCAGGATAAACCGGAACGCGCGGTTCAATCCAACGAATTAATTCATAGCCCCAAAACCCAAACAATCCCCCAATCCCCGGCGGTAGCTCTGTCAACTTGACAGGTTGGTAAGGTTGCAAGCAACTCGTCAAAATATCTAATGGGTTGCCGGAAAACTCTTGAACGGAACCATCACGATGAGTTTGAGTGGTGCGATCGCCTCTCGCCTCCAAAATCCACAGCGGATCGCAGCCCAACAAACTGTAGCGAGCGAGTTGCTCACCCCCTTCTACAGATTCCAGCAAAAAGCTATAGGGTTGCCCTGCACAAACTTTATACCAGGCTGAAACAGGCGTTTCTAAATCTGCCACCCATTCCTGGTAAACCGGAATGAAATTACCTTGCTGAGCGAGGGCTGAAAATTGCGAAAAATCCGGGAAAATCATGGCTGTATGGTTCAGTCTGGGAGGGACTCAAGTAAACACTTTACTGGCGAAATGGATTGACCTGAGTCATGCTGGTTGAGGTTGAAGGGACGCAAATAAATCAAAATACTTCGTTGATTTAAAAAGTAAAGCCTCGGAGGGAGCAAGCCATCCGAGACTCAACTGTCTTTGTCCTGTCAATCAATTAAACTGCACTAAGCAACCATCCGAACACTTTGAAAGAATTTTTGAAAATTCAAAAACTCCATCAAGCTTCGAGATGAGAACTTAAGCAGCTAGCCCTAGACGCTATAAGTTGACTCACCACTAAATTTGACTTTAGAGGGGTCAGTGTTTTGACCAATACGGCGTTCTTTCTTACCCACGTAAGGACGGCCTGCATTCACCTTCTCAGGGAACACACCATCCTTAGGATGCAGGTACTCCATTTCGCCATTCGGAAAAATCCGATAGATCTTATAGTTAGTGATTTTGAATTTTGCCCGCAGTTGCTGGCCTCCGAGGGCGATGCAGTGCTCTTTACGAGCTAGGTACAGCAAGTTGTCACCTTGCTGCATAACTGCCGCTCCACCCGTGGGCATTTCAAACACTTGCTCTTTGGGGCTAGTCCAAGTGATGGCGTATTTCTCTTCGACTTGAGCTTTGGTTAGTAGGCCACCTGTACTGCCGCCAAATAAAGGAGTTTGTCCAGTAAGGGTTTCTGCCATGAATTTCTCTCTGAACGTCTGAACGTTTTACGGCATCCTATCACTGAGACGGAACCCGTCTATCTACTTTGTCAGGAACTGTTACAGTTCTTCAGTATTACGGCTTGACAATTCTTTAAATTGTTAAGGACGCGTAGTGATCCGTTTATGCCGCATCTTGGAATTGCCCGTTTGGACATTAGGCGATCGCGTCTCTCGTCCTTCTCGACTAATCGGAATCGTGAAGTGGAAACGACTGCCTTGATCTCTTCCGGCTGATTCCGCCCAGATCTGCCCCCCTAAGCCCGTAATAATTTGGCGGCAAATGGCTAAGCCTAAACCTGTGCCTCCTGTGGTGCGGCGCAAGGCTCCTTCCTCTTGATAGAAGCGATCGAACACCGCTTCCAGCCGATTCGGTTCAATGCCTCGGCCTGTATCGGTAATCGTTACCTCTAGCATTTGTCTACCATTCCGGCGAGCTTCAATGGTGACTTGGCCTTCAGGTTCAGTAAATTTGCAAGCGTTTTCCAGCAGTTTCGAGAGTACCTCGACTAACCATTCACCATCGGCTCGTACCAACGGTAATTCTGGAGGCACTTGGGCCGCAATCTGGGGCAACTGAGCTTGGGATTGCCGAGAATGAATGCTGCTCAGAGCTAGGTCCACACATTCCTGCAAAGGCAGCGGTTCTAAGTTCCACTGCACTCGTCCACTCTCTAAGCGCGAGAGGGTGAGAAAATCTTGTACCAGTTTACGCATGCGCTCTGCATCACTTAAGGCGGTGCTGAGCATGACTTGCCGCAGTTCCAACGGCATATCCGGCTCGCTAGCAAGGCTTTCTAGGCACACTTGAATCGTGGAAAGGGGAGTGCGGAGTTCGTGGCCTGTGATGGCAATTAAGTTGCTACGGGTGCGATCGAACGCTTCGAGCTGTTGGTTTAAATCTTCTAAGTTGGCGTAGGCTTCCGCTTGAATCAAGGCCACTCCCACTTGGGTGGCGATCGCCTCTACTAAAGACAACTCATCATCAGCCCAGCGATGAGGTAACGCGCCGCAGTGATGCAGTTCTACCATGCCCATCAAGCGATCTTGATACAGCAGGGGCACCATCAGCCAAGAACGAATCTGCCAGCGATCGCTTAGTGCCTGCAAGTCTGCGTTGCCAGTGATGCGGGAATCCTTGGTCGTATCTTCGATGTGGATCAACTCGCGCTTCTGAGCAATTTCCTGAAATAAAGGATTGTTTTGCAGCGGCCAAGTTTGACCATTTAGAGAAGGCGCGGTAATCCCGGCTGTAGCCGTTGCCCCATCTACCGCTGAGTCGGCACAAATGGCATTGGGACTGAGAAACTCATACTGAATTGTGGCTGTCGCATCTGTGGCTCGACAGCGATACATTAGGCAGCGACAAACGCGGAGGGTTTGCCCTAGTTCCTGCACTGCTACTTTGAAGATTTCGTCTGGGTTGAGCGATCGCCGAATGGCTGAACTGATCGAGTTAACCAACCGCTCTTTGCGTTCCTGAGCCGCGATCGAGCGATAGGTTTTGAGCAATTTGTACTGGCCCGCTTGCAAATAGGTCAATAGCCGCTCGACAAAGGGGTCAGGGTCAATCCCTTGCAACCCAGACGGCTTTTTACCCAAAAATTCAGCTTTGGCTTGCGCTACTTTGTCTGCTAATTCAGGTCGATACTCCAACACTCGATCTAGCAGGAGTTCAGCCGCTTGGCAGGTCACTTGACGGTCAAAGGTCCACACCCCTTCAAAGCGCCGGGTCTGATCCATCGCGGGTTGCTCTGGTGGTGGTAGCGCATCTCGCCGGAGCCTGACTGGACTGGTATTTGGGCTTTCACGCTCGCGACAAACCAAACAACTAGCATACTGCTGCCCAATTACCACCAAATGCCATTCATGGGTCAGTTGATCAGGCGGCTCAAAAGCGATGGTTTCGTAACTGCCTGAACGATTGGCAAAATCGGTTTCGGGTGCTGCTAAGACATAGACCTGATTGGTGCGCTCAGCAATCCGTAGATAACGATGTGCTTCCTGCCGATAGAAACGCTCTCGCTGGAAGCTAGCAATCACCAAGGGCCGTTCGGTTCCCGCCAAAACTTGGTCTTCCATTGCATGAGACAACGCTGTCAGGGAGGACTTGAAGTATAGTTGCGGTCTTAGTTCGGGCAGGGCTTGTAACAGAGCTTCCAGCACGGAAGTATGGGTACTCATTCAGGTTTTTATCAGTCCAGGCGGGACACAATCCACGTGAAAGCGGTATTGAGATAGACTGCGCCTAATTCCCACGCTATAGCTCTAGAGAAGCAATCTAGAGAGGCAATCTAGCGCTCAGGCTGGCGGCAAAGGCTCAACTGGCAACCCAGCACTTATGCCACCGACCACAACCTATCTTAATCAGGATTAGGTGTTAGCGGTTATCGAAAGTTTTCTTTCCTATTTTGACTGAGCGATCGCAAGTTGAGCGCTAGCTAGTTGCGCAAAATTCGCCTTTCGCTCTCTGAATAGCCATTAAACTCTATCTACTCAGCGATCGCCAGCTTATATAAGTTTTTATTTACTCCTTCTTAAGAAGTACGCCCAAAGTGTTAGAAAAAATTCAAATTCAAAAAGCAAAATAACTCGCTTTTTAGCCAAGTTTGGTTAAGTACATTAATTAATAAAATTAGAGGCATTTATAAGCTATTTTTCTCTACCAGAATCCCGAAAATCCTTATATCACCGTATATCTAGCAATATCACAAGCTCTAAAGGCCAGCATTTTTTATATCAGCTTTATAAAACAACGTTTGTTTATAAAGAGTGTATAGACAACCGTTTTTTGAGATTGTTTTCCGTAGATTCCCTGAATAGGATGAGTTTGTAACTTACGTAACCTTTCGTAGTCCACCGCTATGAACACTAAAGCTTTCTTCTCATGGGTGCCCGTAGTGGCTGCAGGAGCCACTGCAGTTCTTGGTTTTTCTACCCAGGTCAGTGCTGCTACCGTCAACTTAGGTGCCGCAACCGGATATAACGTTTTTGTTTTGGGTGATGTGAATCTAGATGCAGACACTGAAGGCAAAATGGCGATCGCTGGTGATGCCACCCTGCGTAACTATAGTGTTGGCCTTAAGGACCAAGGTGGCGATGCCCTAGTAGTGGGTGGCGATCTTGACTTCAAAAATGGCACAGTGTACGGCAATGCCGTTGTGGGTGGCAGCGCAAATCTAACTAGCGTTGACTTCCAAGGTGGTGCACTGAAGTCAGGCAACCCCATCGACTTTGGCAAAGCGGGTCAATCTCTAGTGAATCTGTCGCAATCCTATTTGTCTAGCACTGCAACTGATGCAGAAGTGACATCCTGGGGCGGAATTAATTTAGCGGGCACAGGCTCTACCAATGTCTTTGATTTGGAAGGCACTGATTTAGCAAACGCTACAGGTTTGAGCTTCGAAGGCTCCGGTAACTTCATTGTTAACGTCAGCGGTAAAAATGTTTCCTTCCAGAATTTTGGTTTCTCGCTAAAAGGCGTTGACAAGCAAAATATTCTATTCAACTTCTTTGAAGCAACCAACATTACGGCTTCTGCGGTAGGAATTGAAGGTAGTATCCTAGCTCCCAAAGCCAAGTTTGAGTTTAATAATGGTCAAATGAATGGCACGCTGGTTGCGGCTGGCTTAACTGGCACTGGCCAGTTCAACCATGTGGGTCGTCCTCCAGTTGAACAGCCCCCTGCTAGTGTTCCTGAGCCTGCGACCTTAGCTGGTTTAGGTTTCGCTGCTGCGGCTTTAGCAGCATCTCGTCGGAAAACCAAGCAGGCTGCATAGATACAAACCTGTTAAACAACAGCTCCGAACTAGAGCCTGCCTGGTGGATTTGATTGAGAACTGAGATGTCTTTAGTTTATAGTCGGAAGCTTATAGCCAGGAGCTGTTTGTTGCAAGGTTGATAGTCATGAATACTTGAGATTTAAGTGAAGGCTTGCTAACCCAGCCTTCATTTTTATTTTGTCTTTACTGACGGGCACACTCTACAGCCGCAAAATTAGCCGTGCCAAACTGAAGTAGATCAGTACGCCTAGTACATCTACGGCAGTAGTAATGAAAGGAGCTGACATCAGAGCTGGATCAAGCCCTAGAGAACGAAACAGAAAGGGTAGAGCTGAGCCAGACACGGAAGCCAATAGCGCGATCGCGAGCAAACTGATCCCTACCGCTATGGCGACCATTAAGTTGCCCTGGAGAAAATAGGCCCAGACGATCGTGATGCTCCCCAAAATTAGGCCGAGCAAAATCCCTGCGATCGCCTCCCGCCGAATAATTCGTAGCGCTTCTTTCAGCCGAATATCCTCTGTATTCAAGCCTCGAATCACCACCGTAGAAGACTGAGCCCCGACGTTGCCCCCAGTGCCTGTGAGTAAGGGAATAAAGGCAGCCAACGTTACTACCTGCTGCAACAGTTCTTCTTGCGCTTTAATAATCGTGCCAGTCACCGTATTTGTGAGCAGCAGGACAAAGAGCCAGACAACTCGTCGCCGCGCTACGGTAAACAAATTAGTTTGGAAATAGTTGTCGCCATCCGACTGCACGCCACCTAGCGCGTAGATGTCTTCGGTAGTTTCTTGCTCCAAAATGTCGAGCACATCATCGACCGTAACAATTCCTACCAGCCGCCGCTCCGTATCTACCACGGGAACAGCCAAAAAGTCATAGCGTTGAATCAGTCGAGCCACTTCTTCTTGGTCTGTATCTGTCTGAACAGAGAGCGCATCGCGAGTCATGATCTCCCCAATCGTTTGTTGGGGTTGTGCCACTACCAATTCTCGCAGTGACAGAGTGCCTGTCAAACAGCGGGCTGCATCCGTTACGTAAAGGTAATAAATTGTCTCGGTATATTTGGCGAGACTGCGAATCCGTTCTAAGGCTTGAAAAACCGTAAAGCTTTCTTTTAAGGAAATATACTCAGGTGTCATAATTCGCCCTGCTGTGCCTGGTTCGTAACCCAATAGCAAAGCAGTGGATTGGCGCTCTAAAGGACTTAACTGCTCCAGCAGGCGAGTGACAATCTTAGCGGGTAATTCATCGAACAAGCGCACTCGATCATCAGGAGACATTTTATCGACAATGTCCAAGACTTCCTGACGCTTAAACTCCTGAACTAGAGCTTGCTGCACCGAAGAATCTAGATACTCATAAACTTCGATCGCCTCACTTTTAGGTAATAAGCGAAAGGCAATTACTTGAAGGGTTTCAGGCAAACCCTCGATCGCCTCGGCAGCATCAGGGGCTTGCACAGGCACCAACAACGCTTTGGCCCCTGGCAAATTTCCTTGTTCTAGCAGGGCTTGGAGTTGCGATCGCACCAACTGTCGAAGTTCGGTTCGCGAAGTAGATGGCAACGGAGAGGAGAGATATTCAGTCAAGGCGGATTTCCTCAACTTAGGAGTACGTCACTTGCTACCTTCAGTCTACGGGTCAGTGGTAGGCAATCGGTATAGCCTGCTTCTACTTCAGCCCACGAGCCAAAATTGTACCTAGCTGAATGCTGATCACTCCCAGCACGGCACTGCCCACCCCATATAAACCCGCATACCACAGATTCTGGTTCCGCAATAAGCTTACCGTCTCCAAACCATAGGTAGAAAAGGTGGTGTAGGCACCGAGAAACCCAGTGGCCACTAACAAGCGCATCTCGGACGAAATGGCAACAATCCGCTCTAAAGCCAGAGTCGAGAAAAATCCCATGCCCAAGCAACCCGTTAGATTAATGACAAACGTTCCATAAGGAAAGCTCGTGCCAAAGCGTTGGGTAAACCAAACTGTCAAGTAGTAACGGCTGAGAGCCCCCACGATCGCCCCTAAACTAATCGCGATCGGAGCTCGATGTGCAGGGTCTTGAAACACTAACAACCCCATAAAGTACAACACTCGGGTCAAGACTATTCTTGAGTCAGCCTATTTAAGGAAGCAAAACACTTAACAAGGATTAGGATGTGTAGCAGTCAGAGCAAACCTGCGTCAGCACCATATCTAACCCTTAAAGCGCAACTCCGTCATCTTTCTTACAGAAATAACGAGCAAATTCAGATTCAGTTTTGTTCTTTTTCATCCAATACTCCTCAATGAACGCTAAACCTTTTATCAAACAGGCATGGGCAAACTCAAGCACAGTTTCTCACTGGCTAAAATTTTTGTGTATTTTTTTGCTAGTGCTAGGCATTTGCTTCCGATTTGTCAATCTAGGACAAAAAGTTTATTGGAAAGATGAGGCTTACACTTCGCTTTGGCTTTCAGGTCACTCTCGAACTGAAATAATTGCAAATATTTTTAATGGTCAAACTCTTAGAGCTAGTGATATCTCCAAATATCAATTCCCTAGCCCTGATAGAAACGCTTTAGATACTGTCAAACAACTTGCAACACATGATCCTCAGCATCCACCACTTTATTATTTGTTAGGTTGGTTTTGGCTCAAGATATTTGGCACTTCCACTGCAACCTTAAGAAGCTTATCTGCGTTTCTAAGTTTATTAATCTTTCCAAGTCTTTATTGGCTTTGTCGAGAATTGTTTGGCTCGGCAGTTCCAGGCTGGACTGCGATCGCCTTGTTTGCCGTATCTCCCTTTCATGTGCTCTACGCTCAGGAAGCCAGGGAGTATAGCTTATGGACCGCAATAGTTGTGCTCTGTAGTGCCGCTCTACTCAGCGCTATAAGACAGCAAACTAAAGTAAGTTGGGGAGTATATAGCCTCACCATCGTCCTTGGATTCTACACATGCATCCTTCAAGGATTAGTCGTTGTGAGTCATGGACTCTACGTCTTGCTTACCCAGGGCTGGCGACTGAACAAAACTTGGAAAGCCTACTTAGCTAGTTCTCTCATAGCCTTTGTCGGTTTCCTACCCTGGCTGCCATACCTCAAGCAAATTGATGGAGTAGGCTGGACTGCCACACCTATTCCTTTGTCAGCTTTTATTAAAATTTGGGCCTTAAACCTCAGTCGCTTATTTTTAGATGTGCAGTTTAGCTTAAAGAACCCACTTACTTACCTGATACTGCCAATTTTGGTACTAGTGGCCTACTCACTTTACTTCGTGATCCGTAACGCTCCTAAGCCAACTTGGTTGTTTATTGTCACGCTACTAGGTGTTACCTTATTTGCTTTTACAGCACCAGATTTGATAGGTGGGGGACGGCGATCGCTGATCAACCGCTATTTGATTCCTTGCTATATCGCCATTCAACTTGCGGTTACTTACTTGTTAAGTGTCAAGATTTTCGTCCCTAAAAGCGACTTCCCCTACTTTTGGCGATCGCTATTAGCTATTCTTGCGGGCCTTGGCATTATCTCTTGCGCTACTAGTACGTCGGCAACCACTTGGTGGCACAAATACAGCAGCAATGCAAATCCAGCGATCGCACGAGTCATTAATCAGTCTCCTCACGCTCTCGTGATCAGCGATTCTAGTTTTGGTGAGGTACTTGCTTTAAGCCATCTTCTAGAACCGGACGTGAAATTGCGACTAACCTTAGAACCTCAGCAACCGATCGTTTCTCAGCAAGTAATCCAAGAGTTCAGTGATGTCTTTTTGCTAGAGCCTTCACGAAATTTGCGAGAAACATTAACCCAGCAAGCATTCCATTCTCAGCGAGTACCACGGGTCCAACATCTTTGGCACTTAGAACAAGGCAGCAGTCCCAAGGTACCCAGCGACCGATCATCATGAATTGGCTGCCTGATGATTCTGTGTCCTGTTTACCTGCCAAATCTCGCCAAACTGGTTAGATTGGATTTGTCGCATCATTACTAATTGCGTCAGCCATCCTAATTACTTAGCCTTACCCGCTTTGGAGGCCCTTTATGAGTTCTGATGAACCAACGAACGCAGAAACCGTCGTTGTCGAAATCCATCCTCCATCCACTTCTGGCGAAAATACGGCGCTGGTCAATTCCCAAACCGATGCGATCGTGACCGTCGAACTAACTGAGGAAGATGACGAAATTAAACGCGAAACTCAAGCGTTGATCGCAGCCATTCGGAAGCGCGCTCAAGCGGAAGTGCAATCTGCGGGCGATCTCAGCCGTGATGCTTACCTCAACGCCGTCCGCCAAGCGAGAACAGCAGTTGAACAAAGCCAATTGATGATCGATCCCCAGCATTTGGAACAGACGATTCAAACCTTACAAAAAGAAGCTGATAAAAGCTGGCACGTCATTCTAGGTGAAATTGAGTCCGTTGGTTTTCAACTTGCAGATGCAGCTAGACTCGCTTGGAATAGCTTAATGGCTACCCGTCCTAAGTAAAGCGAACCGGTCACACTTGGGTGCATGACCGATAGGATTGCTACGTGACAGTCCAACATTCCGTAAATTTTGGGGGTACGGTTTTTTCGTGCCCCTACTTTTATGAATGGGGTTGAACAGAGTCTAGCTTTGATTGAGCTATCCGCCCTTGGGCACTCCAGACAGACAACCCCTTCATCCCATTCAGCTCAGACTCGGTGATAGAAGCGCAAGCAAAATGCTGGATAATGGGAAGGTTTCGCTAAACATCCCTAGGACGTACTGCGCTTTTGGCAGCTTCTCCTGAGCCTCAACTTCAATTTCATCAATTCTGAAAAGCAAGAACTCTGAATCATTAGCTATGCGAACCCATTATTGCGGCCAACTCCGAGCAGAAAATATTGGAGAGACTGTCACGCTGTGTGGATGGGTAGACCGTCGCCGCGATCACGGGGGTGTAATCTTTCTAGACCTACGCGATCGCACTGGCATTGTCCAAATTGTCAGCGATCCGGAACGCACCCCCAATTCTTACGAGCCAGCGGGTGATTTCCGCAACGAGTATGTCATCCAAGTCACGGGTCGGGTGACTCGCCGCCCTGATGACTCGCTCAATCCTCGGCTGCCCACGGGAGAAATTGAAATCTACGCTGATCAGGTCGAGCTGTTGAATGCGGTTCGCAAGCAACTTCCCTTCCAGGTTTCTACGGCAGACAACGAGGCTGTACGAGAAGATTTGCGCCTGAAATATCGCTACTTAGATTTGCGGCGCGATCGCATGAATCGCAATCTGCGGCTACGTCATGAAATCATCAAAACATTGCGGCGCTACCTAGAAGATGCCAAAGATTTTATCGAAGTTGAAACGCCGATCCTGACTCGCTCCACCCCGGAAGGCGCACGAGATTACTTAGTGCCTAGCCGCGTCAACCCCGGAGATTGGTTCGCGCTGCCGCAGTCGCCGCAGTTGTTCAAGCAACTGCTGATGGTGTCAGGGTTCGATCGCTACTACCAAGTGGCTCGTTGCTTCCGGGACGAAGATTTACGGGCCGATCGCCAACCTGAATTTACTCAACTAGACATGGAAATGAGTTTCATGTCGCAAGAGGAAATTCTGACTCTAAACGAAGACTTAGTTTTCCATCTGTTTAAGACCATAAAAGGCATCGATCTACCCAGACCCTTTCCCCGTCTGACCTATAAAGAGGCGATGGATCGCTATGGTTCTGACAAGCCTGACACCCGGTACGACCTGGAGCTAGTGGAAGTCTCCGATTTGGTCAAGGGTTCTGGCTTTAAAGTGTTCTCTGGTGCAGTCGCGAGTGGCGGCATTGTCAAAGTTCTACCAATCCCCGGCGGCAACGATGCCATTTCCAACGTGCGGATTAAACCTGGTGGTGACTTATTCCAAGAAGCTTGCAACGCGGGCGCTAAAGGTTTGGCCTACATCCGCGTGCGCGAAGATGGCGAAATTGACACCATTGGCGCGATTAAGGACAACTTAACTGCTGAGCAAAAGCAAGAGCTACTAGCTCGGACTGGCGCTAAGGCAGGTGATTTGTTGCTGTTTGGTGCTGGTCCAACCGACTTGGTGAACAAAACCCTCGATCGCCTCCGCCAAGTAATTGCCCAAGAACTGAATCTAATTGATACCGAAAAGATCAATCTACTCTGGATCGTCGATTTCCCCATGTTTGAGTGGAATGCTGACGAGAAGCGCCTCGAAGCGCTGCACCATCCCTTCACCGCACCCCACCCAGACGACCGCGATGACCTAAAAACAGCTCGCGCTCAAGCTTATGACTTGGTGTTCAACGGCTTTGAAGTTGGGGGTGGTAGCCTGCGGATCTATCAACCCGATTTGCAAGCCCAAGTCTTCGAGACCATTGGTTTACCCGAAGAGGAAGCTCAAAGTAAGTTTGGCTTCTTAATCGAAGCCTTTGAGTACGGCACACCGCCTCATGGGGGCATTGCCTATGGACTCGATCGCTTGGTGATGTTGTTGGCGGGTGAAGAATCGATTCGAGACGCGATCGCCTTCCCAAAAACGCAGCAAGCTCGTTGTCTGCTAACCAGTGCGCCTTCGGGCGTGGATGACAAGCAACTCAAGGAGCTGCATGTCGCCTCTACTCACAAACCAAAAACTTAAAGCGTCAGGCTCACGGAGCCGCTCAATTGCAGTCGTTCGATTGCCTTAGTGGTAGGGGCGGGTTTTGCTTAAAATGCTGATTTTAGTAATCACTTTTCTGCTCAGCCCGCCCCTATCTGTTGTTCCTGTGGCTTTTGTAGGTTGGGTTTTCCAACCTCAACCTAACGTGACTACTTAGGCAGTTGCTTCTAATAGTTGAATATTTGAGAAGAGGAACTCCTGAACAGAAGTTTGACCATCGGTTTCGGTAGAAATTGCTCGACGGCTCAGGATGTAGAAGTCGCCCACCTTCTCGTATTCATCTTCAAATAGGCTCTTGCCACCTTTCTGCTCACCCGTCTGGGGATCGTGGTAAACCGAGTCATAGCGGTGAGACAGGTAGCCTTCACCCGTGTCGTGGCTGCTGAACGTGTTGATCGTAACTACAACACCGTGGATGTGACGGTGTACCAAGCACACCTCGTTATCCCGCACTTTATAGCGATCGCCTTCTGCCTTGCCCCCCATCAGAATTTCCACAGCACCCGTCTCATCGGTATTACCAAAGGAGAAGCTGTTTTTGCCGTGGGTTTCTTCAAAGGTGCGGCGAACCCGGTGGATGGCAATTTCGAACAACTGGCCGTGAATCGCCTGCTTAGCGTCCTCGTTCTCGATCCCTTCAACTTCAGGCTTAAAGCCAGCGCTGACTCGCGCTTTGCCAGTAAATACCTGATCGTCTTGCTTTAGGGTGACATCAGCGGTGTAGCCAGGGAAGCTCTTATCCCAGGTGTAGCGATTTTCGTAAGCAGCTCTAAAAAGCTCTGGAGCGGATACTTGTGCGACTGTCATGAGTTTTTCCTACGTCTTCTGCTTTTGTTTCTTATTCTTAAGATAGAAGGCAGGCACTCAGACTGCATAGACCTCAAGTGGGTACACCTTGATTAATGGGCAAATCTCCCCATAACTTCTTTCAAGCGATCGCCGCTGCTCCTAATGAACCTGAACTCCGCCTGCTTTTTATGAAAGAAGCAGGGGAATATTTTGATGCCGAATGTTGGGGCTTGTGTCTGCTGAATGAGCAATCTCAAGCGGCGGAAGTAGATATTCAAGGCGGTCCTAATGTAGATGCCTTTGTGCAACGCTACGAGAAAATTGGTCGCAGCACTGATCCCGTATTGCGCTATGTGTTTGAGCACCATGCGCCCACTCACGAGGGAGTAGTGTTTGCGGGCAACGATTGGAAAGAATCAGAGCTATACCAAAATTGCTACGCCTACTACGACCAAGAGCATGTGATGATGGGACCGATCGTGAATCATGGCCGCTTAATTGGTGGCGCTTATTTCACTCGTGCCAGCGATGCTCCGGCGTTCAACTTACAAGATTTAGCGAGTTTGAGCGGCTTATGTTTGCATCTTTCAGCTCGTTTGGCCGTTTTTCGACCCCAAGCATCCCCTCGCTTGCAGCCATCTATTAGCGATCGCCTCACCGAGCGGGAGCAACAAATTGCGGAACTAGTGGCTCAAGGACTGACAAACGCAGAGATCGGTGAAAAGCTCTGGATCACTCAGAACACCGTAAAACAAGCCCTAAAACGCATGTTCCGAAAGCTCAACGTCTCCACCCGCACCGAAATGGTGGCTCGTTTAAGAGATAGCCTTAATCCCTGAATCAGCAGTTCAAGCAATACCAAATAATTCGTAGGGTGCCGTGAGCACGCAGCACACGCACCTTTGCCCGTGCGTTACGCCTTCGCCTAACACACGCTACGGGGTTAATTTGTGGAGATATCTTCAAAAAAGAAACCCCCTTGTCTAACTTGGGACAAGGGGGAAATCTATTCATGTTTGAACGCGGAGAAGATTAGCCGTTTTTCGAGCCAGAGGCTTGAGGTGCAGGAGAAGTTTTGATAACTTTCTTGACTGGCTTGGGCTTGGAGCCAGAGTTGAGACGAGGTTTGTCGTCAGTCACGATATCCTCATAAGCCTCAGATTGCATCCAAGTAGGACGACTGCGATCGTAAATCATTTGCAGGGCAGCAGCAGCGATCGCATGGGAGTCGTACTCTTCACCCAGTTGCGCCACGATAGGCAAGAAGGAAGCCATCCGCTCACCAGCTAGTGCTTCACGCAATTGCGCTTGCAGCTTCTCAATGTGACGTGCTTCAATCATAGCCCGAGTGGGGATCGAGCGAATTTCCAGAGATTGGCGGATGTGACGCTCAATATCGCGCAGTTTGCGACGATCCAGGGGTTGAATCAGAGAGATTGCAGTTCCTTCTTTGCCTGCACGACCTGTCCGACCAATCCGGTGAACATAGTTTTCAACGCTATCGGGCAAATCGTAGTTAATGACATGAGTTAGGTCATCGACGTGGATACCCCGAGCGGCAATGTCGGTAGCCACAACCCAACGAACTTGAGTCTCCCGGAAGCGATGTAGGAGGCGCTCCCGCTGGCTTTGGCTCAGATCACCGTGATATTCATCCACGCTATGACCTGCGCCTTGCAGTTGGCTAGTGAGTTCCGCCGCAGCGCGACGAGTCCGCACAAAGATCAACGCGGATTCAGGATCTTCTAGTTCCAGAATCGGTTGTAAAGCTCTAGCTTTGGTGCAGCCACGGGGCACCATATAAGCCACTTGGTTAATCCGAGAAGGAGCGGCTTTGGGCTGCTCAATCGTGACCGTGATGGGCGATCGCAAGAATCGGTTGACCAACTTGCGAATCGAAGGGGGCATGGTGGCCGAGAAGAAAGCAGTATGACGCTCTGTGGGCACCTGAGTCAGGATTTTTTCCACGTCATCGATGAAGCCCATATTGAGCATTTCATCAGCTTCATCCAACACCAACCAACGCAGGTGATTGAGTTTGAGGTCGCCACGGTCGAGCAAATCTAACACTCGTCCCGGAGTTCCTACCACTACCTGTACGCCTTGTCTGAGGCGCATGATTTGACGATCGATCGCTTGACCACCATAAATCGGTAGAATGTGCAGTCGTCGCTCATCATTAAAGGTGCGAATGGCTTGGCTGACTTGAACAGCCAACTCACGAGTGGGAGTTAGGATCAAGGCCTGCACCCCTACAGCATTCAAATCGATCTGCTCTAGGATGGGCAGCGAGAAGGCAGCAGTTTTACCTGTACCCGTCTGGGCTTGGCCTACTACGTCACGGCCTGCCAACAGATGAGGAATGGCTTGGGCTTGAATTGCACTGGGAGTGGTAAAACCGATCTTTTCTAGATGTTGAACGCGGGCTTCAGAGAGGCCAAGACTTTGAAACGAAAGAGTCATGCAGTTTAGTAAATAAGGGTCATGAATCGCATGGCATACTCCCGCCCCAAGCATGAAAAGCTTGGTCGCAGTTTTCTCGTATCGTAGGGAGTCGAGTCGACTTCACCCTCAACGAGCTTCGACGGGATGCCGTCCGCCGTTTGAACCCTGCCAAAGACTGAGCGTATTGATCTAGAAGGTTTTATCCACTTCGGCAATTTGCAAGCTGTACCCTCCTAAACAGGTACATTGCCATTAAAGACTTGCGGCTAGAACCCTCTACCTGGTCTTGCCAAGGTTCTTGTAACTAACCAGCGCTTATGAGCGCTTGGTCAATAGCTGTCATATTAAGAAATTTTACGACCTAAGTGACAAAATTGTCCAACCTTAATTTTTGTTAGGGTGCAACGCAACCATAAAGATCGTAAACATCAGCGTCGGCAATCGTAACTGGAACTAAGGTTCCCAGTGCTGCCTCGCCTTGAACGTAGACAACACCGTCAACTTCTGGAGCAAAGCGAGCCGAACGCCCAACCAACTCGCTAGTTTCAGGATTTTCTTGCTCAATCAGAACGTTAACGGTTTTCCCGATCTCAGCTTGATTCTTCTTCAAGGAAATGGGTTGTTGAAGAGCCATCAACGCATCACGACGCTGATCCATTATAGCTTGCGGTACTTGATTTGGCAGGCTATAGGCAGGAGTGCCCTCTTCGGCTGAAAAAGTAAACACACCGACGTGATCAAATTCATGCCGCTCGACGAACTGCAACAGGTGCTCGAAATGCTCATCGGTTTCCCCTGGGAAGCCGACAATAAAGGTGGTGCGTAGAACCGCATCCGGAAGAGCAGTTTTCAGTCGCTCAATAATGCTATCGTTGACGCGACCTTGCCAAGGTCGATTCATCGCCCGCAAAATTTCTGGGTGAGAATGTTGCAACGGCAAATCTAGATAGGGCAGAACGTTAGCAGTTTCTTGAATGGCGGTAATAACTTTGGGGGTAAGCCCGGTCGGATAGGCATAGTGCATGCGAATCCAAGGCACATTGACTTTCCCTAAAGCCCGCAGCAGTTCATCCAGTTTCGGCTCGCCGTAGATATCCAAACCATAGTTAGTGGTGATTTGAGAGATCAAGATAATCTCTTGCACCCCTTCAGCCGCCAATTGCTCAGCCTCGGCCACAATCGATTCAATGGTGCGCGATCGCTGATTGCCTCTCAGGTGCGGAATAATGCAGAACGCACAGCGGTAATCGCAACCCTCTGCCACCCGCAGATAAGCTACACCCTCGGTAGTAGTGCGGTAACGAGGCGTGGTTTCATCAGCAATGTAAGTCGGCTCTGCCGTTACTTCTTTGACGCGCTCACCTGTTTCTACCCGCTGAATCACGTTGACTATTTTGTTGTAGTCACCTGTACCCACTAAAGCGACTGCTTCGGGTAACTCATCCAACAGTTCTTGCTGGAAATGCTGTGCCATACAGCCTGTAATTACCACTTTCTTGTTGGCTTCAGTCAGTTCCACAATGGTGCGGACAGATTCTTCTCGCGCCGCTTGAATAAAACTGCAAGTGTTGACGATGACGTAATCAGCTAAGTCTTCGTTGGTGTCAACTTGATAGCCTGCTTCCACAAGCAGACCGAGCATATGTTCAGTATCAATCCGATTTTTCTCGCAGCCTAAATGTGCGACGGAAATAGTTGGCTTATTGCCCATGAAGTTCAGAATTCGGTAAGTATTGAGTAAGCGTTGAGACAGGGATAGGTCAGGTCGTTAAGAGTGTTGCGATCGCCTTTCCACCCCCGCTGGTTTGCTTTCCGATGGAGGCCGTTGACTGCAATCGCTAAATAAGCACGAATGTTCATCATATCGCACAATTTGACGGTTACAACATATTAAGCTGCTTCAATGACGATTAGTGCTTAGCAACTGGTTGAGGCTCACTTCGGCCTTATCTAAGCTAATTAAAGTGATTTTGCAAAAGCGATCGCAAGTCTGAGACAGGCTTACAGTTTGTCTGTAATACAGAAGCGTGGGGTCAAAGGTAATCTAGCGAATCAATTTTTGCGGCGA
The DNA here is from genome assembly GCF_014695845.1 of Trichocoleus sp. FACHB-591. Classification (NCBI taxonomy): domain Bacteria; kingdom Bacillati; phylum Cyanobacteriota; class Cyanophyceae; order Leptolyngbyales; family Trichocoleusaceae; genus Trichocoleus; species Trichocoleus sp. FACHB-591. Next base: position 225,066 of record NZ_JACJPA010000040.1, read on the forward strand.
ATAGAAGCGCGGTAAGAAGTTATCATTTTGATTATCTGACCTTTGCCGCTGAGTCCGAGATATTTGAAGCAAGTGGACTTAAATCACATATTCAAAACCGCTAATCCCATCATTGGTGTTGTGCATTTGCTGCCTTTACCAGCCTCGCCGCGTTGGGGAGGGAGCCTCAAAGCTGTGATCGATCGCGCCGAGCAGGAAGCCACGGCTTTGGCATCCGGTGGCGTAGACGGCATTATCGTCGAAAATTTTTTTGATGCTCCCTTCGCCAAAGATCGAGTTGATCCGGCGGTGGTGAGTGCCATGAGCTTGATTGTGCAACGGCTGATGCACCTGGTGACGGTGCCCATCGGGATCAATGTCTTGCGTAACGATGCTCAGAGTGCAATGGCGATCGCGACTTGTGTGCAAGCTCACTTTATTCGCGTCAACGTGTTGACTGGGGTGATGGCAACAGATCAAGGTCTGATCGAAGGGCAAGCGCATCAACTCTTACGCTATCGTCGAGAACTGGGCAGCAATGTCAAAATCCTGGCAGATGTATTGGTGAAGCACGCCCGACCCCTGGGATCGCCTAATTTGACCACAGCGGTGCAAGAAACCATTGAGCGCGGTTTAGCGGATGGGGTGATTTTGTCTGGTTGGTCCACAGGCAGTCCTCCTAGCCTAGAAGATTTGGAACTGGCGACTGCGGCAGCAAATGGCACGCCTGTATTTATTGGTAGTGGCGCGGATTGGGAAAATATTCCGACTTTGATTCAAGCAGCGGATGGGGTGATTGTCTCCAGCTCGCTAAAACGGCATGGTCGCATTGAACAGCCAGTAGACCCAATTCGGGTGAGCCGCTTTGTGGAATCAATGCGTCGCAGTTTAGCGATGAAAGGGCAAGCCAAGTCCATGTCTTCAGTTACGGCTCATTCTTATTCGGAATAGGACTTTGATAAACATTGGAGTGGTAACTCACTAGATGGGTTGCTATAAGCTAAATTGGCAATGATCAAGTTCAGTTAATTGCATAGGGGTTTTATGAGACGCCGACGTTCTACTCCTTGGATTCATCGCTGGTCTCGGTTAATTATTGCCGCGATCGCGGCTGTGGGAGCTTTAGGAACAGGCTACCTAACCATTACCAAACTGGCGGGAGGGTCTGCTGCCTGTCCAACGAGCGGTTGTGAGCAGGTACTTTCTAGCCCTTACGCCACAGTATTTGGTTTGCCACTGACCTTATTTGGCTTTTTGGGCTACGCCAGCATGGGGATTCTGGCGATCGCGCCTTTACTGGTGAATGCTTCAGCCAATAAAGATCTGCGCTCTAATTTAGAGAACTGGACTTGGCCGCTAATGCTAGCGATCGGCACAGCCATGACAGTGTTTAGCGGCTATTTAATGTATCTGCTGGCATTTGAAATCAAAGCGTTGTGTCTCTACTGCCTAGCATCGGCGCTATTCTCAGTCAGCTTCCTCGTTCTGACAGTCTTGGGTCGAACCTGGGAGGATGTGGGTCAAATCTTTTTCACAGGTGTGGCGGTTGGACTAGTGACCTTAGTCGGGACGCTAGGAGTTTATGCCAATATCGATGGGGCTGGGAATACCAATGCCTCTGGTTCTGGCGCTGGAGAAGCTGGTGCCCTAGTAACGACCCCTTCTAACCCTGCCCAAATCGCGCTAGCAAAGCATCTCACCCAAGTTGGGGCCAAAATGTATGGCGCTTACTGGTGTCCCCATTGCAATGACCAGAAGCAACTGTTTGGTCGTGAAGGTGCCAAACAAATCAATTACATCGAATGCGATCCGAGTGGACAAAATGCTCAACCTGAAGTCTGCAAAGCTCAGAAGATTGAAGGCTATCCTACCTGGGAAGTGAATGGACAGTTTTTCGGGGGAACCCAATCTCTACAAAAGCTAGCTGAACTCTCAGGTTATCAAGGCCCCAAAAACTTTCAGTAAGTTTCCGATCTAGACTTTGGCCAAAATTAGTTTTTAGTGCGATCGCAAATCTAGAGAAATCTAAGGGCGATCGCATTTTTTTATGAGTGGTAAATCTAAGTACTTTTCATCAAGTAATGGCAAGTTGATGTGAAGGATTGGTAAAAGCTGCTCGGCCAAAAGCCATTTTCTACCCGCCTCAGCCATAATTCAGCCACGTCAATGTAATTCTACGCAAATCCCAAATTTTCTGGGTTAGAGAGCAGGAGAACTTATGAAGCTGCGTATGGGGATATTCAGGGATATGAAGTTAGATGTCGCCTTTCCAGTGGCAGTTGTGGGAGTTACTGTCAGTTTTTTAGCTAGTGCAGAAGCTCAGGCTTATACGTTCACCAGAATTGCTGATACGAGTGGTCAGTTTAGCTCCTTCAGTAGCTTTCCAGTGATTAACGATCACGGCATCGTTTCTTTTTGGGCTGGTTTAGATGTAGGGGAGACAGGCATTTTTGCTGGAGATGGGGCAACAACCACAACCATTGCTGATACAAGCGGTGCTTTCAGGAGCTTTGATACGCTTCTGTCTATCAACAATCAAGGAACTGTAGCCTTCACTAGCTTTCTAGACTCAGGCAGTGGCGGAATTTTTGCTAGTAATGGTCAGACCGCTACCACTATTGCTCCGTTCACTGGATTAGAATTTGGGCCACCTTCAATTAATGACTCTGGAACTGTTGCTTTCTTCACCGATTCCTTTTATGGCAAAGCGAATGTCGTTATTAGTGACGGCAGAACGACAACCGTGATTTCTGAAGTGGGTGACAGCTTCTTTAAGAGCACTGATTCTCCCTCGATTAATAATGCTGGTACCGCGGCTTACGTGACTACAGAGGTAGGGCGCAAGATTACCACTACGGATGGCAGAGCGATCGCCTCGACCGGAACCTTTGGATTTGTTGGCTACCCATCGATCAACGATACAGGCACTGTTGCTTTCGTAGCAGGCGCTTTTGGCACCACTCTAGGAGGGATTTTTAAGAGTGATGGCACCACTTCAACCTTGGTTGCAGACAGCAATGGTGCGTTTTCCTCCTTTAGCTTCGGCACTCCATCGATCAACAATGCAGGTACAGTCGCTTTTTTTGCCCCCTTGAAAGCAGGGGGGCTTGGGATCTTTACGGGGCCTGATCCCATAGCCGATAAAGTCATTGCAGCTGGGAATTCTTGGCAGAATATTCCTGGTGACCCACTCTTTGGTTCCACAGTAACGAGCCTGTGGTTCTCGCGCGAAGGATTAAACAATGTTGGGCAAATCACGTTCTATGCCCGACTAGCGGACGGTACAGAAGGAATTTACCGAGCTGACCCAGACATACCAAATACTCCAAGCAAGCCTGAAACTAAACCAGGTCAAGACCCAGCTCAGTCCGTACCTGAACCAACCTCTGGGATAGGCTTACTGCTGCTAGGGGCAATTGGTTTAGGCAGCAAGCTCAAACTTCGACTGACAAAATAATTAGTTTGGCTGTACGGCTATTGAAACCACTGCTTCTGGAAACTGGCGCTTTAGCGCGGGTAGCACGGGGCAGGGTTTTTTGTCTTCTAAATTGTTAGGCTTGCCCCAAGTGAAGGGTGCCTTTTGGGCCGCAGACATCCACAGCAACCGTTTGGCACGAGTCATGGCGACATAGAGTAGCCGAAACTCTTCAGCTAGTTTCAGATGCCCTGCTCGCTCCCAGGCAGTCGCAACATCAGGGAGAGGAAACTGACCATGTAGGCTAGCGCGAATTTGGGCGCGAGCCACTTCAGAGAGCGTAAAATCGCCAAGAAATTGGGATTGGGGCAAAATCCTTAGCCCGCCAGGGATCGTTTGCTCATGTAGAAAGGGGAGAAATACATAATCCCAATCCAACCCTTTGGCCTTGTGCATCGTGATAATCGTCAGTTGACCCGATCGCGTGTAACGAGCTTCTGAGTTTTCTGTTTCCACAGGTTCAAATTTTTCTGAACTAACGATTTCGCTCAGCCGCATCAACATTGCAGTCATGGAGCTGTCCCCCACTGTTTGCTGCGCGATGCGTTCGGCTAGCTTATCTGCGGTGGCCAGTTCGGCTTGGTCATAGTTCAGCGCCAAAGCTAGGAAAGAAATGAATTGATAATGCGGCAATTCCAAGCGGGCTCGTAGCAAACTCGTACAGAAACGGCGGGCTTTCTGCACCGGATCGCTTTGCGGGGGATCAAGCGGTCCAGGATATAGAAACTGTTCTGGTAGGCTGGCGATCGCATTCAAATCCTGCGAGGGGATTAACTGCCGCTCTACTAAAACTGTGAGTGCTGCTTTTAAGTTATCGGGAGAATGAGGGCGATCGATGAATTGCAGCAGCGCTAGGATCTCACCCGGAACCCGCGAATGCCGATCGCGATCGCCGACATCATAAACTTCAATGCCGTAGTCTGGCTTGAGATAACTTAGACGCTCCGCGATAAAGCGCCCCTGTTTGTTTTCGCGAACTAAGATGGCCGCTTGCGTTTGGGGATCTTGAGCAAACAGCTCGATCACTCGCTGCCCAATCAGCTCCACGGTGTGATAAGTGTCGCGAGGACTGTATAGCTCTAGACCTCGCCCTGTAGCCATTGGGTTGGCATCCGGTTGCGGGTCTTCAGGATCAACCGGGCGAATGTGCTGGGGTCGGAAAGGTAAGGTAGTGCTGTTGGCAGATAGCGAGGTCTGCGATCGCGGAGCTCCATAGGTACGATTCACCCAGGCCAAGACAAAATTAGCGGCATCAATAATGATCTGGGTGCTGCGACCCGCTTGATCCATCGTCACGAGTCGGTCTTGGGTGCTGCAATTTTCGCAGAAGTCACGAAAGAAAATGGGGTCAGCCGGGGTGAAGGTGGAGTTGATTGCTTGGTTGGGATCACCTACCCGCACTAAGTTGGGTAATTGTTCAGCATCGCTGGGATTAGTAGATAAAATCTCCAGTAGCTTGGTTTGAAGCGGCGTAGAGTCTTGGGCTTCGTCTTCAAACACAGCGAATGTTTGAGTTTGCCAAAGCTGACGAGCACTGTCATTGTCTAGTACTTGCAGGGCAGACAAAATCATTTCGTCGTAGTCGATAAAATCTCGCGATCGCAGCAAAGCTTGATACCGCTCATACAGCCCTGCTGCGACTTCTAAGACGGAATATTCATCAGATGTAATCTCTGTGCTTAAGCGCTGCAAATCTTGGGGCAGCAAGCCAGAACTTTTAGCTTCATGGATGACCGTTTGCGCCAATTCTGGCAAGACTTCGGTTCGTAGGACTGACTGCCGCCGCAGCCGCTCGGTCTCTTCTCCGTCGAAATGTTGCCCTTCTAACAAGCGCTGGTATAGCGATGGATGATCAGCAATCCACTGCTCAATACAAGCCCGAATTAACCGGTGACTTTGCGTAGGAGAGATTAAAGTCAGGCGATCTAAGTTAAGCCCAGAAAGCTCAGGATGGCGAGTGGCAATGTTCAGCGCTAGACCGTGCAATGTCTGTACCAAAAAGCCACCCTGAGGCAGAGACATGGTTCGCAGCGCTTGGCGAATTTTGGCCTTGATGTTGGCGGCAGCCGAGCGAGTAAAGGTGACGACCACCAATTGACGGCTGCTATGCAACTGGTAACGGGCGATCGCGATCGCTGCTGCCCCTGCCATCCCAGTTGATTTTCCTGCACCCGGAACTGCTGAGACTGCCAGAGGGCCACCTCGCCAATCCGCCATCTGCTGCTGTCCAGGCCGCAAACTCGCTCGGATCTGCTCTAAGGCTCTGGTCCGCAACTCGCCTAGAGATTCCAGCGAAGGTTTGTTGAGTAAAGGAGCGGGCGTGAGTGAATCGAACAGGTTGGGGTCTGAGTTGGTGGGAATTTGAGAAGTCATGACTGATCTTGGGGCAACAGATCCTGGAACAACAGAGCTACTGAGCGATCGCCATCGCACCACTACATAGACATTTGGTTGAACAATTTGACCGAACAGGACTAGTTGTGACAGAGATTACAGAGAAATACCTGTAGGATCACCCGGAGGAGCCAGAGGGAATGTCATAACAAAATTGGCATTCATTTCCTGTTGTCGTCATGTCTGACTCCTTCTCCTCTCGCAGCGCTGTTGTAATTCACGCGATCGCCATTACTGCTGCGGTTGCTTTCCTTTCAGGCCATTCGCAACTCAAGCGAACAGTTCCTTCAGCACAAGCACCAACTTCATCGATCCAACTCTCAGCGCAACGATGATGCAGCTTGAGTAAAGAACGCCGAGAAAAAAGAGCTTGGTAATTTATATCACCCGTAAGTTGACCAGCGAGCTAGCGCCCTAGCTAAGCACAGCCCCAAAGAAATAGACGTAGCTCCGCTGGTAGAACGGCAACTCAGCTTCAGCCCGCTTTGCCAAGAGTCTTAGTGAAAAATTCAACAGCTACTACAAGCAATGGGAAGAGCACGCCAGCTAGACCCAGCCAACCCACAGCTTGTCCTAATAAAATCTGCAAAGGCTTATTGGTTTTGTCTGCGCGATCCACTGTGACGTTGATGTACTGGGAGCTTGCCCCAACTAAAAACGCCCCAATGACTCCGACTGGCACACTAGTTGCGATCCAGCCATTCAAGCGATCGCCTGGTTGAATAAGTCCTAGGGCTGGAAACAGCACCAGACCCAAAACTTCTAAAAACACCCAAATTCCTAAAGCAACAAAGAAATCTCTTTGCGTAATATCTTCTAAGGTAAAAGATAAAGGCTGTCTTTCACGAGCAGGTGTGCGAGGAGCTAACCGAGTTCTTTGCTTAGGCATGGTTGTGACTGCTAATTGAGGAATGCGTCCGTGGGATAGCGCTATTTTATAGAGAAGTTGCTGTGGTCTTCACAATCGATTCGTTGATCATCGCCTGAATCCCCTCAGTTTGGCGAGCGTACTCTGCGTCACTGAGCACTGGAGTGGAGTCAACCAGTGATATTGGAGTAGCTAAATCAATCCAAGACTGGCAACCTCCATACTCTAAACGATAGGGAATCATTTGAGTTTGGGGTAGGCGATAGGCCCGCAATAATAAGAGATAGAGCGGGGTGCGGGGTTTCCACTTCAAGCGATCGCTGACAAACCGCTCATTCCAAATGTGGTAGGGCATGAGTTGAGCGACAGTTGCTGCCTCTACGACCTGAAGAATGTGGGTAATTTGAGCCCAAGCGCTGATTGGCACAGTCTCAGGGTGCCATCCAGAGGCTACGGGTTGGACTTGAGGGGCATAGGCAGGCTTGAGCAAATTAGGTTTTTGGTGCTCATAGGTGGGATAAAGCACCACTGAGTCATGAGCCACTCTAAAAGTACCTCCTTGCTCTTTGATGCCCCCCTTTCGCAGTAGCAAAATGGTTTGCCCCTGCACCAAGGCACTGACAGCGACAGCCCACTCTTTTAGCGCGTGAGTCATTGTTAGTTCCATAGCTTCCATAGCATTGACTCCCAAATGAGTCGGTCAGGCTCTGTTCACTGCAATCTGTTCACTGCAATTTGCTCACGGCAATCTGTGATCGAAGCCTCTATCCTAATCTCTCACCTCAATTTCAGCCAACTCTGAGATTTGAGTAGGAATATCGCAGCCCTAAATGATGGCTTAGATTGATTCAGGTTGGTGAGTTGTGAGAGGCGCTTCACTAAGTGAATTGGTAAACATAACACCGTCAGCCCCGAAATTCAGTATTAGATAGTTTTTCTATTAAAAAAGATAATTTTTACTAGAAACTTGCACAGCTTTAAGAGTCAGCATTTATATTTAACTAAAAACTATTTCAGCTAACTTTTAAGTTGTATTCCACAGCCACAAAAAATAACTACCGAGAGCGATCGCTACATTTCTATATATCTTTAGAGGGAATTAATAATTTATCTAAAAAGATAGATTGAGCTGCCTCAGCATTCCACTAGAATCTACGGATAGATAGCATTAAATTCTTACGATTACCTGGGTGCAGTCCACAATTATTTTTTGAATAAATATCACCATTTTTGGCATCGAGGTTTTAGTAATGGCTCCTTTAAAACCCTACACGACTTACCACACCATCCCGATTTATTTGAAGCAATCAGAGCAAAATCGAGGTTTATGGTTGCAGTGGCAACGCGGCAAAGTGCGTTATGGCATTCGAGTTACTGAATTGAATGAAGCTTTAGGCAAAGCTTGGGCCATGATCGACGCCATGCTAGAGCTAGAAGTGGTACGGCGGGCTGCGTAAGCTCCAGCAGTTTTGCGCCACGCCTAGCTCTCTTATAGTTAAAACCAAACTCGGTTCCATCAATTTCATGATTGAGGTTATAAGCCTCGGGCTGCTCCTTCTCCACGGGGATCAGCGGCTCCTTCTAGCTGTTCATTGGGTGCTACCACAATCAAGTTGGCATTTCCCCAAGGAGATCGCTCCTGAATCTGATAGCCACGCTGTCGCAAGTCCTTCAGCGTGGCTGCATCCAGTCCCCAAGGTTCTACCCTAAGTTCATCGGGGAGCCATTGATGATGGATGCGAGAGGCAGAAACGGCAGCCCCAGCGTTCATGTCATAGACCAGAACGTTCAGAATGATCTGGAGGACTGTGGTGATAATCGTGCTACCGCCGGGAGAGCCTACGGCTAAGCGCAGTTTTCCCCGCTCCGTCACGATGGTTGGGGTCATGCTGGAAAGAGGAATTTTGCCAGGGGCAATTGCATTGGCATCATTCCCCACTAGCCCATAGAGATTGGGAATGCCAGGGGCGATCGCAAAATCATCCATTTCATTGTTGAGCAAAATTCCTGTACCGGGTGCAACGACTCCAGCTCCAAACGGGCCGTTGACCGTAAAGGTGAGGCTGACCGCATTGCGAGCTGGGTCAACTACAGTCAGGTGAGTCGTATCATCAGACTCGGCTGTTGTCATAAACCGTTTTAGAACCGCTGGATCAACCGCCTTAACGACTTTGGAGGAGCGGGCCTGTCGAGGTGGAATTTCTTGACGCCTTGTGGCCGCATAAGCTCGACTGGTCAGAGCTTTAACAGGAACTTGGACAAACTTAGGATCGCCTAAAAAGACCGCGCGATCGGCATAGGCAATCTGCATGGCGCTGGCCAGCAAATGCAACGCATCAGGGCTGTGCCAACCCCAACTCTTGAGGTCGGCGTCGCCCACAATATTCAAAATTTCTAATAAGTGAACTCCCCCAGACGAAGGGGGTGGCATAGAGCAAACTTGGTATTGCCGAAACGGGCCGCAAATCGGAGTGCGCCAAGTTGGGCGATAAAGCTGGAGATCTTTGGCTGTAATTAAGCCGCCATTTTTAGCCATATCACGGGCGATTGCCGCCGCAATCCAGCCTCGATAAAAGCTTTGGGGATCTTGAGCAATCGCCTGCAAAGTCTTGCCTAAGTCGCGCTGCACTAAGCGATCGCCGACTTCATAGAAAACACCATCGCGAGTAAAAACTTGCCGTGCTGCTGAATTCCGCAAAATTACTGCTTTACGGGCTGCGGCAGACTCCACAAAGCGAGGCGTTATCTCAAAACCGCCTTGTGCCAATTGAATCGCTGGATTGACCACTTGCGCCCAAGGCAACTGGCCATAGCGGCGATGCACTTCATAAAGTCCCGCCACCGTTCCTGGCACTGCCACCGCCAGATGTCCATCCACACTGGTTTGGGGGCGGACTCGTCCTTGCGCATCTAAAAACATATTGCGAGTGGCTAATTGCGGTGCTTGCTCGCGAAAGTCTAGGGCTGTGGTTTTACCCGTTTTACCCGCATGGAATAGCAAGAAGCCACCCCCACCGATGCCCGCCGAAAAAGGTTCTACGACTGAGAGGACAAAGGCTGTAGCGACGGCTGCATCTACGGCATTGCCGCCCTGCCGTAACATCGTCAGCCCTGCATTGCTTGCCTGGGGATGAGCCGACACTACCATCCCTCGCTGACTACGCTGGGGTGAGACAAAAGCGGCCAGGCTAGGCTGCCCCACTGCTAAGGTAACCGCACAACTGGAAACCAACGCGATCGCTAGCTGTGTGCAGTGATACAAGTAAGGATATGGCAAGCTTAAACCAGTCGGTCGATGGAGTTGATAGCGTTGAAACATAAGCGGGTCTCCTCAGCAGTGATCTCAGCAATGATTCTGTTCTGCGAGCGGGACCATTGCCGAAAGTGATTTTTCGGGAATACTACAGGACAGTGTTAGTTACCACTAGACTTGGGTAGCCTGAGACTTCTGAGTCTAGGCGGGTTCAACCAAGGTTTGAGTAGGTTTGAGGTAAGGACTGAGTGTTGAAGGCTGGCAGCCTGGAATGATTGAATGTTTGCACAAAGTTTAATCAACCATCAATCCGCTTCTGGGCCAAATCTAGCGCTGTTGGGGTCGCGCTGGTGGCGATCGCTAAAATTAACAGCATTAACAGCACGAACGAGAATGGGCTGCTCAATGGGAGATTGACAATGAAGGCACCTCTGCCTAGCAACGAATCAGCACGGCTTGAAGCTCTCTCTCAGTACAACATTCTGGATACGGCTCCAGAACAAGCCTTTGATGACTTGACTCGTCTAGCAGCTCAGATCTGTGAAACTCCCATTGCCTTAGTCAGCTTGGTAGATGCAAGGCGACAATGGTTCAAATCAAAGGTGGGGTTGAGTGTTCAGGAGACTCCTAGAGACGTTGCCTTTTGTGCCCATGCTCTCCACAAACCAAAAATATTCATTATTCCAGACGCACTAGCGGATGAGCGGTTTGCCAACAACCCTCTCGTCACTTCAGCACCCCATATCCGCTTTTATGCGGGCGTCCCTTTGGTCACGCCAGAAGGCTATCCGTTAGGGACTCTTTGCGTGATTGACTATGTACCCCGTCAGCTCAGTGAGTGGCAAATTGAAGCCTTATACGCTCTAGCTCGTCAAGTCTTAACCCAACTAGAGTTGCGGCGTAATTTAGCCAGCCTTGCCCATACCGCAGTCGAGCGCAAGCAGCCGGAAAAAAAGCGATATCACCTGCGTTTTAAGATTCGCAGTGGTTTTGCCCTCGTAGCAGGCGTTTTGTTGATGACTGGGTTTGCGGCACATCGGAGTGCCACTCAGCTTCAAATAGCCAGCAATTCGGTTGAGCAAACCCATTATTTGTTAGAGAGCTTGGGAGATACTGTCGCCCAACTCAAGGAAGCTGAAGCCAACCAGCGGAGCTACTTGATCACAGGTAAAACCTATTATTTAGCCCCTTACAAAGAGGCTTTGCAGGGTATTAAGCAAGACCTAAATCAGCTCCGCAGCTTGACTCATCATGACCTCAGCCAACAGCGAAACTTTAAGGCGTTAGAGACGTTAATTTCCCGAAGGCTGATGGAGCTACAGCAAACCATTGATTTGCGTAGCCAGTACGGGCTGGAGTCCGCCGTACAGCGTGTACTGGCAGATGAAAATAAAGACAACCTTGATGATATTCAAGAGCTTACTGTAGCAATGCAGCAACAAGCCAAGCAATTGCTGCGACAACAATCACAAGCAACTGCAACCAGCACTCAACAAACGCTGGTGATGTTCTCGGTGGGGCTATTGCTGTATCTTGTGATTCTTTCAATCGTTTACTACTTGGTAGATCGAGAAGTCCGAGAGCGTCAGCAAATAGAAGAAGCTCTATGGCAAGAGCGCAATTTTGTGTCCACTATCCTAGACACCTCTGCTGCTTTAGTGATTGTGCTGGATACTCAAGGACGAATTGTGCGCTTCAATCGCACCTGTGAGCAAATCACAGGTTATTCATTTGCTGAAGTGCGAGGTCGACCTTTTTGGGATCTTTTTACCGTCCCTGAAGAGACCACAATGGTTCAGGCTGTATTTGCCGAGTTACGAGCAGGGCAGTTTCCTAACCACCATGAAAATTATTGGCTGACTAAAGAGGGCGATCGCCGTTTAATTGCTTGGTCTAATACAGTGCTCCTAGACTGTGCTGAAGTGGTGGAGTATGTCGTTGCAACTGGAATTGATGTCACAGAACGGCGCTCTACCGAGAAAGAGCTAGATCAATCTTTTTCGCTGCTACAGGCAACCCTAGAGTCAACCGCTGACGGCATCTTAGCAGTGGATACCACTGGAAAGATGGTGATTTGGAACCGCAGATTTGTCGAGCTATGGCAAGTTTCTGATGAAATTATGGCATCGCGGCAGGATCAGCAGTTTGTTGACTTTGCTCTAGGGCAACTGCAAGAACCAGAAGAGTTTCTCGCTCAAGTTCAGAAGTCCTATACAAGGCCTGAGGCGGTGAGCTGTGCTATTTTCCAGTTGAAGGATGACAGAAGTTTTGAGCGTTATTCCAAGCCGCAGAAGATTGGTGACAAGATTGTGGGAACTGTCATTAGCTATCGAGACATTACTCAGCGGCAACAAGCGAAGGCAGCACTCCATCAGCAGTTTCATCGAGCTGTATTGCTAAAACAGATTACGCAGGAGATTCGGCGGAGCTTAAATACTCAACAAATTTTTCGGACGGCGGTGTGGCAGATTGGTCAAGCATTTAGTGTCAATCGCTGCTTGATTCGGACTTATGTCACCAGTCCCTCGCCGCAAATTCCAGTCGTAGCTGAGTATTTAGAGCCTGGTTATGATTCGGTGTCTCCAATCAATGTTCCAGTTGCTAGCAATCCGTTTATCGTTTCTGTGTTAGCGCAGGACCAAGCGATCGCGGCTGATAACATCAGCATCAATTCATCCTTTCAGAGTCCGATCGCGGCCTGGGAGCAAATGGGCTTGAAGTCGCTGCTGGCTGTGCGGACTTCCTATCAAGGCGAACCCAATGGCGTCATCTCTCTGCATCAGTGTGATGCCTATCGCCATTGGACTCTAGAAGAAATTAGCTTGCTAGAAGCAGTGGCTGACCAAGTAGGCATTGCTCTAGCCCAAGCCCGCCTCCTAGAACAAGAAACTGACCAACGAGAACGCTTAACTGAGCAATACCTAGCCTTAGAAAAAGCTAAGCAGACAGCCGAGGCAGCCAACCGAGCTAAAAGTGAATTTCTGGCCACCATGAGCCACGAAATTCGGACACCGATGAATGCGGTGATTGGGATGACAGGGTTGTTATTGGATACCCCTCTCACCCTTCAGCAGCAAGACTTTGCTGAAACCATTCGTACCAGTGGCGAATCGTTACTTGCCATCATTAACGATATTCTCGACTTCTCTAAAATTGAATCGGGCAGGCTGGATCTAGAAGAGCAACCCTTTGACTTACGCACCTGTATTGAAGGTGTTCTAGATTTACTGGCCCCCAGAGCGGCTGAGAAGAATTTAGAACTAGCTTACCTAATTGAACCGAATACGCCTGTGGCGCTCGTGGGTGATGTCACTCGGCTACGGCAGATTTTGGTGAATTTGATTGGCAATGCCGTCAAGTTTACGGAAACTGGCGAAGTGACCGTAGAAGTGAAAGCACGTCAACTACTGCGTAGGTACAATGCTGAGTCTTCTGACAATACAGAATATGCCGTTAGATTCGCCATTCGCGATACGGGAGTAGGGATTCCCAGCAATCGCCTCGACCGCTTGTTTCAACCGTTTACCCAGATTGACTCTTCCACCAGCCGTCAATATGGCGGTACAGGTTTGGGTCTGGTGATTAGCCAGCGTCTGAGCGAAATGATGGGAGGCAGGATCTGGGTAGATAGTGAGGTGGGCGCTGGCTCTACTTTCTACTTCTCCGTGATTGCCCAAGTTGCGGAGGACTTATCAACCAGTTTCAATATGCGGTTGCCCAGCTTAGCCAAGAAACGGCTGCTAATCGTGGATGACAATGCTACCAGTCGGCAGAATTTAATGCTACAAGCTCAGTCTTGGGGCATGCGGGCACGAGCAGCCAGCTCCGCCACAGAGGCGTTGACTTGGTTACGTCAAGGAGAACAGTTTGATGTTGCTGTGATTGATCAGCAAATGCCCACTACAGATGGTTTAACGCTCGCTACTGCCATCCGCCAGCAACAAGATTGCTCACAGTTATTACTGATTTTATTGACGACCCTCCGACAATCTGGGATTGAAAGGCAAAGCGCAAACTTTGCGGCAGTTCTGAGCAAGCCTGTGAAACAATCCCACTTTTATGATGCCTTGAATGAAATTTTTGCCGGAGTGCCTACCCCAGCACGCTCAACGCGCTCTAGTTTCTCTCGCTTTGATGCCCAAATTGCCGAACGTCATCCTCTCAAAATTTTGCTGGCGGAAGACAATGTGGTGAACCAAAAAGTCGCTTTGCACTTGCTGCAACAGTTGGGCTACCGAGCAGATATTGCGGCTAATGGCTTAGAGGTGCTTTCGGCCTTGCGACGACAGGTTTACGACTTGGTCCTGATGGATGTGCAAATGCCAGAAATGGACGGCCTCACCGCCACTCGCCGTATTTGTCAGGAGTGGTCTCCAGACACCCGCCCCTACATCATTGCCATGACTGCCAACGCCATGCAGGGCGATCGCGAGCTTTGCAAAGCCTCTGGGATGAATGACTATGTGAGCAAGCCGATTCGACTAGATACGCTTGTGAAAGCCTTAAATAGTTGTCCCTCCAAAAGCCAAACCTTACGGAGTGGAGAAACGCGATCGCCAGAAGATGTGCTGAATCGACAGGCGTTACAAGCCTTACAAGAGTTGGTAGGCGAGAATGCCATTGAATTTTTAGTCGAAGTGATCGACACCTACTTGGAAGATGGCGCTAAAGTGCTCCAGAGCATGTGGATGGCGATTGTTCAGGAAGATTTGGATTTATTGCAGCAGGCCGCCCATAGCCTGAAAATCAGCAGCGTGACTTTAGGAGCTAAAACCCTGGCAGCCCTATGTGAAGAGCTAGGCGCGATCGCTTATCCTAACGAAATCGAATTAGCTAGAGAACTGATGCAACACATTGAAGCGGAGTATGAGCGCGTCAAGGCAGCGTTGAAGTCTGAGCGGCAACAGTATCAGGTCTAAGCTTCTGATGACACTTTTGATGACGCTTCGGCTGTCTCGGTGGCAGGTGTAGATGAGCTAAACCAGGTTTGGGTGATCCAGGTGGTGAGGATGTGAGACAGCAAGCCTAGAGGGCCCGCAAATAAACAAAGAGCGATCGAGTGAATGGTCCAAATGCCAGTACGCTGGCCTTCCCAATAAATCCAGCGACCGACAAACAAATCCATGACCAAGAAATGCACCCAACCAGTAGCGGCAGCAGATTCGACCGCAAAAAACCGAGCAATATCGGCTAGCTGAGGGTTAGACAAGGCTTCAGCTGATTCCGGCGTAATCGTGCTGACAAACAGATAGAGATACAGCGCTGCTAAGACCACAAATGGAAGTAGCGAACTCATGACGCGCCGAGTCACACTCCAGTTGGGCAGCAGAATCATCAACCCCCAGAAAGGCAGCACAAACAGATTGGCACCATCAAATAGTTGGGCAAGGGTCATGACGCAATTTCTCCAAGTAATTTATACAACGGCTCCCCTTCCGGGTTGGCTTCTGGGTTTGGGGACAAGACATCTGTAAAGACTATTGTGGCTTGCCGCGACTGAGAAGGCGATCGCGCCAGTTTTTCGCACCTATGCGTTTGGTCAATCAATTTGGGTAAATCAAACGGATGTGGGACCAGACACTCCGAATAAAGTGGGGAATTATGTTTAGTAGCCCCCAGCGTTTTGAAACTTAAAAGCACCATGACAGTGAAACTCAGTCTGCTAGCGGCGATGCGTCAGATGGTTCTGTTTGCCTTGACTCCCACGGCGATCGCCCTGAGTGTAGGCTTGCCGAGTTGGGCGAAACCTGCGATGTTGCAAGCGAGGTATGCAGATTCGCAAATTAATGTGCGTTCAGCCCCATCCACGGTCGCATCTCTAGTTTCTACAGGATGGGTTGGCGATCGCGTTGAGGTGTTGCGAGAAGCGCGGGGGCGAGATGGTGCAACTTGGAGTTATGTTCGCTTCGAGCGAACTCGCTTAGCAGGCTGGGTGCGGAGTGACTTGGTACAGATTCAGCGATCGCCATTACCAGCTCCGTCTCTCGGCAACTCGTCTGCGATCGCCGTTCGTCCTCAACCCAGCTCAGCAAACCCCACAAAGGTAACAACGCTGCGCCCCAAGAGCCTAGGGCTACCTAGCTACACCCCAGAGCAAATCAGCTATTTCTTAGAAGTGGCAATGGGTGGCGAGTTTGGTGCGTCAGCTTCTAGGGTCCGGAAATGGCAGGGTCCGGTAAAGATTAAAGTTCACGGGTCACCGACCTCAGAAGATCTACGCGCGTTGCAGGCAGTTATCCAAGATATTGAGGGGGTGACAGAGGGGCTGCAACTGCAAATGGATCAAGACAACCCCAACATGGAAATCTACTTTGTACCGGAGTCCGATTTCCGGCGGTATGAACCGAACTACCAAGCACTTAATTACGGCTTTTTCTGGACGTATTGGGACCAGCAGAATACCATTTATAATGCCAAAATTTTGATTTCGACCGTTGGGGTGAGCCAGAAGGAGCGATCGCATCTGATCCGCGAAGAACTGACCCAATCGCTCGGCTTGATGCAAGATTCTAACCGCTACCCCGACAGCATCTTTTTCCAGGGCTGGACTGACCCCACCGAATACAGCGAAATTGATAAGGCGCTGTTGCGGATGTTGTATCGCCCAGAAATTCAACCTGGGATGACGCGATCGCAGGTCGCTCAGGTGCTCAGCCAATGGCAAACAGCAAATCAGTCCTCAGCTAAAACCCAATGGCTAGGCGATCGCGCTCCCTTAGATTTCTCCCTGCCCACAGTCCCGCAGGTTGGGCGCTAAAGATCGGAAGTTAATAGATCGAAGTTAATAAATCCAAGAGCCAGAAACCCAGCCTCCATTAGCCAGTTCATACCACCCGTTGGAGGTGCGCCCAGTAATGCTAGCTCGTGAGCCATTGGACAAACTGCCAACTACACCGTAGCCAGCGCCGGGACCAGAGCGAATGTTGAGAGCGCTCCCATTGGTCGAAATCGTGACCGCACCGCTCGGCGCGCCACCGCCGCCGCCGCCGCCGCCACCGCCAGCGCTGAGGTAGTCTGCTGCTACCCAGCCACCGCCCGCAAGTTGTGCCCATGTGTAACCGTCCCCAGAGGCCCGATTGCTAGTGATACTCACTTGCCCGCCGTATCCCAAACTGCCAATTACCGCACTTCCTCGGCTAGGGGTTGAGCGGATCAGTAGCCCACTTCCGGCAGTAACTGTGTAAGTGCCAGGAGCACCGCCACCGCCACCACCGCCACCACCAGTGATGCTGCCGTTATTGATGCCTAGAGCTGCCGCTGTTGCCGCACCGACAATGCCATCAGCGCTCAGTCCTTGTTGTTGCTGAAAGCGAATGACAGCCGACTCAGTCGCAGGACCAAAAACACCATCCACGCCACCCGTGTTGTAGCCACGATTAACCAAGGCTGACTGTATAGTGCCGACGAGACTGCCACTAGAGCCACGTTTTATAACTGCCGCCATTGCATCTGAAGTGGTACTGAGAATTGCCAAGCCGATCGCGATCGCCGCCAAGCTCATCCATCCAGAATTGAGGAGCTTGAAGTTAAGCGGCTGGAAAGAAAATTGTGGCTCTGAATCAGGGTCAGCGTAGGCGACAGCGGTATGAACAAAAGCTAAAGTTTCCATGCTAGATGCATTCTCCAATAGGGCTGTTGAATGAATACGTACGGTGGCTGATGATTCCTCGATCACCACTATCTAAGCAAGGTGCTAATTATACTGAGTAATCGTAAGGAATTAAGATCCCGTATAATCACAGTCTCTCTTTAGGTTCTCAGATAATCCACCGAATATCGCCACTTAAAAGGGTAATTTAAGCTTTAGGAAATCTGGATTTAAGGGCAGGCGGGTACCAGCGTCACTAGAACCTGCAAGAAAAACTAGCGATAGAGTTGACAACAAAGCTTCACTAGATGATTCCGGATCTGTGCTAACCCCAATCTTTGCAGCTGAACAGCTTGGTGGAGAGTAGATCTACTGAGACGGAGACATGACAAAGTGTTGCCCAGTAGTCAGCTGGTGATTAGCCAAGACCGTAAATACCCCCAAAAGCTTTACCAAGCGGCACTACGGCCATTCCTATACTTAGCAGTCTCCGATCCAGTGCTGCTTCGAGTTGTTTGGCTAATACCAATTCTCTAAATTCTATTTGCAGATATTCGTAGGGGTGAATGGCCGTTCGCCCCTACAGCCAATCATTTGTAGCCCGATTTTTAGAAATTGGTATGAGTCTAAACTGTGGCTAATCGTGCAAAACTGTTGCAAAACCGCTGCGAGTCTTGCAAAACGCTTGAAAAACAGTAGTGTCAGCTTAACTTTTAGTTCACGGGAGGAGCATTGGGCCAACGGAGGTCTGTGAGTAAATCATATGGCTGAGATGCACAACCCGTGAGCAAGTAATCGTTGGGGAAAAGCTAATAGTCTAGCTCTTCTAACTTGGTAGAGGGCGTTTGAAGGTCAGCGTGTTGAAGGTACTGGTGTACATATACTTGCCGTAATCGTCCCGCGAGATGATCTCCTGGTTGACCACATGGCTCACCAGTTCCCATCCTTGCCGACCGAGTCGATTGAGAAACTCAATCACGCTAGAAACGTTATTCTGCTGTTCCCCATTGAGCTGTAGCCTTAGGGTCGAGGTAGAACCAACCCGGTTGACAAAATAGAAAACTTCGCAATACTCCCACTTCTGCATGCACACCTCACCTAACAACCACTTATCCTTAGCCCAAAAATGATGGCTATTCGTAGATGATGTTGTCAAGCATAATTACATCTCTCAGGTTGGCACCTAGCAAATCTGCTCCTGCTAAGTTAGCCCGGGTTAAGTTGGCCCCTACTAGTTCAGCGCTGCGTAGAATTGCCCCTTTTAGATTGGCATCACTCAGATTCGCTTTCTGTAAAGTCGCTCCAGTTAAATTAGCTCCGACTAAATCGGTTTCTCGCAAAACTGAGGCTCGCAGATTGATACCTTGCAGATTAGCCGCACTGAGAATGGCTCCTGTCAAATCACTTTCTGAAAAATCGGCTTGACTTAGATCTGCCCCGATCAGAATAGCCCCCACAGGCTTTGCTCGCCGGAGATTTGCTCGGTTTAGGTCAGCTCCGGTTAAGTTAGTACGGCTCAAGTTAGCACTGCTCAAATTGCTTCCTGTTAATTTAGCTAAGGCTAAATTGGTGCCAGCTAAGTTAGCGCGGCTGAGGTTAGCTCCAGTTAAATCAACCTCAATTAAATGGGCGTTTGATAAGTCAACATCGCTCCAATCTACGCCTCTGAAGTCACGTTCCCCATCGGCATATTGCTGATAAATCTGATTCACATCCATGCTAAATCCTTGATCACTCCCTGTAATTCACTACATCACAGTACTTACCAGAGTTATGACTGTGGAGATGGTTGGTCTAACAACTTCCTTCTCCACAGTCGAGCAAAATTAATCTGGTAAGCTACTAAAATTTTCCAGTGTGTAGGAATACAAAACCTCCTGGAAATGGCTTGCTTCTATAGCTATTAGTGCTGAAGTGGCCTTTGAGTGAGTATAGTAAGCAGATCAAAAGCTCCCGGTAGTCTGACTGAGCCGTTTTAGTCTGTGATGAAAATCACGTATTCTTGGTATTTAAGTCGCTTTTCTAGTACCTAAGAATTACACAATGAGTCAAGAGATGCTGAGTGCTGGAAAGCCTTAGGGATGGAGTTAACAGCAATAAAAATGAGTGCGAATGAAGTCACTTAGGGGGAGTAATTAAGTTCTATGGAGCTTTTAGAATATTTGGTAGAGCTAGAAGACCGTGTCCAGATGCTTCTGCCGTTAGTAAGCGATCGCCTGGATCATTATTGGAGCTTAGAGCAAGTCAATGAGCTACTCACAAGCGATCGCCTTACGAACTTAGACGAGCCTCAACCCGAAGAAGTTTAAGTGGCGAACTCAAAAACTCAGTATCCATAATAACCGCACTGACCAAGTGCACTAACCAAGTGCACTGGCCAAGCCAGATCGTTAAGTTAGACCATCGTTAGCCAGTACGATCGCAGGTTCTGGAATTTGAACAGTTCACCAGCAGAAGTACAGCCACTAAACAGGTTTAGCGGACTTGGTTGAGCTGAGCCAAGACATTACGGTAACCATCGGCTTGACCCAATTTGAGATAGAGATTTGCAGCTGTTTCCATATCCGCCAATGCCTGTTGACGATTGCCTTGGCTCAATTGCAGTAAGCCTCGCTGGAAATAGGCATCCGCATTGCCTGGATTAATTTGAATGGCTTGGCTGTAGTCTTCAATCGCTCCATCTGGGTCTCCAGCAGCTTTACGGTTCATACCCCGCTCGGTATAGGCAGTATCGTCACTGGCGTTCATGCTCAGCGCTTGGGTGTAGTCTTCCAGCGCTCCTTGAGCATCTCCTGCATTCGAGCGAGCCTTAGCCCGAGTCGCGTAGGCCACCGCATAGTTGGGGTTGATCTCCAGGGCTTGAGAGTAATCGCTGGTTGCCCCCTGCTGATCACCTAAAGCTGCACGAGCATCCCCTCGACCCTTATACGCTTCTGCGTAGTTGGGCTGTAGTTGAATGGCTTGATTGAAATCAGCGATCGCCACTTGAGGTTGTCCCATCGCTACCAGCGCAAAACCCCGGTTTCCGTAGGCTTCCGCGTAGCTAGAGCGCACTCGAATAGCCGCTGTGAAATCATCAACCGCCCCCGTTTGGTCACCATTCGCAGCGCGGACGAATCCCCGATTGAAATAAGCTTCCGCATAATTAGGCTGGAGCTGCACAGCACGATCGAGATCGTCTAGAGCGGCATTGCGATCGCCTAGAGCGGCCCGAATGACTGCTCGGTTCAAATAAGCTTCTGCGTAGTTAGAGTTGTGCTTCACTGCCTGGTCAAAATCTGCCAGAGCGGCTTGGCTCTCTCCTAGAGAAGAATGTACAAACCCTCGGTTGAGATAAGCAGCAGCATAGTCAGACTTGAGTGTAACCGCTTGATTAAAGTCTTCTAAGGCCGCTTGAGAGTTGCCACCTTGGTAATAAAGATTGCCCCGATTCACATAGGCCGTCGGATCATTCGGATTCAGCTCGATCGCTTGGTTGAAGTCAGCGAGTGCCCCTTCCTTATCGCCCAGCGTAGACCGAATGTAGCCACGATTCACATAAGCGGAACCATAATTCGGATTTAGCTCGATCGCCTGATCGAATTCTTTCAGAGCCGCATCGTAATTTTCTTGTTTGGCTTGCTGGGCTCCGCTGCGATAGAAATCTTGAGCCTTAGGCTGCTTGGTTTTTTCCGATTGGGCCAGTCCCACTGGGCTTAATCCACCCAAAAGAACAAGGGCTCCCAAAATTGTGATTGCTCTGTGCATGATTTTCATGGCTCCACCTCACGGTTCTATGCAGGGACGCGACTCACGAGAGGCGAATTCTAGGTAGCATAGCTCCTGAATTTCCCCTAGTTCAGTTTGCCCGTTTTCGTCAAAATTCATAAAGTTTTCCTGAAAGTTACTGATTTCAGCTCAGCTCGTCAAGGTTTGTGTAGCTAAATGGCTTCTTCTGGAACTTCATCCAAGATTTTTGAATTCAAATGATGACTCTGCCTACTAAATGGGCACTAAGTAGATAGGTATCTAGTAGCACAACCAAACGATTACGAGTCTAAGGACTAGCTCAGGTAAATCTAGGAGAAAACCGAGTGGGCATTTTTGACAAGATTAAAGGCGAGTTTGTCGATATCGTTGAGTGGCTCGATCAAAGCAACGATACGATCGCCTATCGGTTTCAGCGCCACAACAACGAAATTAAGATGGGGGCTAAGCTGACGGTACGCCCTGGGCAGAAGGCTGTATTCGTCAACGAAGGGCAAATTGCAGATACGTTTAGTCCTGGGCTTTACGAATTAACGACACAAAATTTACCTGTTCTCAGCACCCTACGCGGCTGGAAGTACGGGTTTAACTCTCCCTTCAAGGCAGAAGTTTACTTTTTCAACACTAAGATTTTTACCAATTTGAAGTGGGGCACACCCAACGCCATTACGATTCGCGATCCAGAATTAGGTCCAGTTCGTCTGCGGGCCTTTGGCAGCTACAACATCCGGGTGGCAGACCCGGCTCAACTGATTCGTCAGCTTGTAAGTACAGACGGCCTGTTTCAGGTAGATGAAGTCAGCGATCAAATCCGCAACATGATCATCACGGCCTTTGCCACCTGGTTTGGCCGAGGCAACATTGCCTTGTTTGATTTTGCTTCTCGCTATGGGGAGATGGGCGAAACCATCCGGGCTGGGATGCAGCCAGAGGTGCAGCAATTTGGGCTAGAACTCACTCAGTTACTAATTGAGAACGTCTCGCTACCCCCTGAAGTCGAGACTGCCCTAGATAAACGGGCTTCGATGGGTATTTTGGGCAACATGCAGCAATATGCTCAGTTCCAGGCGGCAAACGCGGTTGAGGCCTCAGCCAACAATCCGGGAGGCGGCAATCAAGCACTGGATTTTGGTGTGGGTTTGGCGATGGGACAGCAGCTCATCTCTAATCTTCAAGGTGGGCAAGCGGCACCGCCTGCACCTGTGGCACCTCCCGCTGCGCTTACAACACCCCCTCCACCACCTGTCCAAATTCAGTGGTTTGTTTCGCGGGGTGGTCAGAATCTGGGGCCATTTACGCCAGAGCAACTACCTCAAAATGGTTTAACGACTCAAACTCACGTATGGCGATCGGGGATGGAAAGTTGGAAGTTGGCTGCAGAAGTGCCTGAGCTAGCCACAGTTCTAGCCTCAATTCCACCTGCGCCTCCGGTGAGCTAAACGAACCCCCATGACCGCTACTCAACCCCTGATTAAACAATTTCCTTGCCCTGGTTGTGGGGCAAGTTTGCAGTTCAACCCTCAAGCAGGTCAACTGAAATGTCCTTACTGCGGTCGAGAGGAAATCATTCCTCAGAGTGCAGAGCAAGTGGTGGAGCGATCGTATGAGGAATATCTCAATACAGGTCGGACGAAAATGGCAGCGCTCTCAACGACGGCGCTGGAAGTGGTTTGTCCGGGCTGTCGGGCGCAAATTGATTTTGAGCCACCCGATGTGGCTGGGCTATGTCCCTTCTGCGCCACCAGTATTGTGGCTCAGCCCAAGTCAGCAGATCCCCTTATTACCCCAGAGGCCGTGTTGCCGTTTAGTGTGGGGCAAAAAGCCGCTCGTGAAAAAATTCACCACTGGTTAGGCAAGCTTTGGTTTGCACCCAATGGTCTGAAAAAAATGGCACAGCATGAAGGTTTGCAAGGCATGTACCTGCCTTTCTGGACCTACGATTCTTTCACGGTCAGCCATTACCAAGGGGAGCGGGGGACTTATTACTATGTGACAGAAACCTATCAAGAAACTGATTCTGAGGGCAAAACGGTTACTAAGACTCGCCAAGTGCGGCATACTCGCTGGAATTCTGTATCTGGCCGAGTCGATCGCTTCTTTGATGATGTGTTGGTAGCAGCTTCACAGTCTGCAAATATTGAGCGCCTAGAAGAGTTGGAGCCTTGGGATTTGTCTCGGTTGGCTCCTTATAATCCTTCGTTTTTGGCAGGGTTTAAGGCTCAACGGTATCAAGTCACTTTGCAAGAAGGGTTTGAAACCGCCAAAGGCAAGATGGCTCCAGTGATTCACTCGGATGTATGCTGCAATATTGGGGGAGATGAGCAGCGAGTGCATTCTGTTTCCACGGCCTATAGTGCTATCACGTTTAAGCACATTCTTTTGCCTGTGTGGCTTTCGGCTTACCGCTTCAACAATAAGCAGTATCAGGTAATGGTGAATGCCCAGACGGGAGAAGTGTTGGGCGATCGCCCTTACAGCATCTTCAAAATCACAATGGCGGTGCTTTCTGGAATTGCAATTGTTGCTGGTACCTGGTTTGGTATTGATGCTTATCAACAGCGGCAACTTCCGCAGCCTGAACCTGTCACCGCACCTTCGCTTTCCGATCCAGCAACATCTCCTGAGCTGCCAGCGACAACGCCAACTGCATCCCCGAAAATGGCTCCAGCTCAATCTACTAAGCCAGTAGATGCCAATGATCCATTTCGGCAAGCGATCAATCGAGCCACAAAAGCCTCAACTTTGGGGCAGTCAGCAGAAACTGAGGCAGATTGGTCTGCTGTGGCTAGTCAGTGGAACCAAGCCATTCTGCTCCTAGAAGAAGTGTCACCTGATAGTGCTAACTACGAAACGGCACAAACTAAGTTGCAGGAGTACCAGCGCAACTTCGACTACGCCAAGCGAAAACAGGCTGAGGCTGCGCCTTAACTTAACGCTAATAGTTGCCGTTAAGCCGTAGGCGACGGGTATAGCTTTTCCATAGGGGCACTTGGTATCCTGCGAGATTCAGGGTGGGGATTTGGAGAATCTCGGCACTGGGCGATGAGTCCGCGCTTAGAGGTCGGCGGATCACGGTGGATTCTGACAAAAAGGCTCGTCCATAGGTGTTGGCAACATCTTCAGCTTCACGGCAGCTAATCTGCAATTGACCAATGGGAATGCTATTGGCTGAATAAGACCATTGAAAAACTTGAAGCGGCTGGTTAAAAGGAAAAGTGAACCGACGTTGACATAAAGCATCGGTGACTTCATACATCTTGGCGATGTGGAGGTCATAAAGACTCAGTTCGCTATCGAAGAAAGCTTGGTCATTGCCACGATCGGGCACTGAGAGACTGGCAAAGGCGGTGCCACTGCCATCTACACCGCTAATGATGATGCTATTGATGGGGACTTCTTCTCTAGCGATCGCGGGAGCAATGCTAGCTATAACGATGGCTAGCATTGCCAAGGTGCCAGTGAATGAAATTGCTAATTTGGGGAGCATAGTCGTTCTCCTAAAACAGGAGCAGTAATCTGAGAAGCTGATAGATCTCGACTTCTATTGCGGCTTCTAGTTCTATCTTGACTGCAAAGACTACCTGCAACCAGGATGGCAAACGAGCTAGGATCACCAAGTTGCGATCGCGGCAGGCGAATTATGCGGAAGCGGCAATGGATTTTGGTTGCGCTCTTTTTGTTGACAGTGCTGCTGGGGATAGTGGCAGGGCAAAACTGGCTTGGGCGATCGCCTGCTTATCTAGCTGTGAATCACTTCCGCAAGGATACAGCCCTATCTGAGCAGTTGTCCCAATTTTCACCGTCAGCGCCCGCCTCCAGCGCCGCTCCTTCAATTTCCCAAGTTAATGCTCCTACGGTCGATTCCAAGCGGCTGTTTGCCCATGTACAGGCTTTGGCCTTTGAGCGGCACAGTGAGAGCGATCGCCTGCAAGCGAGAGAATATATTCTGAAAGCTTTGGAGCAAGCAGGCTGGCAACCTTACCTGCAAGTGTTTAGTAGTGGGGTGAATGTGGTGGCTGAGCGAGCGGGGACTGACCCACAAGCAGGCAGCATTCTCGTGGCCGCTCACTTTGATACGGTGGTAGGGTCTCCCGGAGCGGATGATAATGCGACCGGAGTCGCAACCACGCTGGAGGTAGCTCAGTTACTAGGTTCGCACTCGACTCCCCGCACCTTAAGAGTTACTTTTTTTGACCAAGAAGAGCGGGGTTTGCTAGGTAGCTTTGCCTTTACCTCCGATGCCAACCTGCCACAAGATTTGCAAGGCGTGATTATCCCGGAAATGCTGGGATATGCCTGCTACAAGTCAGGATGTCAAAAGTATCCAGTTGGTTTACCTTTCCAACCGGAGACGAGCCAAGGAGATTTTTTAGCAGCGATCGGCGATCAAGAACATCTACCACTCCTAGAAGCTTTCCATCAGCCTGCAAAACCTGGACAACCCGCGGTGATTACTTTGCCGATTCCACTGCGAGGTTTGTTGACTCCAGACTTGCTCCGCAGCGATCACGCTCCGTTTTGGCAAAAAGGGATTGGTGCAGTAGTAATTACAGATACAGCAAATTTCCGCACGCCTCACTACCATCAGCCCAGTGATACCCCAGACAAGATTGACCAGAAATTTTTTGCGGGGTCTGCTCAGGTTGTGGTTAATGCAGTGAGTGCCCTGCTGGAAGGACGTCACGGCTTAGCCACCTCAAGCAACTCGTAGCACTACACAATCTCTGTTACAACGGCGACAGTGATCTGGCCTTTGAAGATCTGCCTTCTGCGAGATGTGAGGGGTATTTTCTCCTGCCAAGGTTAAGTCTAAAGCTACGCCAAGGACTCTATGAAAGCATTACTGCTCTATCCTCGGTTTCCTCAGTCTTTTTGGTCGTACGATCGCTTTATGGAAATAGCTGGACTCAAAGCGGCTATTCCCCCCTTAGGAATTATTACAGTTGCAGCGCTTTTACCTCAAGATTGGGATATTCGGTTTTACGATCGCAACGTCAAAGTTGAAACCGAGGCGGACTGGGAATGGTGTGACATAGTTATTCTCTCCGCCATGCTGGTGCAAAAACCAGACTTCCACGCCCTGATTCAAAAAGCAGTGCAATTGGGCAAGAAAGTAGCTGTGGGCGGGCCTTACCCTACATCAGTGCCACAAGATGCCCTAGACTCCGGAGCACATTATCTGATCCTGGATGAAGGAGAGATGACGGTGCCGCAGTTTTTGACGGCGATCGCCCAGGGAGAATCTCAAGGCATCTTTCGTTCTCTCGAAAAACCAGATGTTAGCTTAAGCCCGCCGCCCCGCTTTGATTTGCTGCAACTGGATGCCTATTTCATGATGGCGATCCAGTTTTCGCGGGGGTGCCCCTTCAATTGCGAGTTTTGTGACATCATCACACTCTACGGTCGTAAACCCCGCACCAAAGAACCGCAGCAAGCTTTAGCGGAGTTGCAAGCGCTGTACGACTTAGGCTGGCGAGGTTCGCTTTTTATTGTGGATGACAACTTTATTGGCAATCAGCGCAATGTCAAACGCTTTTTACGAGAGTTGATTCCCTGGATGCAGGAACACAACTATCCTTTCACCTTTATGACTGAAGCGTCCGTCAATCTGGCAGAAGATGACGAGCTGCTACAGATGATGGGAGAAGCAGGTTTCTACGCAGTCTTCCTCGGCATTGAAACGCCGGATCAAGACAGTCTCCAGGTAACGCGCAAGATGCAGAATACTCGTAACCCGCTGATCGAGGCTTGCCGCAAAATCAATGACGCAGGGATGCTAATCTACGCTGGCTTTATCCTGGGCTTTGACGGAGAGCGCACAGGTGCAGGAGAGCGAATTCAAGCCTTTGTAGAACAAACCAATATCCCTCAACCCATGCTGGGGATTCTGCAAGCTCTGCCCAACACGGCTTTATGGAATCGGCTGCAACAAGAGCAACGTTTGGTCGCAGGTACAGGCGTGACGGATGTCGGCGACCAGAATACTTTAATGAATTTCGTTCCCACTCGACCAATCGCCGAGATTGCCAAAGAGTATGTAGAGGGTTTTTGGACCTTGTATGAACCGACTAACTACTTGAGGCGGTCTTTTCAGCAATGCCTCAACATTACGCCTCCCTCAGGCCGCAAGCAGATGATGCAGTTTACGCCGGGTAGAGGATTACGGCTGGTAAGTCAGTTAATCTGGCACCAAGGAATACGACGACCAGAAATTCGCGGACAGTTTTGGCGACAGTTATGGGCGATCGCACGAAACAAGCCCCAAACTCTGGCAATGTATCTGGGCTTATGCGCCGCTGGGGAGCATTTTTGGGAATATCGGGCTTTAGCGAGACAACGCATTACTGAGCAGTTGGGCTACGACCCCACGATCACTCCTGTGGTACCGGAAGCCCAACCTACTTTGGTCAGGCTATGATGCGTTTGCTAAAAGCCTTCCCTTAGGCATGAACGCTGCCATCGGGCATGCGGGTGCTAGCCAATCCTGTGCCTTTTAGAGTTGTACCTGCGATCGCGGCTCCCCGTAAGTCTGCTGATTCTAGGTACGCTCCATCTAGGTCGGCCCCCTCTAGTTGGGCTTCCTGTAAATCTGCACCACTCAGGTCTGCCCCCCTAAGATCGGCTCCCCGGAGGTCTGTCTTACTTAAGTTAGCGCCCTTCAAGTCAGCTCCTCCCAGCTTGACTCCCCGCAGGTCAGCACCGCTTAAATTGGCTTTGGTTAAATCGGCTCCGCTGAGGTCAGCCCCAACCATTTCGGCGCTAATCAGGCAGACCTCGATCATTTCCGCATCGGCCAAGCAAGCCTGATTCAGTTTTGCTTGCTCCAAGTGGGCATTGGTCAAATCCACGCCTCGTAAGTCTGCGCCAACCAAGTGCGCTCCAGTTAAATGCGCCCCAACCAACTTGGCATTTGTTAAGCACACATGCACTAGGTTAACTCTGCTAAAGTTGCGTTCTCCTGCTGCATATTGTTGCAAAAATTCTTGAGTATCCATCTTGTTTATTCCCAGTTTTTATTATTGGATTGAATGCTGAATTGAATCCAAGCCATAGCAGCTTAATTCAATGACAATTTTTTACTCAAACTAATACGAATAATCAGCATTTAACTAGAGCTACAGTTTTATTGATTTTTAAGTAATTCCTCAAATGCCAAGTGCTTCAGCACCTGAATATCTCGATTTCAGAAGGTCTATTTTAATCTCTACAACACCGCAAGATAGACGGCTTACATTGAATCCATGTTGTAGGAAATCCCTAGATCAGATTGTGTAGAAATTCAGATTTAGAGATGCTGATAGAGTTAATTAGATAGTAAAAAATAGTCTTCACTACCTTCACCCTAGCATGGAATATTGAATTAAGCTTTTAGGATTTTCAGCAACTCTTCTCCTAGAACAGCTCCCGCTTAGGTAAAGTCATGACTCAAAAACCAACAGTCGATCGCCAACGCGAACACCAAGCCAATGAGCGGACTTTTCTGGCTTGGCTACGAACCTCGATCGCGCTGATTGGCTTTGGCTTTGCGATCGCTCGTTTCGGGCTATTTTTGCAGCAACTGCAAATCACTTTGACGCAACAGAGCACGCGAGTGCATCCGTTTTTGAACTCGTCAAACTTAGGATTGAGTTTGGTAATTCTGGGAATTGCCACCATCTTGATCGCGGGTTGGCACTACAACCAGGTGTTTTGGCAAATCGAGCGAGGAGATTATCGTCCCAGTCGATGGCTGGTTTGGGTGATGACGATTGCTGTGGCTGTTTTAGGGTCGCTTAGCATTCCTTTGGTTCTGTGGAGAAATTTCAATACGCCTGTTCCTCCCCACAACAGCGATCGCCCGAATCTCACTAAACCTATAGAATGAGCGGAAGGGAACAACTGCTAGGGACTGATGGCTCGCACTCCTACGCTCTCATTTGATCGGGGTACATTGATTCTGCATCCACCACCGAAAGGTAAAGCGTGGATTGAGTTTGCCACCTGGGACGACCGGGTAGAACGCTTCCGAATTCCTGCAATTCACTACCGCGAATTGGTAGAAGCGCTGCAATCCGACGGCACCGCCTTTGAAGATCAAGCCCGCATTTTTGCGCCATTGCCTTTGGTGGCGAGTGTGGAGATGCAACCCTATCCTCACCAAAGCGAGGCGCTAGCGGCCTGGATCGAGGCGGGGCGGCAAGGTGTGGTGGTGTTGCCCACGGCGGCTGGGAAGACGTACTTGGCGCAGATGGCGATGCAAGCCACACCTCGCCATACGTTGATTGTGGTGCCCACTTTAGATTTGATGCATCAGTGGTACGCCCACCTGATGGCTGCCTTCCCAGATGTAGAGATTGGTTTGCTAGGGGGAGGCTCCCGCGATCGCACCCCCATCCTTGTCTCGACTTACGACAGCGCTGCGATCAACGCAGAATCCTTGGGCAACCAATATGCGCTGCTAATTTTTGATGAATGCCATCACTTACCCAGCGACTTCAATCGCGTCATTGCCGAGTTTGCGATCGCTCCTTACCGTTTAGGTCTCACTGCCACACCAGAACGCGCCGATGGTAGACATGCGGACCTAGAAACTCTGGTTGGTCCGGAAGTTTACCGCCGCACACCTGAGGAGCTGTCGGGAACTGCACTGGCGAATCATGAAGTGGTGCAGATTAAGGTAAAACTCTCGGCCCAAGAGCGCGATCGCTACGATGAGTTGATCAAAACTCGCAATCAGTTTTTGCAAGATGTAAATATCCGCCTGGGGAGTATGCAGGGGTGGCAGCGGTTTGTGCAGGCGAGTGCCCGATCGCAGGCAGGGCGGAGAGCCATGTTAGCCCATCGAGAGTCGAAGGAGATCGCCTTAGGCACAGAAGGAAAACTGCGAGTCTTGGCAGATCTGTTATCGCAGCACTATCCAGAACGTATCCTGATCTTCACTAACGACAATGCTACGGTTTATCGGATCTCGCAAAATTTCTTGATTCCAGCGTTGACCCACCAAACCCCAGTCAAAGAACGCCACGAAATTCTAGACCGCTTTCGCAACGGCACTTACAAAACTCTGGTGACATCTCACGTACTCAACGAAGGGGTTGATGTACCAGAAGCCAGTGTCGCGATAATTCTCTCTGGTACTGGCTCACAGCGAGAATTTATTCAGCGCTTAGGACGTGTACTCCGACGCA
Organism: Trichocoleus sp. FACHB-591; assembly: GCF_014695845.1. Lineage (NCBI taxonomy): Bacteria > Bacillati > Cyanobacteriota > Cyanophyceae > Leptolyngbyales > Trichocoleusaceae > Trichocoleus > Trichocoleus sp. FACHB-591. Next base: position 255,537 of record NZ_JACJPA010000040.1, read on the forward strand.
GCAAAGAAGGCGAGAAATTAGCCATGCTGTATGAAGTGGTGGCAGAGCAGACCAGCGAAGAAAACACCTCCGATCGCCGTCGTTCTACTACTGCCCCGACTACTGCCAAATTCAAGCCCAAACCTGCACAGCAACCCCGACAATTAGAAATTGTCCCCTCGAATCCTACCTCTAGCCCTTACGAGATAAGCGCCCATGTTACCCACCGAGCTGCTGATTCACCGATACAGTGGGGAGGAGATCATCCCGAAACGCCTGAAACTTGAGGCGACAAATGTAGCGATCGCTTCTGAGCTGATCTCTCTGTTCCGAGATGTTGTGGGGCAGACGCAGGGAGAACTGAATCGGCAACTGCAAGAGTTAGAAGGAGACACCCCCGATTACCGGATGAAGCGGGGTTTGGCGCATTTGCTCAAGAGTGCTATGTGTACGTTTGAGATCATCAGCCCTCTAGAGCCGCAGCAGTTGCGAGAACGAGTTTTTGCCTTTGCTGCGAATACGCTGCCTAGTCCGCAGGCGACTCCTCAAACATTGGATCGGTTGGCAGATTCGTTGAGCAAAGAACTAGAGCGAGAAGTTTTCCCAGACCAAATCCGCGCTGGCTTGTATGCCGACTTGGCAGAGAACCGCATCCTCACCCAATTTGAAGAACCTACGCCAGAAGCGTTGCTGCATCGCTACAACTTGTCGCAAGTGCAAGGTGTATTCTACAAAGCCAGCCATATTATCTTGAATGTACATCGCAACGATCCGGGTGAATACAAGCTGCTGTTCCGTTACCTGAAGCTGTTTCAACTGATGACCTACATTGAAGGTGATGCGGATCATGGCTTTACGATCACGATTGATGGGCCTGCTAGTTTGTTCAAAGTCAGCACCCGCTACGGCTTGGATATCGCTAAACTGATTCCGGCGATGCTGCATGTGACGAAGTGGAACCTGAAAGCCACTTTGCAAACCCGTGACTTTTACACGAATGAACCCAAATTGCGCCACTTCAGCCTCAAAGACGATTGCGGATTGGTGACTCATTATCCTCCCGGCAAGCCCTACGACAGCATGTTAGAAGCTTCCTTTGCCGATCGCTGGGATTCCCTGAAATCTGAGTGGAAATTGGAACGAGAAGTAGATCTAATTCCGATTCCGGGCAGTGTCATGATTCCCGACTTTCGCCTTGTACATCCCGATGGTCGGACGTTTCTGCTCGAAATTGTGGGTTACTGGCGACCGGAATATCTCCGCAAGAAATTTTCCCAGGTGCGCCAATCGGGTTGCGACAACTTAATTTTGGCCATTTCCGAGCGCTTAAACCTCGAAAAAGCAGGCGTAAAGGTACAAGATACTCCTGCAAAAATTATTTGGTTTAAGGATAAATTGGCTCCAAAAGCCGTGTTGGCGGCGATCGCTGACTCCAACTAAACCAAAGCGATCGCTAATCGAGGCTGATGAGTAAATTTGCTGAAACATAAAATCAATTGCCTCGTCAACTTGGGTATCGGGGTCATCAACTAAGTTGACCCGACTGAACGACGCAATCTCTAGCACGTTCGTTAAGCCGAATCCGAAAACTCTGGCGAGAGGTTTGAATCCAAAAGCTCTACCGGGTTTAAGCGATCGGCAATTTGTAGAGTTGGCATAGTCAGGAGGGATGTAAGAGATGCACCGCTTACTCAGCGCCATTTCTTTAGTGGTATTGCTACAAGGCTTGCAATTGGTAGTGCAAGCGCAATCTGTACCTGAGACGCCACCCTTGGGTGAACCTGTAGAAGTGATCGCCCCTGTCGCTGATCCAATCGCAGCGGTGGTTGCGGCTGGCTTGATGACAAAAGATAGTAACGGGGATTTTCGTGGAACTGATTTGCTCAGTCGCGCCGAGTTGGCTTCTATCTTAGTCAAAACGTTTCAGTTGAATCAGCGAGCAGCGGCTAAGCAAGGTGAGCCAGTGCCCGTAGATGATGTATCGCCTAACTACTGGGGCTATAAAGACATCCAAACGGTGCTGAAAACAAAGACCATGACAGGCTATCGCGGTCGTTTGTTCTATCCCAACCAGAAAATAACTAGAGCCGAAGCCCTGGCAATTTTTGCTCAAGCCTATGGCGTGTATCAGTTCCCAGATGCGACCGTAGAAGCGATTTTGGCTCGCTATCCTGACTCCCAAAACATTCCTGCGTGGGCACGTAAGGCAATGGCAACGGCGCTGAATGAAGGCTTTGTCAATGTGGAAAGGAACCGCATTAATCCGCTCCAGCCAATCACGCGAGGTGACTTGGCTTATGCCTTGAGCCAATATTTAGCACGGCAAACGAGACCTGATTCTACGCCTGCTCAGGAAACTTCAACTCCTCAATAATCAAGTCGCGATCAGGCTGAATAGAGCTGCCGCAGCTTTTTCGGAATCCGCTCAATCTTGCTAACCCCAAGTAGGGTGGTAATCGAAGAGCCACTTGAATTGTAAATCTCCCAACCAAGTCGGAGTCAGCTGATAAATCCAGTTGCGCATGAAACAACCCACTGCGGACTCAGTTTGCCCCAGTTGGCTGACTTGCCGCGAGGAGGTGAATACCTGAGCAACTCGGTGGCTGCGGCTAGCTTCAAATTCTCGTAGTAAGGATACTATCTGGGTGCGATCGCCTGCTTGCTTTAACTGCTTAGCCAGCTCGAAAGCATCTTCGATGGCCATACAACCTCCTTGGCCTAAGCTAGGCTGTACGGGATGGGCGGCATCGCCGATTAAAGTCACTCGGCCTTTTCCCCACTGCTGACCCAACGGTTCGCGATCGAAAATATCATCCCGATAAATTGGATACTCACCCAGACTATTCACAATCGTAGGGACTGGCTCAGCATAGTTGGAAGCCAGCGATCGCAACATGAGCAAAGCACCGCCTTGGCTAGCGTCCTCACCCCCCATTGCGGTGTTTTGGAAGGCATAGAACGAAAAGCGCCCGTCGCCAACATCGAAGTAGCCGAAGCGATTGCCTTTACCCCAAAATTCCAACCAACTGTATTCTGGGTCCAACGGCAGCCCAACACCAGAAAAATAACCTCGCCAGCAAGTGGTACCGCTATAAACTGGCGGTGTCAGACGCTCACAATTCTCTAGACTAGCTCTTACCCTGGAATACAGTCCATCTGCTCCCACCAGGATATCTCCTTCGGTGCTGCTGCCATCTTGAAAGGAGACTCGCACGCGATCGCCCAAGTCCTCAAATTTCTCAAAAGCGACTTCTGTATGTACCTTATCTGGGGGGAGAGCTTGATAGAGAATCTGCTGAAGCTCCGGTCGTAATAAACAAATCCCTAAATTCTCTTCTTGAATAAACTCTGGAGCATTGATGTATAAGGGGCGACCCTTCTGATTAAAAAATCCTCCTTTGCCAATTTTGCCACCCTTTTCATAAAGAGCGTTGTAAAGCTTACCTGCGCATAACAGTTGGTAGATGCGGATGGCATTGCGCTGAATAAAGATACCGCCTGGCCCAGAGAGCATGGCATCCAGCGATCGCTTTTCATATAGTTCAACATCAATTCCGACATCTAGAAAAGCCCGGGCCAGCGTGAGGCCACCGATACCACCGCCGATGACAATTGCTTTTTTGATAGAAGGTTGAGTCGGAATATGGTTTTGTTGCATAGCTAAATGCACGGAGGAAACTTAAGCTACAAAAATGACAATGGCAATTTACTCACTGTAACTGATGCTGATTGCTAGCAGGCTATTACGATGGGCAAGGTGAGAAATGAGAGGTAAGCCAGTTTGACTGACCAAACTAACAATCATGCTTGTCGCCATGCGCCTGCAACTGCTCGCAACCGAGAGCCGATTTTGCAAGTGTTGCAGCGGGTGTTACCTGACACAGGCACAGTCTTGGAACTAGCCAGCGGCACTGGAGAACATGCCATCTTCTTGGCACCACGCCTCCAACCAAGAATCTGGCAGCCCAGCGACCCCAATCCTGAAATGGTGGCAAGCATTGCCGCGTGGCAACAAGAATGGCCGTCCAAGCAGCTGCGATCGCCTTTACAATTAGATGCCCGTGACCCTGTTTGGCCTGTTGAGATAGTCAGCGATGGTAACGATCTGCCTGAGCCACCCATTAGCGCGATCGTCTGCATTAATATGATTCACATTGCGCCTTGGTCAGCTTGTCTAGGACTAATGGCTGGCGCAGGACGCATACTTCCGGCGGGGGGCATTCTGTATCTCTATGGCCCTTATCAGCAAAGTGGACAGCACACGGCTCCCAGCAATGAGTTTTTCGACGAGATGCTGCGATCGCAAAATCCAGAGTGGGGTGTGCGGCACTTAGAAGATGTCGTCGCAGCAGCCAACGCTCAAAATCTGACTTTATTGGAGACGGTACCGATGCCTGCAAACAATTTCTCTGTGATCTTTCAGCATCTTTAGCAACCGTTTTGTTGATGCTCCTCCAGGAGCAGCGGTAGGTTTCTGGCGATGCCTACCTCTACTATGGAACTAATCAGGCTTGATGAGGATAGATTTAGGGATGACTACGACTTATGTTTTCCTGGCGGGTGCGAGTCGGGGTGTAGGCCGAGAAATCGCTCGTTGTTTAGTCGAACAAGGCATACAGGTAAAGGCCCTGTTGCGCTCTGAGGCAGCTCGTTCAGAACTAGAAGCAATGGGCATTACAGTGGTGCTGGGCGATGCTTTAAGCGCCGCTGAAGTAGAACAGGCAATGCAGGGAACCCCAATTCAGGCTGTGATCAGCACCATTGGTGGCTTGCCTAAGGATGGAGAAAGAGCCGACTATCTAGGCAACAAAAACCTAGTAGATGCAGCCGTGAAAGTAGGAGCCTCAAAATTTATGTTGGTATCTTCTATTGGCAGCGGCGAGAGTATTGTTGCGCTTTCCCCACAGGCATTAGAGACGTTACGGCCTGTGTTAATTGAGAAGGAGAAAGCAGAGCAACATCTGATTGCTAGTGGCTTGAACTACACGATTGTCCGACCGGGTGGCTTAAAGTCTGAACCTGCAACCGGAAATGCAGTGCTGACAGAAGATCCGAAGGTATCCGGCATGATTCATCGGGCTGATGTGGCGCACCTCGTTTGTCAATGTCTCCAATCCGATCGCGCCAATCACAAAATTCTCTCTGCCATTGATCGCCAGATGTTGTTTGTCCCGGTTGAGTTTGCCGAATTTGCGCTGCCTTAAGTTCAGGCATCCAAGGCTAGCGATCGCTTGAGCTCTTATTTTGGCTCCTGGCTAATGGGAATCTCGATCACAAATTCTGCACCGTGGCCAATTTCAGAAACACAGTGTAGAGAGCCACCATGCTTTTCTTTCACGATCTGATAGCTGATTGACATGCCTAGACCTGTGCCTTTGCCGACAGGCTTTGTCGTGAAGAAGGGGTCAAATAAGCGTTGTTGAACCACTGGCGATAGTCCAGGTCCATTATCAGCAATCCTGATTCGGACTCGATCAGCACTGGCTCTCTCTGTGTAAATAGAAATTCGACTTGAATTCTGAACTGCGTCTCGCAAGGAGCGCTGTTGATTCTGTGACTCCAGAGCATCAATGGCATTGGTGAGGATATTCATAAATACTTGATTGAGCTGTCCTGCATAGCACTCGACCAAAGGGATATCACCATAGTTCTTGACCAATTCAATGGCAAGGTGCCCATCCCCAGCTTTGAAACGATTCTGCAAAATCATCAGGGTGCTGTCAATACCTTCATGGAGGTTAACCGCTTTCATCCCCGCCTCATCCATGTGAGAGAAGTGACGCAGAGAGACGACAATCTGCCGGATGCGCTCGGCTCCTATTTTCATTGAAGAGAGCAGTTTAGGCAGATCTTCCACTAAGAAATCAAGATCGATGGCCGCTGCTTCCGCCTCCACGGCTGCGATCGGATGGGGATAATGTTGTTGATAAAGCTGGAGTAGGCCTAAGAGGTCTTGTGTATACTCGTTCGCGTGTTTCAGGTTGCCATAGATGAAGTTGACGGGATTATTGATCTCGTGGGCCACCCCAGCGACAAGCTGCCCTAAGCTAGACATTTTTTCGCTTTGAATAATTTGGGTTTGGGTTTGTTGCAGTTCCCAGAGCGTTGATTCTAGTTGTTGGGCTTTTTCTCGTAGTTGGGTTTCAGATTGGCGCAAGGCAGTTTCTGTTTGCTTGCGCTTAATGCCCAGTGCAACTTCTTGAGCCACAAAGGCCAAAGCATCTAGAGTAGAAGTGCTGAGGGACTGGCGAGCAAATAAAGCTATTACACCTAACAACTGATCTTCCACCATGAGGGGGTAGCCAGCAAAAGCCACCATACCCTCTCGCAGCGCCCAGGCTTTATCGCCAACCCGAGGATCGTCCAGCACCGTATTGGTTAAGTGCGGCTCACGTTCGGCAGCAATCAGGCCAATCTTGAACTGGCCGACTGGGACACGGGCATGAGCACCATCAAGATGGGTGTAGAGACCAGAGCTAGCTTGCAGCTCTAAAATGTTCTCTTCTGGGTTGAGGAGCCAGATCCGGGCAAAGGCAGCATCTAAATGGCCCACCACCGCATTAGTGCATTGATGGAGCATTTCCTGGAGGTCATCACTGCGAGTCAGGGAAGCATCAACCTCGGATCGGAAGGCAGCCAGTCGCACTTGATCCACTAGCGCTTGCTCTGCCTGCTTGCGAGCGCTAATGTCTCGTGCTACCCACAACACAGATTGTTCGGTCAAGGCGACCAGCGTGGCATCAAACCAAATCAGTTGATCCTCAACAGGTAAACTGTACTCAACCTTGACGGCGGTTTGTGTCGTTAGAGCTTGCTGAATGTGGTGTAAGAAAAAGTCTGCTGCTGCTCGAGGCAGTACCTCATGCATGGTCTTGCCCACCAAATCAGTTGAGGGGCGGTATAGGAGGGGAGCGCAACTCGGTGCAATTTTTAAGTAACGGCCTTCAGCACTAATCACTAGAATCACATCTTGCATCGCCCCAAATAGAGTCATTAACTCTGCTTGAGACATGCTTAATGCGACTTCTGCCTCAGAGCGTTTGTCTTCAACACCCTTTTCAGCAGTAAGTTTACGGGCTGTGAGGTCTTGAGTAACTTGAGAAATCCCTTGGAGTTGTCCATTGAGATCAAATAGTGCGGTTAGAACCACACTGGCCCAATATCGGGAGCCATCTCTACGAACCTGCCACCTCTCCTCAGCAACACGACCTTGAGTGATCGCAGTTGCCAGAACTTGGCTAGGTTGACCTCGCTCCATATCCTCAGCCGGAAAAAAACAAGAGAAATGCTGCCCAATCACTTCCTCTGACTGATAGCCTTCTAAGTTTTGAACCCCTGCATTCCAACTGCAAACATACCCGTCAGGGTCGAGAATCATGGTTTCGCCATTTTGCACAGGCCCTAGAGAGCGGGTGAAGCCTGACTGATGAGGCTGGCAAGAAGTCGCTGCTAGTGGGTGGTGCATAGGGGCTGCTTGAGAAGCTAATTTTGGGCAGCATCAGCTTCCTAAACTTTTGAGGTTGCCTTAAGGTTGCCAAAAATTTGGGCAGAAAGTACTGACACTAAACCTAAGACTTCCCAAACTAGCCATGACTTTTCTAAGACTGTTTACGGAATCTGCATCCGCTAATTGGCGCGGCTTTATTCGTAATATTGCTGAGCTCAACCCAGTTTCACCTCAAGCTACAACCGGGGAGTTGGGTGAAAAGCCTAATTGGAATTAAACTGTTTGACCCAATCCTGCTGAATCGCAAAGTCTAAGGCCAAACGAGCGATCGCAAATAGGCAGATACTTTCGATCGCCAGCACCCCAAACGGCCAAAGCGTTCCTTGGAGATTGAACCCCACATCCACCTGCGCCAACCCACGCACTAAGCCAAAAGCTAGTACTACACCCGACTTGAGGTGCGGATTTTGGTCTTCGCGGATCACATAGCGGTAGGTGACCCCGAACAAAAACCCCGCCAAAATGGCGATCGCACCACTAATGAGCAAATTGGCTTCGATACTGGCGATTTGTAGGCTGGCGAGGCTAGCAAACTGGGTAGCCAAAACTTGACTGTTGACAAGCGCGATCGCGGCAAAGGCCACGCAGACAGACAAAGCGGCTAAGGTTCCTGCTTTGAGCGATTCAATGCGTTCTGCTAAATTCAGCTCGAAAGACCCGTTTACCATGCGCAATTTTGCTCAATCCTGTCAAGGCGCGATTGTATCAGGTTGGACCACCCGATCGCTAAATTTGCAATTAATTGTCAGGGTTGAGCCGAGCTAGTAACGGACAAAATGGAGGCATTGATTGCTCAAGTTTTGAATTATCATAAGGGTCGGAGTAGTTTCATAGGCTTGTCTTTAACAATATGGATATTCTGACGCTGGGCTGGGTTTCTCTCCTCGCTGTCTTTACCTTTTCGATCTCGATGGTGGTTTGGGGCCGTAACGGGTTTTAACTCCTTCCCCGTCCCCTCTCCCTAGGGGGAGGGGTACCATAGGCGGGGTGGGGTTAAGCCTCAATCAACAAACTTAGAGTTATTGGCTTCACGCATCTAAGTATTCTTCCAAAGGCAAATCTTTTTCGTTCTTGATTGTTTTCATTCAAAAGTTATTGTGGAAGCTACTGTTGCTAACATCCTCGTTATTGCTGCGCTCGGGCTGCTGATCACCGTCACTGGTGGCGTTGCCTATTTAACTGCTGTAGATTGGCGCGATCGCCGTCGGCGTGAGCAGGAGCAGCGAGAGCAAGTCCCAGGCCGGGTTCGCCGGGAACAAGAGCAACAAGAAAAATCCCGCGGTCGCAATCGGCGTGGCAAAGAGCAGCGGGAAAAGACCCCAGGCCGTCGAGCCAAAAAATCTGAGTGATTCAGGCGGGTCAGGAATAAAACTAACTTTAATCAATAATTGCAGCACTTAAAGAGCGCTCAGTGTCTCTGAAGAGTGCTTCAGATTGATTTGTGCGAATTAAGAAAAACCAGGAATTTTTCTAGCATCTACCTGGCATCTACAAATTTGTGATCTGCAGTGCGCTGTCTTGTGATCTACATGACGACAAGCCAAGTTTTGCTGTGATACGGTGATGAGAATTGGTAGCGTCGTGGCTGTAGTTTGTAGCTTTTTACACAAAAGTTACAAAGCGATCGCGGTTAACCAGCGATTTTCGGGAAATTTAAAGTAATTCTTTTTTGTAGAGCTATCCCTATGAGTATTTTCTTATCTTTGGCAATGCTTGTGGTGATATTAATATTGAGCGAATCTCCTGGTGGTGCTCTGGCAATGGGGCTGGGTTTGTTTACAGCAGCGATCGCCATTCGGCATGTAGCGTCCCATTAATCTCCCATCAATCGAAGACTAGAATTGCTGGCGTCTGCCCCTGCCACCCCCTGCACCTGTCTCCTACTTTATAGGGATGTATAATCCTCGCCCAAAGGGATGCTTAGAAGTAGGAATGATAGGGCAGGAGCGCTGGTATGGAAGCGTTACATCGAGTTGCTAAAAAAGTTTCTGACACGATCTGGGAGATTCCAGTTTCTTATAAAGAAGGGATGCGGGTGCCTGCCCGAATCTATGCAACTGAAAAACTAATCAAAGACATAGACGAAGGCGTAATTGACCAGATCACCAACGTCGCCACATTACCAGGCATTACCAAATACGCGCTCTGTATGCCCGATGGCCACTTCGGGTATGGCTTCCCGATTGGAGGTGTGGCCGCAATGGATGTCGAGCAGGGTGGGGTGATTTCTCCCGGTGGCATTGGCTTCGATATCAATTGCGGTATGCGCTTGGTCGTCACGAACCTTACCTATAAAGAAGTTAAGCCGCACATCAAGCAATTGGTAGACAAGCTATATAAAAGCGTGCCTGCGGGCGTAGGCAGCAAAGGGTTTGTCAAGTTGTCCCGCAACGACTTCCGGCAAGTGTTGCAACAAGGAGCCCGTTGGTGTGTAGACAATGGCTACGGTTGGAAAGCTGACCTAGAACTCATGGAAGAAAATGGTTGCCTCGCCGGAGCCAATCCGGACAAAGTGAGTGAAAAGGCGATCGATCGCGGCTTTAACCAAATCGGGACGTTGGGTTCTGGCAATCACTACTTAGAAATTCAAGTTGCTAAAAAAGAAAACATTTACGATCGCGAGCTAGCGCGAGCCTTTGGCATCACCATCCCCGATCAAGTCGTGATCATGTTTCACTGTGGTAGCCGAGGATTTGGCCATCAAGTCGCCACTGATTATCTGCAAGTCTTTCTCAAAGTGATGGAGAGCAAGTACGGCATCAAGGTGTTGGATCGAGAACTGGCTTGCGCTCCTTTTGATTCCCCTGAAGGCCAAGCTTACTTCGCGGCCATGCAGTGTGGCATCAACATGTCCTTCGCCAATCGCCAAGTGATTTTGCATCGCATCCGGGAAGTTTTCTCTGACGTGTTTGGTCGCTCCGCCGAAGACCTGGGTCTAGAGATGGTCTATGATGTCGCCCACAACACCGCCAAGCTAGAACAACATATTGTAGATGGTCAAGCGCGATCGCTCTTGGTTCACCGTAAAGGAGCCACTCGTGCTTTTGGGCCTGATATGAGCGATGTCCCAGAAGACTACAAAGTGTACGGTCAACCTGTGATTATTGGCGGCAGTATGGAAACAGGTTCCTATTTGTTGGTTGGAGTCCCGACTGGCGACCAAACCTTCTTTAGTACCGCTCATGGCAGTGGCCGCAAAATGAGCCGAACTAAAGCCCGCAAAACCTGGAGTGGTGATGTGCTGCAAAAGGAGATGCTGTCTAAAGGCATTTATGTCCGTAGCACTTCTGCATCTGGTTTAGCTGAAGAAGCGGGCGGTGCCTATAAAAATGTAGATGATGTGATCGAAGCCGCTGAGCTAGCGGGAATCAGCAAACGGGTGGCGCGTCTGACCCCCATCGGCAACATCAAAGGTTGATGGCACCTAACCCCCCAGCCCCCTTCCTTGCTAGGGAAGGAGGAGCTAGAGATGCCACCATTTACAGAATTATAGCTATTACCATCGAGCACTTCTGGAGGGGGCCTGGGGGACGCAGCCGTCCCTCAGCGGGGGGTTGGGGGCGAGTGCCCCCAAGGCTCGGTTATCTTGAAAACCGTCACGAACTAAGCTCGAACAAATCGCGATCGCCCAGCCACCAAACCATCACCCGCGAGTTCTCCCTGCCCCTTTACTTCCTTCAAGCCAGCCGTTTAACTAGTAGTCAAGGTTTCTCACTGTTGCCGAGACAGTCAAGGTTCCATGACAAAAGCTTTATGGCAACCGCCTCGTTTGCGTCGTGATGAAGAGCAAGTGTCTGAGCGTCACGCTACCTGGTTGGAACTGTTTTACGATTTAGTATTCGTCGCTGCGACCGCAGAGCTAGCCCATAGCTTAAGCGGCAACATTTCCTGGACTGGCTGCTTAAAATTTGCAGTTTTATTTGTGCCCATCTGGTGGTGCTGGGTAGGAGCAACCTTCTACGCCACTCGCTTTGATATCGGAAGCATTGTCGATCGCTTGTTTGCCTTAGTCCAGATGGCGATCGTCGCAGCAATGGCAGTTAACGTGCATCATGGGCTGAGCAGCTCCGGCAGTGGCTTTGCCATCTGCTATGTTCTGTTTCGTGTCACCTTGATCTTGCAGTATCTCAACGCGGGACATCACATACCAGCGGCGCGATCGCTGACAACTTGGTATGCCACTGGCTTTGGCCTAAGTGCTGGACTTTGGCTAGTTTCAGCTTTTCTGCCTCCTCCTTTACGATTGGGGCTGTGGGTAGTGAGCTTAGCGATAGACCTCTCTACCCCGCTCTCTGCGGGTCGTCTCGTTGCCAAAATTCCTCCCAGTATGCCCCACGTTCTAGAACGCATAGGACTGTTTACCTTAATTGTCTTGGGTGAGTCTGTGATCGGCGTAGTGGGAGGGTTGGCAGAACATGAATGGAGCCTAGGCTCTATCCTTGTAGGGTTGTTGGGGTTGGCGATCGCCTTTAGTCTGTGGTGGTTGTACTTCGATACGGCTGATGGGTCGCCCCTTAAGTCGATGAAAGTAGGCAAGATGCGGGTTGCTCTCACTTGGCTCTATGCTCACCTGCCTCTAGCAATGGGATTGGTCGCTGCTGGAGTTGGTGTAGAACACCTAATTGCCCATGATGCTACTGCCATTCCCTCCAGTGCGGAACGGTGGCTGTTGTGCTCGGCGATCGCGACTTGTTTGTTGGTGTTAGCCGGGATTCACTATATGAGCTGCGCTTTGGGAACTGCGAGGTATCGCAAAATTTTGAGCGCTTATCGCACTGCATCCGCCGTTCTAGTGCTGCTCCTAGCGATGGTTGGCGGTCGCCTCTCATCTCTGAATCTGGTAACGCTCGTAGCCTTAGCTTGTGTCGTCCAAGTTCTACTTGATCTCCTCCGCAGTTCAGTCGCCACTCGTCCCGCTACTGCCACAGAAACCAGCCAGCCCTCCAAGCCAACTTAACACCCCTAAAAGCTGCTGCATTGGCTCAAACCTATGACAACTCGCACCCCTCTAACCTTGATTACAGGTCCTCTCGGTAGTGGCAAAACCACATTGCTACGACATATTCTCGCTACTGTTTCTCAAAAGATTGCCATCTTGATGAATGAATTTGGTGAGATTGCGATCGATGCCAAAGTGATTCAAGGCCAGAATGTGAGCATGGCTGACTTGGGTGGGGGGTGTGTTTGCTGTTCGCTCTTGGGTGAGTTTGAGGCAGCAGTGAATGAGATCATTGAAACCGTCAATCCAGATCTGATTGTGGTAGAAACCACTGGCTTAGCAGAACCGGATGCACTGGTGTTTGACATTCAAGAAAGTATTCCGGTGGTGCGGCTAGATGGTGTAGTGACCGTGATTGATGCGGATGGTTTGGTTCAATATCCGCAAGTGGGCCATACTGGGCGGATTCAGATTGAGGCAGCCGATGCCATTTTGCTCAACAAGGTGGATTTGGTGGCAGAGAGTGAGCTGGAAGCGATCGCCACTAAACTTCACCGCTTTAACGAAACGGCTCCTATCTTCCACACCCAGCGCGGCCAAATAGATCCAGCCTTATTGTTTGGGATTGCCAAAGCGGAGCGATCGCTCCAACCACCCCATCACATTCACCAGCCAGAGTTTGATTCCTTCAGCTACACTTCTCCTGCTACGTTCGATCGCGTCTGTTTTGAAGAGTTTGCCGCTAGCTTGGCTCCAAGCGTCTATCGAGCTAAGGGCTTTGTGCGGTTTGTAGACGATATTTATCTATTTAACTTTGTCGCGGGTCGTTGGGACTTTGAACCCTTTGAGCAAGCAACGACAGAGCTAGTCTTTATTGGCAAACGGGTGAACGAGCACCAAATCGAAATCTTACAGCGCCTCAAGTTATGTGAGCATTGAGACAAGCGTATTCTCCGCAATAGCATGAATCAGAGTCAATTGGTTACACTCTACTGAACTGTTGACCATGACCGCTTGTTCAGAAATACGGAGGTTAGAGCATTTTGGAAGTCGCCCTCTCCCAACTCTGGCGCTATGGTAGCGCTGTGTTGCTAGTTGCGATCGCCTCATTCCTGATTTTGCTAGCCTCCGACTCGACGATTGCAGCAAACCCTTGGCTGATTGGTTTCGCCCCGGTCATTTTGAGTGCAAGATATGGAGGTCTCGGACCAGGTCTCCTTGCTACAGTTCTAATGGGTGTTGCTTGCGCCTACTCCTCTCCGCAATCTCTGACCTCTAGTGGGGCGATCGCGCCGAATGACCTGGTTGAGTGGAGTGTCTTTGCACTAGAGGGAATATTGATCAGCGCGCTGATGAGACTGCATACAGTTCCCTCTCAACACCAGCGTGGGCCACGTTCTAAGCTTGAACTGAGAACCATTTTAGACAACGCTCCAGTCGGACTGTATGTTGTCGGCAGTTCTAACCATGAGTTTATGAACCAGCACTTATGCGCTTGGCTAGGGCTAACTTCAGAGCAAATCCTGGGCAACGGCTGGATAGATAGCATCCATCCAGAAGATCGAGAGTGGGTGATCCGTGCATCCACAGAGAGCCTGACCGCAGGCCAACCTTTTGAAGCCGAGTATCGCATTCTAGATCAAAGTGGCACGCTCTATTGGATCTTAGATCGGGCTGTCCCTGTGCAAGATGAGGCAGGTCAAGTGCAGTTCTTCCAAGGGTCTTGTGTAGATATTACTGCGCGTAAGCAGGCTGAGGAGCGCTTGCAGTCAGTGGCGCAGCAATTGCAAGAGCGAACCGCAGAGCTTTCCGCCTCACGCGCCCACATGCAGGCCCTTCTAGACTATACTCCCGCCATCATTTACATCATTGATGTGGATGGTTATATGAGGTTTGCCAACGCCGAATGGTATCGGATATTTGGACCACTTTTCGGAAACCCAATTGAAGGGCAAAATCTACGCGATTTTTTGCCTCCTGAAGCAGCGGCTGTGTTCTTTCAAGAAAATGAAGAGATTTTTGCCTCAGCAAAAGTCATGACATTTGAGAATGATATGACCTTACCCGACGGCGTTCATACTTTCCTCCGCATCAAATTTCCGCTTCAGGACGCAAGTGGGGAAGTTTACGCTTTCTGTGGAGTCTCATTAGATATCACTGAGCGTAAGCAAGGGGAAGAAGCCCTGCGGCAAAGTGAAGAACGCTTTCGCTCTTTGAGTGCCTGTTCTCCCTTGGGGATTTTTCTCACGGATACTCAAGGAAATTGTACTTATACTAATCCTTCCTGGCAGGCGATCGCAGGTCTTACCTTTGAAGCAGCCTTAGGCGAAGGGTGGGCTCAAGCGATTCATCCCGAAGATCGGGAGCGAGTGGCCGCTTATTGGTTTTACTGCGCGTCATCGGGCCAAGCATACTCAGATGAGTTTCGCTTCCAGCGACGAGAGACAGTATGCTGGGTACATTCTCGCTCGTCTCCTTTGTTTGCCGATAATGGTCAACTCATGGGTCATGTGGGCACTGTGGAAGATATCACCGAACGCAAGCAAGCCAGCGAGCAATTGCAAGCGTTAACACGCCAATTACAAGCCCAGAATGAACAGCTGACCGAAGTTTCGCGCTTAAAGTCAGAATTTCTCACTAATATGTCGCATGAGTTGCGGACACCTCTCACTTCGATTCTAGGCTTCTCCAGCGTGTTGCTGCAAAAGAATTTTGGAGCTTTGAATCCTAAACAAGAGCAGTACTTATCCCTGATTCACTCTAGTGGTGACCATTTACTCGCACTGATCAATGATTTGTTGGACCTAGCTAAAATCGAAGCAGGCAAACTAGAGCTTGATTTTGAGGAGCTTAACCTGGCAGCATTATGCCAAGCCGCTCTAGAAATGGTAGAGGTGCGAGCCTTGAGTAAACAGCAGCAGTTATCTCAAGAACTTCCTCTGGCCTGTGAATTTATCCTGGGCGATCGCCAGCGAATTTTACAAGTGTTGCTGAACTATCTATCCAACGCGATCAAGTTTACGCCTGCTGGCGGCACCATTACGCTGAAGACTCAAGTTGTAACTGATGTGGAGTTACAGAACTTCAATGTGTTGGAGGTGGAGGAAGAAGCGGCTTTGCAGGGTGCATCTACTTCTATGTTCGTAGGGTTATCCGTTAGCGATACAGGAATTGGTATCCCTGTCGAAGATCAACATTTACTGTTCCAAACTTTTCAGCAAGTAGATGGAGCCACCGATCGGCGGCATGGAGGAACAGGTTTGGGGTTAGCCCTGACCAAGCGGTTAGTCGAGTTACATGGAGGCAAGGTCTCGTTTACCTCTACCTGTGGAGTTGGCAGCACCTTCTCTGCTTGGTTTCCCTTACCTGAGAGCAACGTAGAACCAATTTAGATCTGCAAACATAGAGCTTAAAGATAATTACGATTTAACTAACAAATAGTATGTCTTACGAATTTTTAGAAGATATTGCGATCGCAGATATTGCTTTCCAAGCTTGGGGCAAAGATTTGCAGGAAGTGTTTTTGGCGGCGGGAGATGCCGTTACCAATACCATGATTGACAACCTAGAGGCGATCGCACCTCAGGAGACCCGCACCTTCACCTTAGATAACGACGAGTTAGATCTCTTGCTATTTAATTTTCTACAAGAGTTTGTCTATTACAAAGACAGCGAACAACTCCTCCTGCGCCCTCAACAGGTACAAATTGAGCAAAAGGATACGCTTTACTCCCTAACGGCAATGGCAAAGGGAGAAGAGCTTGATCCAGAACGCCACCAGCAGCGAGTCGATGTGAAAGCCGTAACTCTCCACCGCTTTAAGCTAGAACAAACACCAGAAGGTTGGACAGCACTGGTGATTTTAGATATTTAGCGGTGCTAGAACGACAGGTTATGTGAGCGATCGCAGTTGATATGCACCTGATCCATAAAGTCATGATGAACTGATTTTTCGCTGGGTGGCTCTCCGGTTAAACTAGGTTCTGGCACGAAAAGTATACAGAGCCTAAGTAATTACTCCGGAATGGGTGTAGATACTGGTTATGGAGAGACAACACCGCAAGCAACCAGGAAAGGAGTAATGCATCGAGAAGCCGCTAACTCGTTTGAGCGTTCCACCCGTCATTTTTTCTCAAACGGCATTCAATTTCTATTGCAACTCCTGAATAGAAAAACCGTTTTGATTCTGACTCTCCTATTCATTGCTGGGGTGTCGGGGGCTTTGTGGAATATGTCGCGGCTCTCATCTAGCTTGATTAAGTCTCAAGCACTTCAGAGCGCTGCCTTGTATGCTCAAGCCATTGAAGAAGCTCGAACCCTCTACAGTTCCGAGGCGGTCAGACGAGTCGCAGGTGTTCCCGGAATTACAGTGACGTATGACTACACAAATACGCCAGGTGCAATCCCAGTCCCAGCCACCTATTTGATCGAGCTGAGCCATCACCTGAGCGACAAAAATCCTGGCATGTCGGTACGGCTGTATAGTGACTACCCGTTTCCTAGCCGAAAAGCTGAAGGTGGCCCTAAAGATGAGTTTGAGCGTGAAGCTCTACGTTATCTGACCCAACATCCAGAGCAACCCTTCTATAGAATCGAAACTTTTCAAGGTCGTCCGGCTCTGCGCTATGCCCAAGCAGACATCATGCAGGCTAGTTGCGTCAGTTGCCATAATAATGACCCCAATAGCCCGAAACGAGATTGGCGAGTCGGAGATGTGCGAGGTGCGCTGGAGATTACTCGACCGCTCGATACGTTTATGGCTCAAACCAATGCTGGATTACGTGGCACCTTCCTCATGCTCACCACTCTGTCGCTCCTAGCGCTATCAGGAATTGCATTGGTGATTGGTCGCTTACGTCAAACTTCTAAGGAGCTGGAGTTGCGCGTGATTGAGCGTACGGCTCAACTTCAGTCCGCAAATCAGGAATTAGCGATCGAGCAAGGAAAATCAGAACGCTTGTTGCTGAATATTTTGCCACCCCCCATTGCCCAAAAGCTCAAAGACGGTCAGAGCAATATTGCAGATGGCTTTGCCTCGGCCACGATTTTGTTTGCGGATCTGGTCAACTTTACCCAATTGGCCGAACAAGTGCCTCCAGAAGCACTCGTGGCGATGTTGAATGAGATCTTTTCCGCCTTCGATCGCCTGAGCGAACAATATGACTTAGAAAAAATCAAGACGATTGGAGATGCCTATATGGTGGTGGGAGGCTTACCCACGCTACGACCCGACCACCCCCAAGCGATCGCCGAAATGGCTCTAGCCATGCGCGAAGAGATTCACAAATTCAATAGCCGCTATCACCAAAATTGCAGCCTCCGAATTGGCATCAACACAGGCCCAGTGGTAGCTGGCGTGATTGGCACCAAAAAGTTTATTTACGACCTATGGGGCGATACGGTCAACGTTGCCAGCCGCATGGAATCTCATGGGTTACCAGGAGAAATTCAAGTTACTGCGGCTACTTACGAATGCCTCCGAGATGACTACAGCTTCGAGCCTAGAGGTTCAATTGAGGTCAAGGGGAAAGGAGCCATCACAGCCTATTTACTGACAGGCAGGAAAAGCCACGCCAATCTTTATCTAACTCCTGCATCGGTAGCCTGAAACAGGAGTTTGGTTCTTGGTACAAGACGAACCAAGTCGAGAAACAGGAGGCAGTTTAGGCTTAGCCCGGATGATGCGGTACTGATTCGTTGTTTATCGAATTTGTTCATGTTGTAGCTGAATCAGGATATAACTGGCAAACTCACGATCTGTTGCCAGCTTGAATCCCATCAGCCGTTCTAGAGCTTCACTCCGATTGGCAGTAATGGGGTTGGCTTGGTTGACGACCAATAAGTAACCAACTTGCCAGTCATCTATGACTAAATTTTCTACTTGGTGTCGCTCCTGCTGTCGGGCCGCATAAACCAACAAGCCATTCGCCTCTAGGTTGCAGATAGCGCGGTTTAGCGTCAGTTGAGCAGTGATTCTATCTTGACTGGCGATCGCATCCCAGCTATCAAGACGCTCCTGAATGTTTTGCAAAAACTCGTTTGCCAGTTCGGTTCTATCACTATCTAGATGGTCATGATGAAACCGGGAAGCATGGCTACCGCGCAATAGAGATATGAGCTGAAGCCCAGTCTCCATTCTGTAGAGTAGTAAAGGAGATTGAATTGGTTCTGATGCTGGCGGATCTAGGTTAAAAGCAGCTCTGATCCACGCTTCATGTCTGCGCTTGATCTTCCTCAACATATCTACAGGATATGTGTGGGGTTGAGCATCAACCAGTTGATGATGAACTTGACAGAGCAAAATGAGATTGGAGTAGTCATCTGGTTCTTCCACAGTCAGCGGGAAATTACCACGGGGGCCATTGGGTTCGGGTGCCACAATATGACATTCATTCCCAATTGCCGACTCTAAGTATGATTCAGTGGCGTGCATAACCAATTGACGCTGACAAACAGCACAGCGATCGCCCGATCGTTTCCACAGAATCCTACGGGTCTGATTAGAGATGGCCATCGTGACAGTTAAGTAAACTCTACCAATCCCCCTAGTATTCCCCCAGCAAAATTAGCTCTAACAGAATGGGTTGGGTCTGGCCTGTGGCGATCGCAAGCTTGAGCAGCTATTTTTCTACCTGCTTCTGAATTGCGTAAGTAACTTGTAGCAGCCCTGTTTCATAAGTTTTGGTATGTTGCAACTTCAGCAATGTCTCAAGAGTGGGGTCATGAGCAATCAGAGGAATGCCATCACCCAGAATAATGGGGTGAATTGAGAGAATCAGTTCATCCACAAAACCATGCTGGAGACAAAAACGAATGATTTCAGAGCCGCCTACTAGCCAGATATTTTGCTCTTGAGCGTGACGTAACTGGTTCAGGAAGTTGACCCAGCCAGCGCTGACAAACTCTACATTTTTATCTTGTTGCTGTTGTTGTGTTTTGGAGAAAACATATCCTTTTTTGCCGTGATAGGGATACTCGCCAAAGCCCAAAACTTGCTCATAGGTTTTACGCCCCATCAAAACTGTATCGACTTGTTCAAAAAACTCAGTGTAGCCGTAGTCTTGATCTGTAAATAGCCAATCTACTGCTCCGGATGTTCTGGCAATATATCCATCAAGGCTAGTTGCAATAAAGAGTTGAATGGAGCGCATCTTTGTTACTGATTGGTAGATTCCAAAGCGGCTCGATCCCAATGAGCTAGGTCGGCAGCAGCTTCATAAGTGGTCTGAAAGAAGGCAAGGAGCATGGCATCGGGGTCAGGTGCCTGTTGTAGGGCTGCGTAGGGCAAAACAAATTCTTGGAGATCGGGGCTGTAGAAGGCTTCCGCAGGTTGAATCACATAATCTCGAAACCCTTCAGGCCCAGGATAGGCATAGGCGTAGAAGATCGGCTCAGCCACTGTGCCGCCTCCGGGCCAGAAGCCACAACTGCTCACTTCATGCGAGTAAGCTTCTCTGGTTACCCAATCGGCCATGTGGGGAACGCCACCAGGATGTTCTGGGGCAAGACGACCCGAGAAGCGAGTGACTGCTAAGTCAAAACTGCCCCAAAAGAAATGCACTGGGCTTGCTTTACCAATAAAGCGGGAGCGAAATACAGTCATGACTCGGTGTGTTTGCAGCAAGATTTGCCAAAGTCGCTGAGCATACTCTGGATCATAGGTAGCATGTTGATGGTCTTGCTCAAAGCGAATGGGATCAGCGATTTCTTGTGGCATAGTCCAGATTTGGACTGCAATCCCCAGTTCACGCAAGGTGCCAATGATCTCTTGGTGAAAATCTGCTACAGAACGAGAAACGAGAGGGATATTTCTGGTAGCACCATCGCTCGTTTCAATGCGTAAGTTGTGATCGATGAAGTCAAAATCAATCTGAAAGAGACGGGTTTGGTAAGGAATAGCAGAGGTCGTCAAGCCTCTGGGCGTGACATACAGTGTGGAATGCCACCAATGATTCAGCTTGGGGGCCAGGGCGAGCCGAATTTTACCGACAATTTGAGTCCACAGATGCAGAGTTGCATAGGTATCTTGCCATGCCGTCACTGGCAGGCTCGGCCAAAGACTATTGCTAGCGGTGTTATGCACAGGAGTTGCCATGAAGTGAACCTCCAGATCATCCTGTCCTTATTAAACTGGCTATGCCGCAGCAACCCTGCTTTCTTTAGCAATTTATTCGGTTGAGTGAGAACCCAATTAGCGATCGCCCTTGATACCAGCCTAAACAGGCGATCGCCCGGATGCTTGACTAAAAGCCACTTACACGGCCAATGGGACGATTTCTGCTTGTACCTTCGCCCCTGTGATGGATAGGCGAGCCACTGAAATAGGCAACTTAAAGCGCTTCGGCCCTGCGCTGCCTGGATTCACATACAAGACACCTCCGCGTTCTTCTATCAACGGTTTGTGGGAATGTCCGCTAATTACAACTTGAAATCCAGCCGCTTGGGGATCAAACTTGAGTTCTTGGAGGATATGCAGCATGTGGATGGAGATGTCTGCAACTTTGACACTCTCCTGCTCTGGAATCACCTCAGCCCAATTCGCTTTGTCAATATTGCCTCGGATTGCAATGACAGGCATAGGAGATTTTAGAGCAGGGGTGGGAATGGCTTGTAATCCTGCCAAGACCTCTGGCTTGCCAATGTCTCCTGCGTGCAGAATCAGGTCGGAACCCGTTAAGGCAGCGATCGCCTCAGGACGCAAAAGCCCGTGAGTATCAGCAATAACTCCTACTTGCGTCCCTGACTTTATAGCTTGCCCCATTGCTCCACCATTGCCCGCTGCCTCAAACTACTCTGACTATGCTGCCTGAGCTAAAGGAGAATTGTCATAGTGAGCCAGGAGATCCGCTGGATCGTTGTAGATGGCGATCGCGTCCGCCAGTTGCTCATCTGGGAAGCCACCGGAACGCACCGCAATTACCCCAACTCCCGCTTTGCCTGCTGCCTCAATGTCATAAGGCGTATCGCCTATCATCACAACTTCTTCTGGAGTCATTTGGCTTTTAGCTAGAGCTGCTTCCACAATATCCGGTGCAGGTTTAGAATGTTCGGCATCCCCAGAGGCAGTGGCTTCATGGAGCAGATCATCTACTTGAGCGACTTTTAGTAGAATTTTTAGTTCTTCCTTAGTAGCGGAAGTCGCAATAATCAAGTGTAAGCCTTGTTCCTGCATCTTCAAAACCAGGTCTCGGCTACCATTGGCGGAATCTAATTCATTGCCAAATTTGTTGAGAATCAGCTCTTTACGACGAGTGCTAATTTCTTTTCCTACCCCTTCTTTGTTATTTAGATCTGACACCATCTGCGGAATGATCTGATCGCCACCCATACCAATTAGAGGCCGCACATTCTCGAAAGGAACTTCGTAACCAAATGCAGCAAAGGCCTCCACCCAGGCTTGAGCATGAGCATCGTTGCTCAACACTAGCGTTCCATCTACATCCAGAATTACACCTTTAAGTGCCACTGCGGTTTCCCTTTTGAGCAAATTTCTTGTATAGTGGCACAGCCTAAAAATCACTTCATCAGTCTTGCAGATGAGAAGATCAAGACTCGATACTGTAGCGAGATTGCATGGATTTAGAAGGGCTGCTGCGAAACAATCGGACGATTCGGGTAATTGGGTTTGACGATGCGCCTTTTGTCCGGCGATCGCCTGATCCGGTGCCAGTCGCGGGAGTCGTTTGTGCGGGAACTCGGTTTGAAGGGATGGTGTGGGGCCAGATTCAACCGGATGGCTGGGATGCCACCGAGGAGCTTTGTCGGTTGCTAATCGGGCGGAAGTTTCTGCCGCAACTGCATTTGGTGTTGCTTGATGGCATCTCCTTAGGTGGCTTCAATGTGATTGATCTCCCTTTACTGGCAGAACGACTCGGCAAACCTTGTGTGACCGTGATGCGACGGCAACCTGACTTGATGGCAGTCAAACACGCAATGCAGCGCTTACCGGAAGCAGATCGCCGATTGGAAATGATGCAAAGAGCGGGTTGTATCTATGCGCGATCGCCTTTTTACTTTCAAGTGTGTGGGGCACCACCAGACTTGATTGCTCAAGCTCTCCCTCGTCTCAGCGATCGCGGCCATGTGCCAGAAGCGCTGCGAATTGCTCACCTGATTACCGCAGCAGTAGTCAAAGGGGAGAGTGGGCGACAAGCATAGTGCGGTAAACCTAAGAGAGAAGAGAGAAACGGTTGGACGGTTGGGTGAAGCTATGTTGCAAATTGATGGTTCCTATGGTGAGGGAGGCGGTCAGATTCTCCGCACCAGCTTGAGTTTGGCAGCAATTACAGGGCAAGCCATTCGGATCGATCGCATCCGAGCAGGACGCAAGAAACCAGGATTAGCGATTCAGCACCTCACGGCTGCCCGAGCTGCTGCCGAGATATGTCGAGCGGAGCTAGTAGGAGATGCGGTCGGCTCCACTACCCTAGAATTTCGGCCCACGGTGTCGCCACAACCAGGACAATACAAATTTGATGTGGCAGAAACGACAGGGGCAGGTTCGGCTGGAGCGATCGCGCTGATTTTGCAAACGATTCTGCTGCCTTTAGCCCTCAGTCCAGGTGGTTCTCATGTCACGCTCCGGGGTGGGACTCATGTAGCTTGGAGTCCACCCACTACCTACATCGAACAGGTGTATCTGCCGATGATGCGGAAAATGGGCGTGCAGGCGAAGATGCAACTACAAGCGTGGGGTTGGTATCCCCAAGGGAACGGCGAGGTAGCCTTAGAGATTACGGGGAACCAGGCACCACTGCAAGGCATGGAAGTGCTAGAGCGGGGCAAGCTGAAGCAGGTGCAAGGATTGGCTGTGGTGACAGAGTTGCCTGCCCATATCCCTCAGCGGATGGCGAGCCGAGCTTATAACCTGTTACAGCAAGCGCAACTGCGATCCGATGTGCAACCCCTGCGGGCAAAAGGGATTGCGCCTGGGGCAGGGATGTTTCTCACCGCAGAATACCAACATAGTCGGGCTGGGTTCAGTGCCATCGGCAAAGTCGGTTTAGCGGCGGAAAAAGTCGCAGAAATGGCCGTACAGGAGTTCCTGGCATTTCAGGCGACAGATGCACCGATTGATGTGCATTTAGCGGATCAGTTGTTGTTGCCTGCGGCTCTCGCTACGGAGCCGAGCCAGTACCGAGTCGCAGAGGTGAGCTTGCACCTCACAACCAACGCTTGGGTGATTGAGCAATTTGGTTTAGCTCAGGTAGCGATCGCTCCAGATACGCAAGTTGTCACCGTCACACCCAATCGTTAGCGAAGCCACGACTATTTCTCCCCGCAGACTGAAGCTGACCTCACTCACCTACTTACCATTCAAGGTAAAGGATGCGCGGGAAAGTGAGACATTGTATGAATTATCTAGTGGCGGTTTTACCCGATCGGAACCAGGCAGAGGCCGCTTACACAGCCTTGGAAAAATCAGGTCTACCTCTTAGTCAGGTAGATATTCTGGGCAGGGGTTACAAAAGTGCAGATGAATACGGCTTGATTGACCCCAACAGCCAAGCAAAAAAAGGTGCGACAAGCTTAGCTGTCTGGTTAATTCCTTTTGGCTTTGTGGCAGGTTATGCCTTCAACTATCTAACCGGAATTGCTATCTTGCCGATCGCTGCGGTTGGTAACCATATTATTGGCGGGCTTCTGGGAGCTGCTTCTGCGGCTTTGGGAGCTTTCTTGGTTGGTGGGGGCGTGGGTTTATCTGTGGGCAGTGGAGATGCGTTGCCCTACCGCAATCGCCTCAATGCGGGGAAATACTTGGTGGTGGTGCAAGGGTCGGAAGAACTGACCCACCAAGCAACTCATGTGCTGCGTCAGTTTGAACCGGAGAACCTGCAAGGTTACGCCGAACTCACAGCCGCCTAAACATAAGTAGACAGATCGAAGACTGGCATACAGCTTAAGAAATGGGGGATGAAGTTCTTGGAGTTATGCCCAGCTCCTCAACCCCAACCTCTCTGTATGCAAAACTTTTGGTCAGCTCAAACCACAGCTTCAACTGCCGTGGGGCTGCTGTCAGTGCTCCTAACCACTGCTGCCCCCGCGATCGCCCAACCCAGTAGCTCATCTACCGCCCAATCCGCTGCCGTCCGAACGACTCCAGTCAAGGTGCCAGAAATTCTCTCCGGGCCACCCAACACCACGTTACCAGTGCGACGGTCTTCTGGGAATTGTCCTTCTACCATTCGTCTCTGGACTGCCTCGCGTTACTACGAAGGCGGAGCCGAAAACACCGTGATCATGAATATGTCGGCGATCGCCTCAGCACCCGCGAAGTTCATGGATGTGCGCGATCGCGTGGTGATCTATGGTGCACCTTTGCAGAAAACTTACGCTTCTTGTGTCGGTTGGGTCGTCGCTCCTAATGCGCCTGAGTACAATATTTGGTTGCAATTCGGCAACGCCTACTTCCGCTTCGATCTAGATTCTCTTAAAGGTAGACCTCTGAGCGAAATCACCTATCAGAATGTGGTGAAGGGACAACCCTATTTGCGTTGGGCGATCGCGGATTAACCAGATTCACACCGTTAGACTTCCAACAAGAGGAGTTGACGGATTGGTTGGACTGAAGTCAGGAGTGCATCATAGATGTGGTAGCAGCAAAAAATTTGATCAGTCTCTAGGCAACGGGGCCTAGAGACTGATCATCGTCCCTAGCTGTATTCAGCCCGGAGTCAGGATTAGCGTTCGACCACTGCTGCTCTAATTCGATCTGTTTTGCGATTAAATCAATTAAGTAGCGGATGCGCTCAATGGTGACTCGGATACCATCAATCGTCTTGGCGCGCTCTTCAATCAATTCTTCAAAGCGTCTGTGAGAACTCATGGTGATTCAACAACAGGGCAAAACTGAGACAATCTACATACAAACCAAAATCGCAGGGATTGCCCGGATCTGAACCTCTCGTAGGGGGCAACTGACTAGAAAAACTTTTAGTGATTCAAAATACAGAAAAGCTTCAGAGGCAATGCTAACAAGCGATTGGTAGTACTGCGATCGCTACTGTGTGAGTAAACAGTAACAACTGCGTAAAATAAAGGCAGGAAGCGAGACGCGAGCAAATATGTACCTGACCTGGCTAGACAGCAACTCTTGGCTGATTGAAATGGGAGGCAAGCGAATTCTGCTGGACCCGTGGTTAGTCGGGCCGCTAGTTTTCGGTAATATCAACTGGCTGTTTAAGGGCATCCGTCCCCAAGAGCGTCCAATTCCCGATCGCATCGACTTGATTTTGCTGTCTCAAGGGTTAGAAGACCATACGCATCCTCCCACGCTCCAACAGCTCGATCGCTCAATTCCGGTTGTTGCTTCCCCTAGCGCTGCTAAAGTGGTGCGCGAGTTGGGCTACCACCAAGTAACGACTCTGGCACATGGAGAAAGCTTTAATCTAGATAACCAAGTCACTATTCAAGCCCTACCCGGATCGCCCATTGGTCCCTTCGTCACCGAAAACGCTTATTTCTTGAAAGAACTTGCTTCAGAACTCACTCTTTATTACGAACCTCACGGCTATCATGCCCCAGTCCTGAAGGAGATGGCACCGATTGATGTGGTGATCACCCCAGTCATCGATATGAAAGTGCCTGTATTAGGACCAATCATTCAAGGCAAAAATAGCGCTTTCGAGTTGGCGGAGCTGGTGCAACCTCAAGTGATGCTACCGACCGCCGCTGGAGGAGATGTCACATTTGAGGGAGTGCTGATGGCGGTGATCCAGACAATGGGTAGCGCGGATACACTACGCACTCAACTAGCGGCTAGCAAACTCTCAACCCAACTATTAGAGCCAAAACCCGGCGATCGCGTGGAACTAAAACTCCAACCCCGGGCGATCGCCAAATCATGATTGTGAATTAAAACTTTTGTGTTCCACCTGTAGGGCCAACAGCCGTTCGCCCCTACCCCTACTTAACGATGGATAGAACCATCAGGGAGGGTGGCTCCTTGCAAATTGGCTTTGTGCAGGTTGGCCCAGCCCAGCTCAGCTCCTTGCAAATTGGCTCCTTGCAGATTAGCCCCACTCAAGTTAGCGCCCCGCAGATAGGCGTAACTGAGATTAGCCCCTTGCAAATTGGCCTTGCTGAGATTGGCCCAACTGCAATCGGCTTTAGATAAATCCGCTTCGCTCAAGTTAGCTCTAGAAGCATACGCCCGCCCCAGATGCGCCTGGATTAAGTTGGCCTTGGTGAGGTTAGCTTGGTAAAGATGAGCAGTAAGCAGCTCCGCGTTATAGAGAGTGGCATTGCTAAGGTCTGCTTGACTTAAATTAACCGCCATCAGGTTGGCTTCGCTCAAGTTAGCGCGGCTCAAACGAGCTTCACTGAGGTCTGCGCCTCGGAGATTGGCTTCTCGCAAATCGGTGCCAATCAGGTTGGCTCCACTCAGGTCAGCCCGCTTAAAATTGGTACCCCGCAAATCCGTGCCGATCAAGTTGGCTCCGCTGAGATTGGCATCGCGCAAATCTGCCTGCATCAGGCTAGCGTCAACCAACTCAGCGTTGCACAAGTAAACTTCTACCAAGTCAGCCGCTTGAAGATTAGCGTTGTTGAGAATGGCGTTGCTGAGATTGGCAGCAATCAGTTTCGTATGGCTGAGGTCTACCCGCTTGAGATTGACTCCTTGCAAATCTGCGCCTCGGAGGTTGATGCCGCTTAGATCTGCTTCGCTCAAATCCGGTTCTACAGCATTATTGTGAGTTCTCCACTCCAGCCATCGCACAGCACCCATTTTCAATAGCGCCAAATGTTCTGGATTTGCCATTGAGTGCTTCCTTTATTCCTTGCCTCGATCAGTGGGGTTTTCACGCCCAGTCACGCTTTCAATAGCTGCGAGAGCGGCACTGGAGCCAGCGAGAATGTCTTGCTCGTCTCCGCCTAAATACAGCCGTCCAAAGCTGCCAAAGGCTTGCACCTCTAGCAATCTAATCCCAGCTGCCTTTTCAGCTTCGTTTGCAGCCAGAGCCGCATATCCCGCAGGTTCAACTTCCAAAACATAAAGGGTTTGGCCCGCCAAAATCAGATTGCCTCGCCGAAAGCGGTTGATTAACTGAGTTTGGTGCGCATCAATGTTGCGGATAATTTGGCTAGAAACCACCCGTGGCTTCAGGCGATCGCGCTCTTTCGCTCCCAATGCCTCTAGAATCGCCATCCCAGCAGTCCGGGTATCTCCTTGGTTGCGGGAATGCACTTCTAGCAAGCCATACAGACGCTCAACGATTTGCAAGCCTGGTCGCACCGAGGTGGCTTTGAGGGCAACATCTGTGATCCGGTTGATTTCAATGCCGGGGGAAATTTCAACCCAGAGCGAAGTATCACCTGGGAGTGGCAAGAACCCAGGCACCACGGTTCCCAAAAATGCCGCATGCTGTGGTTGAATATTGTCCAGATAAACGTAGCTGCGTAGTTCTATGCCCAAGGTTAAAACTCAGTACAGACCAATTTGCTCAGTGTACGGGTAAAAGTATCTCAGCTATTGTGCCATCCGGCTATGGTTCCGCAGAGATGACTTGCCATGGGGGTCAGAAAGATCCCTCAGGCACGCTTGAGGTACCACCACTTTCAACCCAATTATTCGAGCAGCAATCACAACTCACAGTTCAAGCAACTGCTGATATGGGTCGAGCAGCAGCAAAATCTGAAGGCAAGGTTCTCAAGCTGATCCAGATCTTGTACTCCACTCTCATACAGGTAATACATACTTGACTGTCTTGCTCGGCCAAGTCCATTGCTAGGGCAAACGCTTCTTGTCTGCTATCAGCAGGAAACCTTCTCCAGAGGCAGTACAGCTCTTTGCCAGAACACATCCCTTCGCGAATCTCATGGTCATACAAAAACTTAAAGGGGTGGACCAGTTCGTGAGACAACACCAAAGGCAACATAAAACTTCGAGGGAGGAGCTACTTCATCTTCCTTAATGCTCTATCAACAAAAATGTATTCTCTCTTACTTAAAGGAAAATCAATTTAAATCTTTACACTGTCATAAATAACTAATAGGTTTGTTAAAAAAACGACAGTAAGCATTGCCACACTTCCTGTTTTCCCTTAATAAGACGAGCTTGGTCAGAGGCTGCCTTTAGCTCATCTAGATTAAGCCACTTGGCGGCATCAATCTAAGCAATTTGCCTGAAGCATTGTTTGTAATAATAGATACATCAATAATCCAAATAACTTTTGCTAATATTAGCTCCCTAAATAATAAAAAACTTTGAGAATTTCCGGATCGCCTCCCGTTTTCTAGGGGAAAAAGCTATAAGTTTTTTCAAAGAGAATAACTAGCTAATCTAAGAAAGAAACATTTTATACAATTGTTCAACCGTGAGCCTGATCACCCTAAATTTCATAGCGGCAGCAGACTATACAATTAACCAGTTCTCTAAACAGCTTTCATGTCAGTTGATTCATTTGCCCTGTAGCAATTTATTCAAGAGCCTCCTTACATGAAGCCACTACTACCTAACGTCTTGACTCAGCGCTGGCGAGGACGCCCGGAGGAGGACAACTCAGAACTCGAAGCTCAACCTCCAGCAAAAGTTTTATTGCCTGGGACTACGGGTTCTCTGACTCGTCGCACGCTGATCAAGCTGGCAGTAAGGATTGCGGGTGTGATTGTGGTGTCAACTACGATCAGCTATTTCCACATGATTTCTAGCTTCAAGTCCCAAACACTGGGGCAACTGGAAAAGTATGTAGAAGAGCGGGTGGAGCGAGAAAATACGATCTTTGCGTTGGCAGAAACGAACCAAGCAGTCTTGAAAACTGAGTTGCTCCGGCGCTTAGAGGAATTAGGGGATCAAGATCCCAAAACTGAATTCGATCGCTTGTTTGCGCGATCGCCTGATGGGGCTATTCGCAATCGCTCAGAAATCTTTGATGGCACTCGTGAAGCAGGCGTATACATCGACAAGCGAGTGCAGCTCAATGCAGATATTCGGCAGCGAGTCCTCACCTTCTATCAACTGGCGAATATGTATGGTGCGGCGTGGCATCATCAGCTGCAAAACACCTATTTCACATTGCCAGAGAACATTATGGTGCTCTACTGGCCCCAAGTGCCAACTTGGGCCGCTGATGCTACCTCAGATCTATCCATGCCCGACCAGGAGTATTACTGGGCGGCTAACCCAAAACATAACCCAGCGCAAGAAACAGTCTGGACAGGCTTGTACTACGACATTGTAGGTAAAACTTGGTTGGTGACTTGTGCCACCCCAGTCAGCCGCAACGGGAAGCCCATTGTCACTTTGGGCCAAGACATCACCTTAGATGAGCTACTCAACCGCACCATCCACGATCGCTTACCTGGCGCTTACAACATGATTGTGCGCTCCGATGGTCGCCTGATTGCCCATCCCCAGCGTACAGCGGAGATTCAAGCCAAGAAAGGAGAGTTTGACATTCAGCAGTCGGGCGATCGCCATCTAAAGCAAATCTTTCAGAAAATTCAGACCCTGCGCTCGGGTCAGGTGATTATTGACAACGCGCAGCATGACGAATATCTAGCTGTCGCCAAAATCAAAGGGCCAGACTGGTATTTCGTTACAGTCTATCCCAAGTCGATCTTGGCGCAACCCGCTTTCCAAACGGCTCGCATCATCTTGCTCTTGGGCTTTTTGTCTTTATTGCTAGAAATTTTAGTGCTGTTTTTTGTCCTGCGCCAACAGATCGCCAAACCCTTAACCAGCTTCATGCAGGCTACAGAACTGGTGGCTGCGGGCGATTTCAATATGCAGCTAGATGAGTCACGCCGAGATGAGTTGGGGCATTTGGGGCGCTTGTTTAACTCAATGGCCGACCAAGTATACAGCCGAGAACAAAGCCTAGAGCAAGCCCGCGAGAAATTGCGGCGCAACAACGAAGAGCTAGAACTGCGGGTGTTAGAGCGTACCACCGAGTTGAGCCTGGTGATCACTCAACTAGAAGACGAAATTACCGAGCGGCGGGAAGTAGAATCGGCCCTGCGTGATTCAGAAACGCAACTCAAAGAGCAGGCCCTACAGCTCCAGCAAGCGCTGCAAGATCTCCAAAGTACCCAAGCCCAACTGATTCAAACGGAGAAGATGTCTGGTTTAGGGCAACTTGTGGCTGGGGTGGCGCATGAGATCAATAACCCAGTAAATTTCATCTACGGCAACCTCACCTATATCAACCGCTATGCCGAAGATCTGCTCGATCTGGTGCAACTTTATCAGCAACATACCATCGAGAAAATCCCTGCGGTTGAAGCTCAGATTGAGGCGATCGAGTTGCCTTTCTTGGTCGAAGATCTGCCGAAACTCTTGGCCTCCATGAAAGTTGGGGCCGAACGCATTCGCCAAATTGTCCTATCCCTCCGCAACTTCTCCCGCCTCGACGAAGCCGAAATGAAGCCTGTGGATATTCATGAAGGCATCGACAGTACGCTGCTGATTTTACAGAATCGTTTAAAGGTACAACCCCATCGGCCAGAAATTGCTGTAGTGAAAGAATATGGTGAACTGCCGTTGGTGGAGTGCTACGCCGGACAACTCAACCAAGTGTTTATGAATATCCTTTGCAATGCTATTGATGCTCTAGAGGAAGATTATGAGCAGCGATCGCTAGCTAATCCCGCAACGATACCCAGCATCACGATTCGCACCACTACCCACAAAGCAACGGTGCTGATAGACATTGGTGACAACGGCCCTGGTATGAGCGAAACCGTTAAGCACCAATTGTTTAATCCCTTCTTCACGACCAAGAAGGTGGGAGAAGGAACTGGCTTGGGCTTGGCGATCAGTTATCAAATTGTGGTGGAAAAACATCACGGTCAATTGCGCTGTCTTTCCACACCTAGTCAAGGTACTCACTTTTTAATTGAGATCCCAACTGCGCACAAAGCGATCGCTGATCAATCTGCAACTGAAAACCCTGCGGGTGAAAAATCTGCGATCGCTTCCCTCACCGAGTAAGCTATTGCTCGTCGCGCCCATGAGTAAAGGCGGGAGGTGAAGTTGCCTCAACTGCCGTAAATGGCTCTAACACCTTGTAAGTATGCGAGGCTCCTTTCGGCACCACCCAAGAATCACCCGTTTCTAGAAGCACCATTTGGCCTTCCAGGTGCAACTCAGCACGACCTTGGATCACATAACCGACAGTTTCGTATTCACGACGAGTTTCAGGCTTGGATGCACCCGGTTGCTCGTTTTCCCACATCCGCATGGCTAGAGTCACTCCTCCAGCCAGGTACTTTTGCCCTAGCTCACCATGAGGAGACTGGGCAGATTGAACTTTGATGACTGTGGTATCGCTCATGATTTTTCGACCTAATAACGACAAGTTAAACAATTGGCGATCGCAATGGGGCAGGCTCCAGCCCATCAGCCTGACTAGGCGAGTGGAGCCGCAGGGAGTCAGGCTTGATATGCTCAGCTTCTAGAATTTCAACCAAGTTATACAGCTCCGAGAGCAACTGGTTGATTAAAGCTGTCTTTTCAAATTGAGGAGCAGGGTCAATCTCCATGACTACGGCCTACGGCTTGAGGACAACTTTGATGCAGTTCTCTTTTTTATCTCTAAAGATCTCGTAACCATGAGGAGCTTGGTCTAGAGGCAGTTTATGGGTAATGACAAAGGAGGGGTCAATCTTGCCTTGCTGTACCGCTTCCATCAAGGGTTTAATGTAGCGGTGCATGTGAGTTTGGCCCATTTTGAAGGTCAAGCCTTTGTTGAAAGCAGCCCCAAAAGGCACTTTGTCTAGAAAGCCACCATATACGCCTGCTAGGGAGACATGGCCTCCTTTGCGACAGGAGAGAATGACTTGACGCAGAGCAGTAGGGCGATCGGTTTCCAGACGTACCGCTTGCTTAACTTGGTCGTACATCGCCATGGGGCCTGTGCCATGCGCTTCCATACCTACCGCATCAATACAGCTATCGGGGCCACGTCCGCCCGTCATCTCTTTGACGGCTTCTCCAGCATCAATCTCTTCGTAGTTGATGATTTCGGCTCCACATTGCTCTTTCGCCATCTGTAAGCGTTCGGGAATGCGATCGATCGCGATCACTCGTTCGGCCCCTAGCATGAAGGCACTCTTGATGGCAAACTGACCGACAGGACCACAGCCCCAGACTGCTACGGTATCCCCTGGCTCAATGTTGCAGTTTTCTGCCGCCATGTAACCTGTGGGGAAAATGTCAGTCAGGAACAAGACTTGATCGTCACTGAGTCCATCGGGCACTTTGAACAGACCTACATCGGCAAAGGGAACACGAGCATATTCCGCTTGACCGCCTGCGTAGCCGCCAAACATGTGAGAGTAGCCAAACAGCCCAGAGGGAGAGTGCCCCATTGCAGCTTCTGCCATCCAGCCGTTGGGGTTGGAGTTGTCGCACAAAGACCACAAATCCCGCTGACAGAAGAAGCAGCCGCCGCAGGAGATGGTGAAGGGAACGACAACGCGATCGCCGATTTTCACGTTCTTGACGGCACTACCAAGTTCAACCACTTCTCCCATGAATTCATGCCCGAGGATATCTCCCTCTTTCATGCTGGGGATATAGCCATCAAGGATATGTAGATCGGAGCCGCAGATGGCGGTGGAGGTGATTTTGATGATGGCGTCACGGGGATTGAGAATGGTGGGATCGGGGACGTTGCCGATCCGAACGTCGTTTGCTCCATGCCAGCAGAGTGCTTTCATTTAATCTTGCTCCTTTACGCTTTTGAATTAGGTTTTGATATAAAACCAAGAAGTAATGCACTGAAATATGAAATAGAGATCGACTCTTCTTTCCCCCTTCCCTGGTAGGGAAGGGGGCTAGGGGGTTAGGTCATGGCTTGAACATGACACGCATGCAGTTGTCTTGTTTGTTTTTGAACATTTCGAAGCCGCGTTTGGCTTCTTCTAGTGGTAGGGTGTGGGTGAGGACAGCGGAGGGGTCGATGCCGCCGTTGAGGACGTGTTCTAGCAACATGGGGATGTAGCGCTGACCGTGCATTTGACCCATCTTGAAGGTCAGGGCTTTGTTGAAGGCAGCGCCAAAAGGCATTTTGTCTACAAAGCCAGAGTAGACTCCCATGATCGAGAGAGTGCCGCCTTTACGACAGGCAACCATCATTTGTCGCAGCACGTTGGGGCGATCGGTTTCCATTCTTACGGCTTGCTTGGCTTTGTCATAAAAGCCTTCCACGCCCATGCCGTGGGCTTCTAGACCCACCGCGTCAATGCAGCTATCCGGGCCGCGTCCTCCGGTCATCTCTTTGAGTGCTTCGCCTGCGTCTACTTCTTCGTAGTTGATCACTTCGGCTTTGACCAACTCTCTTGCCATGCGGAGCCGTTCAGGAAAGCGATCGATCGCGATCACTCGTTCGGCTCCCAGCATATAGGCACTGTGCATAGCGAAGAGACCCACGGCACCTGCCCCCCAAACCGCGACGGTATCTCCCGGTTGGATGTCGCACATTTCTGCGCCCATGTATCCGGTGGGAAAGGCATCGGAGAGAAAGAGTAGTTTCTCATCTGGGATGCCTTGAGGAACTTTAATTGCTCCGTGATCGGCGAAAGGAACGCGAATATATTCGGCATGGGCACCCGCGTAACCGCCAAAAGCATGGGAGTAGCCGAAAATTCCAGCGGTGGAGTAACCTGTGACTTGCTCTTGGAGCCAACCTCCAGGGTTGGAGTTGTCACACAGAGACCACTGTTGCAAGTTGCAGTAGGAGCACTGCCCGCAACCGATGATGGATGAAACTACAACGCGATCGCCCCGTTGCAATTTCCGCACTTCGCTGCCAATCTCAACCACTTCGCCCATAAATTCGTGACCAATAATGTCACCGGGTTGCATGGTAGGGATGTAGCCATCATAAATATGGAGATCGGAGCCACAGATAGCGGCGGCTGTGACTTTGACAATGGCGTCTCGCGGATTGAGAATCTTGGGATCGGGGACTGTGTCCACGCGGACATCATTGGCCCCATGCCAGCAAACTGCTCTCATCGAATGATTACTCCTGCCTATTGAGATGCACGACAGGACGTTTGTCCTTCGGTGGTGGCAATTTCGCCTGCTTCCATCAGCATTTTGAATCGGCGTAGTTCATCGCCAATTTGTTGTTCGGGTTCTTCGCCTAGGAGTTTGGCGATCGCGGCGGAGACGGCCCCACCGGGAATGTTGTATTCCATCACCACTTTGACTTCGGTGCCCCGACCACCAGTCGCAGGTTGGAAGCGCACAAAGCCAGAGTTATCAACGTCAGCGTTCTCGGCAGAAGCCCAAGCAATGAAGCGGTTTTCTTCTTCTTGAATGATGTCAGCATCCCACTCGACGCTGGTGCCCAGAGGTGCGCTGGCAATCCAGTGCGATCGCGTGTCGTTGTAGACGGTGACAGATTTGAGGTGCTTCATGAACCGGGGGAGGTTCTCAAAGTTACGCCAGAAGCGGTATAGCTCTTCGGCAGACTTGTTGATGGTGACAGTTTTTTCAACTTTGATGCCTTTGTTGAGACCCACAGCGTCTTGAGCTTGCTGGAGCACTCCCTGAGCTTTTTGCACAGTGCTTTGCTTAGTCACACCTTGGTAGAGCAATCCCCCGCCTGCGACTGCGGTCAAAACGCCCCGGAGCGATCGCTGTTGTAAACCTGCAAGCACCAAGGCACCTCCCCCGATGAGAGAGGCCCAACGCTCAGCATCACTGGCCTCGCTGCTGCCAGACTGGTTAGGCACGATTGGCTGATTACTACTTTGTTCCATTTGTTTTTCCTTTAGAGTTTCAAATTTGATTTTGTTAACTAAACACTTAGCCGAGATGAGAGCGGAGCACTATCTTGTGTCCATTCTTGTGCCCGTTGCAGCAACTCACAGACCTCGCGATCGCTGGTCTGAGGGAATGCTTCGTACCAGGCTCCCACCGAGGCAAATCGCTCTGGCATCACAGCACAGATGATCGCGTCTACTTGTGGACTGAGCTGCTCATAGGCTTGACGCGCTCCGACTGGAACCGCCACGACAACTTCTTTGGGTTGTTGTTGCTGCACTGCCATGACTGCGGCTCGCATTGTCGCTCCTGTGGCTAAACCGTCATCTACCAGAATCACAATTCGATCTGTGATCGGCAGGATAGGGCGATCGCCTCGATACAAATGCTCGCGGCGTTGCAGCTCTTGTTGTTCGCGCTGCGTCACCTGTTCTAGCGAGATATCGGAGATCTGTTGCATCTCCACCACATCTTGATTCAGCACCCGTACATCACCTGAGGCGATCGCTCCCATCGCCAGTTCTTCGTGACCCGGAACCCCAAGCTTCCGCACTAGAAAAATGTCTAGCGGCACATGGAGGGCAGCAGCAATTTCAAAGGCGATCGGCACCCCACCGCGAGGCAGTCCTAAAACCAGCACATCAGCGCGATCGCTATACTGCGTCAGCAAAGATGCTAGAAATTGACCTGCTTCAGTTCGGTTTTGAAATCGCTTCATGATTCAATCTCCTGACCAGCCTAGAGAGCTAGTGATCTGCAATAGCCCGCCACCTCAAATCTTGGCTGCGGCACCAGAGGTAGGTTGAGGGGGGCTGACGGGGCCGACACTAATGCGAGCATGGTAAAGATCAGCGACTTGCTGCTCATGCTTGGCAATGTCGATCTCCATGTCATCAAAAATTAGAGTAGTGGTGGGGTCGGTCAGCTTATTACGCAGGGCATAGGTATCAACGACTCCGGTTTGCAAGTCGCCCAAGGCTCGCCGCAAGATCGAAATATCATCGGTACGGGTTTGTAACCAACCTTTGAGCGTAGCTAGAGTGCCGCTGGCGACTGCTTGCAGAGATTCTTGCTCCCCGAACAGCCGCAACCTTGCTTCTAGCTTCTGGATATGTTGTTTTTTAGCCGCGCAGACATGCTGAAAGACAGACCGCAATTCCCCGTCATCTGTCTTCTCGGCATACTGCTGGAAAGCTTCTAAACCGTAACGCTCTCCGGCGATCGCTGTATTAATGGCGCTGACGATCTCCTGCTTACTAGAGCCACCCCACTCTTCGCCCAACTTCCACCAACCTGCATCGCGATCGCTGACATCAGGCAGAGTCGTGTCTGGAATGCTTAGGCTCAGGCGAGTCAAGATCGCAGTGGTAAACATGGGCAAGTCACCCGGACGGCGCGAGGTGAGCAGATTGCCATCCTCTACCAACGGCTCATCCACATAGTTGGCTCCTGCATTCTGCATATCTTTGCGAATGGCTCGGAAACCTGTGGCAGTCCGACCTTGAAGTAAGTCTCCCTCAATCAAAACTTGAGGACCGTGACAAACCGCTGCGACCAACTTGTTTTGGGCGATCGCATCTTGGACAAAGCGCACCGTCTTCATATTGGTCCGCATTTTGTCGGGAGCCATGCCACCCGGAATAATCACTGCATCAAAGTCAGCGGCACGGGCTTCTGTAGTAGTGCCATCAGGTTCCTGCGACACTCTGCCTTGCTTGCCTTTGTACTGCTCATTCATCCGGGAACCGAGGACAACGACTTCGGCTCCAGCTTTTTTCAGAGCTGTGTAAGGAACGTGAAACTCTGAATCTTCAACACCGTTTTCAATTAAAATGGCAACTCGTCTCGAAGAGGCGGGAGTTCCATTTTGAGCGTAATTGGATACCATAATTGAATTCCGTACCTCTGATTGCGGGCACTAATGCTGCAATGAAACACGCAAGCATCAATGGTTGTAGCCGAAACTAATTCTTGAATTCTTGTCAGTAGATAGAGAAATAAACTAAATCCAGAATTAACTCGTCTTGTGACTCATCACCTGGCTTATTAAGTGCAAAGGTATAGATGCTTACCGGGCCGCAGCCGTTGATTGAGTCAGCCTAGCTGCAAGCAGCGCTTTCGCCCGTTCTGCCCGTCTGTTCTCTTCTTCTTGTAATTCCTGGAAGAATTGAGTCAACTCGCTGTCGCCTGCTTCCTCCGCGTCCTGAATGTAGACTTCGCAAGTGGCAGCCCCTTCTAAGGCATGGTAGAGCACACTGACTAGGTCGTACTGCTCGTCGCTAGTGCCAGTCGTATGTTCGCCGTGATGAGACATGGTGATCCTCCTAAGGGTTGGCACATTAATTGGACGCTTATGCTGTGTGTAAGCACGTCTCAGCGTACGTCCGCCAAGGACAACCTCTCCTCGCCCTACAGACAGATCTCAACCAAATCTCAGTAGACCTCACTCAATGGATCTCAAAGCTCCAAAAGCTAGGAAATCTAATTTCAAGCTTTTGGCCTGCGCTTCGCCGAACTCTTCTAAATTACCTACTCCTCAAGGTGGGAAGTTGATAGCTAACTTCTGCCTCAAGCAGCATGGAACTTTGCCAAAATTTGGCGTTAATGAGTGCCTATAGAACGCCTTGATCACTTGCATTCAAAGTTGTGCTGGTGTCCATCCCAAAACTCCAGCGATCGCCTTGCTTCTCCTCCAGCTGGGCTGCTATTTAGGCGATCTCCCGAAGCGATATTCCTGACTCGTTCAATTAGTGAGAAACAGCATCCTGTCCATTTAGCAAATTCTTTTGTTATGAGCCAGAGCCTATCCACCACTCACAAATCGACCACCCACAGATCGACTCGTTGGTTTGCACTTGTATTAACTCTGATTTTAACTTTCCCCTTATTTGCTGCCTGTGGTGATTCTCAAGTCACCTCGCCCCAACAACCGCCTACTTACAACACCCGTAATGACAGGCAATATGCGCCTCCCCGTAACGATACACGGGTAAACCAAGGCTTGAACAACAAGCAGAAAGTTGCCATTTTGGCTGGAGCAGCCGCGCTTTACTATCTTTACAATCAGCATCGCAACAAACAGGCGCAAGGGCCAGAAGGACAGTATTACCTCTCTAAAAATGGTCGAGTTTACTACC
This sequence comes from Trichocoleus sp. FACHB-591, assembly GCF_014695845.1. NCBI lineage: Bacteria > Bacillati > Cyanobacteriota > Cyanophyceae > Leptolyngbyales > Trichocoleusaceae > Trichocoleus > Trichocoleus sp. FACHB-591. The sequence continues at coordinate 293,816 of NZ_JACJPA010000040.1, forward strand.
GGGATGCTCAGCGTAAGGTACATTGGGTGACACCACCGCGAGAAGGCATTCGAGTACCTGAAGCAGAAGCTCGACGCTATCAAGAGTTCCAAGGCTACAACGGTCGAGAAACAGGTCGTGACCTTCGCGATTTAGCCGCAAGTGGTGAGCCCGCTCCCGCTTATTAAATATAGGTTTAGGTAGTGATTAGTTGCTACAGGATAGTTGCTACAGGACACATTGAAAAACTGCTGCTCAGCGGTTGTGGATACAGGCTGATATAGATTGAGCCTCCGTGAGCAGCTTGATAACCAAACTGAAATAGGAGATCCATCATGGTTGATGATTTTTTCCGGAGAATGCAGGATGCCCTACTGGGAGATGACCCAGATGTGAACTATGACCGACGGGTCCGCCCTGCTAGTGAAGACCCATACGGCGATCCTGCGGACCAACCTCCTTACGGTAATGTTCGCCCCGCTAGCGAAGATCCTTACGGTGACCCAGCTAACCAAGGTGGCTACGGTTACGATCCTTATGGCAACGTGCGTCCCGCTAGCGAAGACCCCTACGGCGACCCAGCTAACCAAGGTGGTTACGGCGTTGGCTATCAAGACCCCTACGGCAATGTCCGCCCGGCTAGCGAAGACCCCTACGGTGACCCTGCTGACCAAGCTGGCTATGGCACGGACCCATTTAGAAATATCCGCCCCGCCAGTGAAGACCCCTACGGCGATCCAGCAGATGACCCCCGCTACCGGAGAAACGTGCGTCCCGCCAGCGAAGACCCCTACGGTGACCCTGCTGACCAAGGCTGGTAAAGCAATTTAGATTGATGTTGTAATTAGAAAAACTCCGCCTAGGCAAAAACTGGGCGGAGTTTTTAGCTACTTGTCAGAGCCTGATGAGACGCGATCGCCCTTACTTTCGAGCCTTCACAAAGAAGGTCGTCATGTCTTGCCATACTCCTGCATCCGTTGCCAACTGCTCAATTTCTGCTCGATATTTCCTCTGAAGTTGCTCCAGTTGTTGAGCAGATAATAGAGATAAGGGATTACCTCTTGGGTAAAAACTACTTTCGCTCCAGCTTAATCTACCGTCATCTAAGCTCAAATAGCATCCAGACGGCTCAATTACAACCTCAATCTCTCTGAAACCCGCATGAAGCAACAAATCACGACACTTCTCAGGGGTGTTAAGCGGTTCGTTAATGTGAGGTAAGGAAAGATTGAATAGCTCTGTGTAAACTTTGCCTTGAAGTGGGGCCAAGTAAGCAGTGTCAGCAGGACAGGTGAAAGCCACAAATCCTCCTGGTCTCAGAAACCGATACCACTTCTCTAAGGTTTTAGGAATATCAGGCAGATATGTGATCGCAGAGCAACAGAAAATTACGTCAAAGCTTTCGGGCATAAAGTCTACAGCTTCTGCATCTGCTTCAACGAACTCAATGTTTGTTAATCCTAGAGGTTCAACCTTCCGCTTAGCCTGAGCCAGCATCCCAGGAGAAAAATCGACTCCCACCACGTAACCCTGCACTCCAACTTTCTGTGCCGCCGAAATTGCCACTAATCCGGTACCTGTAGCAATATCAAGCACTCTTTGCTGCTTTTGCAAAGGTACAAAACTTAAGAGCTGGGCTGCTTCTTGAGGGTGCCGAGAACCTTCTTGGTCATAGGCAATTCTCTGATTAAAGAAATCAATCACCTGTTGCTTGTATTGATTCATGAGCTTTAGAACTAGGTGTTTCTAAGCGATCGCATATCACCCTATCCAAATAATCACTCTAATTTCCCTTACCTTTCAAGCCGTTATCTATCTAATTGCAGAGGGCCAACCGAGCGAAACAGTTGCAGTCCCAAGGACACGCTCCATCCTTACTCCTGCGTTTCTGCCTATTTGTGGAGTGAGTTCAGATTTATCTTCGTTACCTTGGCAACTATAGAACTACAAACTATAGAACTGCAAAACAGAGAGGCAGGGCAATGGCTAACCAAACCTCATCTGGTGCCAAGTCAGGACCAGGTTCAGAACCAGGACTGAACGCGAGCCAACATGTGGACGCACCAGAACTGAACGAATATACCGATACCAATCCCGCATTGTTTAGTGACGAAGCGGAAGGACCAGAAGAGATTGCGGATGATGACGTGCCTCAGGAAGTCACAGAATCCTATGGCACGGGAGTGAAGGATCAACCAGGTTGGACCACTGGCGGACGCACCATGTACAACCGTAGACAGGCCTACAATGAGACCAGCCCAGAGCTGAGTGGTGGAGATGTTGATGCAGCCTGGACCATGCATATGGAAGGCGAAGAAATGGTAGGGGGCACCGTCGCCACCCCAGACCAAGATATTGTGGATGACTTGGGTGCAGCGATGGGCACAGAAATGCGCGATCGCGAGGACTTCTACGGTAACGACAAATTTACTCAGCGAGATGAGCATCGTTGGGACTTAGATCCTGCCTCTGCTGAGGATTACCAAAATCGACATCAAGAAGAGTAGGGATTCACCAAATTAGATTTGCAGTTATGTTGGGCAGGGTTCACCTGTCCAACTAAGCAAACTTAACTGGGTGCCAGAGTAATCCCCTGAGAGATTTGCCCCTGAGGGATTTGTAGTTATAAGGATACAGAGGTGATGCAACTTAAGCCAATTAATCAGCAGGTGGTCGCGATCGTGGGTGCCTCTAGTGGCATCGGTCGCGAAGCAGCGCTGCAATTTGCTCAGCGAGGGGCCAAGGTCGTCGTAGCGGCCCGGAGCCAACCTGGGCTGGAGTCTCTGGTGGAGGAGATCCAACGGGCGGGAGGTGATGCGATCGCTGTGGTTGCCAATGTCGCTGATATGCAACAGGTGCAGGCGATCGCGGATACAGCAGTAGAACGTTATGGTCGCTTGGATACTTGGGTACATGCCGCTGCCACAGGCGTGTTGGCTCGCTTTGAACAGATTACCCCAGAAGAATTTCAGCGGGTGATTGATGTCAACCTGATGGGGCAAGTTTACGGTGCGAAGGCAGCGTTACCTTACTTAAGGCGAGAGGGTCGGGGTGCCCTGATTCATATCTCCTCCATGGAAGGTCGGCGGAGTCTGCCACTGCAAAGCCCTTATTGTGCGTCTAAACATGCGCTGCAAGGGATGTTGGAATCTTTGCGGGTAGAACTGCAACATGAAGGGATACCAATCAGCGTTACTAGTGTTCTGCCCTCTGTGATTAATACGCCGTATTACAACAAGGTAAAAACCAAGTTGGGTGTCAAGCCTACAGGGATTCCACCTTATTATGATCCGCGTTTAGTCGTAGATGCAATTCTGTATGTGGCGGAGCATCCCACTCGCGACTTTATTGTGGGGGATGTCGGTCGAGTGTTAGATGTGGCGCAGCGGATCTCTCCTCCTCTAATTGATGCCGTTTTAACAGTCGTGGGAATTCCAGGGCAGCACACCACTGAGCCAGAATCAGAAGCCTCTCCAGATAACGTTTTCGCTCCGATCGCCGCCGATCAAGGACTCGATCGCGTAGATGGTGATTTTGACAACTTAGTCATTCCCAGCGTTTCCGACTGGTTCGCCATGCGATCGCCTTTTGCCTGGGGCGCAGTGGCGGGAACAGTGGCAGTCGGAGCATTGGCTTTGCTAGCCAACGGAATGCTCAATAATTCTCAGCAACCTTAATAAGAACCTAACCCCTAGCCCCTTCCCTAGTAGGGAAGGCCAGAGCCATAACCCCTTTTCATAGTCCCTCCCCGGCGCGGAGAGGGGTTGGGGGAGGAGTCATCTAATTTAAAAACCAGAAATTTCTACCTCTTCATCTTTAGCCCAGTTAAAAAACCACTTAAGGAGTTCTATATCATGCAACTTAAGCCGATCAACCAACAAGTGGTTACGATCGTCGGCGCTTCTAGTGGCATTGGCCGAGAGACCGCGTTGCAATTTGCTCGCGAAGGAGCCAAAGTCATTGTTTCCGCCCGGAACCAAGCAGGATTAGATTCCTTAGTTGAGGAAATTCGGCAAGCAGGCGGAGATGCCACCGCGATCGCGGCAGATGTACGGGAGTTTAAGCAAGTCCAGGCGATCGCAGACAAAGCAATTCAGCAATATGGCCGCCTCGACACTTGGGTGCATCTGGCAGCTGTAGAACTCTATGCCTCCTTTGAGCAGACCACCCCGGAAGAGTTTAAGCAAATCATTGATATCAACTTAATGGGACAAGTGTTTGGCGCAATGGCGGCGTTGCCCCATCTGAAGCGGGAAGGACGCGGGGCGCTGATTCATGTCTCTTCGGTGGAAGCGATCCGAGCCCTACCGCTGCAAAGTGCCTATGCTTCTTCTAAACATGGCATCAACGGCTTCCTGGAATCGCTGCGGGTGGAATTGATGCACGACAAAGTGCCAGTCAGCGTTACTGAAGTGCAGCCTGCTTCTATCAATACACCCGTCTTTGACAAAGCTCGCACTAAGTTAGGGGTAAAGCCTATGGGGGTGCCTCCGCTCTATGCGCCCGCTGATGTGGCGAAAGTCATTCTTTATGTGGCCGAACATCCCACGCGCGACATTGTGGTGGGAGATGCAGGTAAGGCGATCGCTCTACTCCAGCGGTTGTCACCTCAACTCGTGGATGCCTTCATGCGCCAGAGTGGGTTTGAGGCTCAGCGTACTGATAAACCCAAATCTGAAGATGCTCCTGACAACTTGTATGAGCCGATCTCTGGCTACGACCAAGTGAATGGAGAATTTCCGACTCAGCCGAGCTTGACTACTTGGCTCGATACTCACCCCACTGTCACTTGGGGGGCGATCGCAGCCACAGCCGCTTTAGGAGCAGCTGCACTCTTGGGTTGGGGCAACGAAGTTTAGATAGGTGAGGACTGAGGACGGAGAAACGACGATGGCAAAACAGCGTAAAACCAAACAGCAGATTCAGCAAATAGCGCAAGCGCAACTTGGCTACGAGCAACTCCGCCCTGGCCAAGCTGACGCGATCGCCGCCCTCCTAAAAGGACAGGACACGCTAGCTGTGATGCCCACAGGATCAGGTAAATCTGCCATTTATCAACTTGCTGGGTTGCTGATTCCAGGCGCTACCGTGGTCGTTTCACCGTTACTCGCGTTGCAACAAGATCAAAAAGAAGCCATTGAAGCACAGAAGTTAGCAGAGGTTGGCGTGGTCAACTCCACGATCGCCGAGGCTGAACGAGCCGCTGCCTTTGCACAGTTAGCCGAGTCGAATCTAGAGTTTCTATTTCTAGCTCCTGAGCAATTCAACAATGAGGAAGTGCTAGAGCAACTCCAAGCAGCCGCACCTTCGCTGTTTGTGGTCGATGAAGCCCATTGCATCAGTGAATGGGGCCATGATTTTCGACCCGATTATCTCCGCTTGGGTACGGTGATTGAAGCCTTGGGACATCCATTGGTTTTGGCTTTGACTGCTACCGCTGCTCCGCCCGTACGGGAAGAAATTGTCGATCGCCTAGGCATGCAAAAGGCCAAGGTTGTGGTGCAAGGGTTCGATCGCCCCAACATTTGGTTGGCAGTCGAGCGCTACGAAGACACTCGTGAGAAACAGGAAGCTCTACTCGATCGTGTAGTGCGGGCTGAGAAACCAGGCATTATCTATGTAGCCACTCGCAAACGAGCCGAGGAGCTAGCGGAAGCCTTAGAAGAACAAGAGGTGAAAGTCGTGGTCTACCACGCTGGGAAATCTCCTCAAGTTCGTGAAGCTGCTTATCACGCTTTTATGGATGATGAAGCAGAAGTGATTGTGGCGACGACTGCTTTTGGGATGGGTGTGGATAAACCAAATGTGCGCTTCGTTTTCCATTACGACATTAGCGACTCCATCGATTCCTACTATCAGGAGATCGGTCGAGCCGGACGCGATGGAGAATCGGCTCAGGCAGTTTTGTTCTACAACCCCGAAGACTTTAACTTGCGCCGCTTCTTTGCCAGTGGCGGCAAAATTGAGACCGAGGATGTGGAACAAGTGGTGCAGGTGTTGCAAGAGCGAGAGGAACCCATGGCCCCACGCGAACTGCAAGAAACTACGAACTTGTCCCGCTCCAAACTCAAAAATACCCTCAACCGTTTGGGCGAAGTGGGAGTCCTAGAGACTTTGCCTAACGGGGAAGTCGTACCCAACGAATCACTCCCTGACCTAGAAGAGGCCGTCGAGGAAGCAGTGCGCCTACAAGAACATCGCCAACAATATGTGCGATCGCGAATTGAAATGATGCGGGGCTATGCCGAAGTACGCGACTGCCGCCGCCGTTTTGTCCTCAATTACTTCGGTGAAGGCCTTTCAGAATCTTGTGGTTTCTGTGATAACTGCAAAGCTGGAATCACGAATGAGCCAGAAACAGGTCATCAGCCTTTCCCGATCAACAGTCAGGTGGTGCATAAAAGCTGGGGCATAGGCACAGTCATGCGCTACGAAGGCGACAAAATCACCGTGCTATTTGAAACCGTTGGATACAAGACGTTAGGCGTGGGCATGGTGCTACTGCGTGGCTTGCTCAAGCGGATGGATACAGCTGTCGCAGATTCAACCATTAGGAGCTAATCCTTAAGGAGTTACAAACCACAAAGGGGATGGGATGAAAACACAGTTAATTGAAAAGCAAATTCACTTCGCTGGATGCAATGTTTCCTATTTAGTTGGGGGACCGATCACCGCTACACCACCAATCTTGTTTGTGCATGGCTGGGGCGTTTCGGTAGAACCCTATCAAGAGATGCTGAGCCTCTTGGCCCAACGGTATCGGGTGATCGCTCCCTACTTACCCAATCTGGGCAAAACAACGGGACCAAAATCTGTCTGGAATTACGATGATTACACCCAATTCTTAATCGATTTTATTAACATCCTTAATTTAGAAAAAGTGCATTTGATGGGGCACTCTTTGGGCGGTGGCATTTCGGCCCAAGTTTCCGCCACGATGCCTGGTGTCGTAAGCAGCGTAGTGCTGATTGATAGCACAGGGATTCCTTCTGGCACTATTCCAACTGTGTTGCCGCGTCGCTTGGTGGAAATGTTAGGTCAGATGCCTCAAGCTCGGTTGCCGCAGCTTCAGCAGATTTTTCAGGCTTTTACATACAACTGTTTCTTTTATCTCCAGAATGTCGCTGAAACCCTGAAGGTAGCTTTGGAAGGAGACCTGAAACCGTTACTTCCCCAGATCCAAGCGCCTTGTCTTTTACTTTGGGGTGGTCAGGATTTAACAACCCCTCTAAGCGTGGCTCAAGAGTTTTTAAGTCATATCCCTAACTCTCAGCTTGTTGTCGTTGACGAGGGATTTCATGAATGGAATTTATTCCTTGTGGAAAAATCTAGCAGCATTATCTTGAACTTTCTGGATGGGATTGAAGCAAAACCACAAGTAGGCGTAAACCTTGATGAGTTCGTTATTCAGCATTAATTGGCGAGAACTTTTTATCCCCAACCTCTCTTTGGTTGAGCTTTTTATTCGAGGTTCAATTGTTTATCTAGTGTTGTTTGGGGTTCTGCGATCGCTCCCCAGTCGGCAATTAGGCAGCTTGGCAATTACGGATTTATTAGTCGTAGTTTTATTTGCTGAGGCTGCTCAGAACGCGATGGCGCGAGACTATACTTCCATTACAGAAGGGGCGGTTCTGATTGGCACCGTCATTTTTTGGAGCTACGCTCTCAATTGGTTAGGCTTTCGTTTTCCAGCGGTGCAGCAATTCCTCAATCCCCCACCCTTGCTCTTAGTTGAGAAAGGTAAACTGTTACGGCGCAACCTACGGCGAGAACTGATCACCGAAGATGAATTAATGAGTCAATTTCGCCAACAAGGGATTGAAGAACTTGCAGATGTCAAGGCTGCTTATATGGAAGCGGATGGCAGTGTTAGTGTCATCCCAGAGAAGCCTCGATCTGTGGCTTATCGGACTTTGAAGCGTGACGTTGTGACCAAAGGAGTTGAATAGACCAGGGGGCAAGAAAGGCGCTAGCTCAGCGAGTAGGACTGCACCAGAGCCAGCATTCCTTCTGGCAACGTAGCCCCATGCAACTTCGCTCCTGTCAGATTGATGCCTGTCCATTGAGTATGGCTCAAATCTGCGGCAGTCAAAATAGCATCCGTTAGGTCGGCCCGGATTAAACTGGCACCTAACAGGTCAGCACTGCTCAAATCTACGCCTTGCAACGTCGCTCCAATCAGATCTGCTTCATATAAGTGAGCCCGCCGCAAATTAGCCTGATATAGATTCGCTCCGTGTAAGTCGGCTTCCCCTAAACTAGCGCGGCTGAGATTGGCTTGAACCAAGTTTGCTGCTTTTAGTTTCGCCCCTACCAAGTTAGCTCGACTAAGATCAGCTTTGACTAAATCAGCTCGGGTCAAATTAGCAACCCTCAAAATTGCGTCTATCAAACGGGCTCGGCTCAGAATGACACCCGTTAGGTTAGCGCCCGTTAGGTTTGCGCCACTCAGGTCAGCGCCGCTGAGATCAGCACCACTCAGGTTTGCGCCTACTAAATCAGCTCCTTTTAGGCTAATTCCCCTTAGAATGACTGCCTGTAGCGGTGCTTTTGGTAGTTCTATGGCACCAAAATCCTTTTCACCCGCTGTATAACGCTTTAGCAGCTCATTCACATTCATTCTGACTCACACCTTATCCCTAGGAAGCTATGGGGATCATAGCCCAACCTTTCTAAGGTGGAAGTGCATAGTGTGATACAAGGGCAGGGCGATCGCCTTAACCTAATATTTGCAGAATATCTTTGGGAACGGAGAGAGAGGGATTCGAACCCTCGTTAAGTTGCCCTAAACAGCATTTCCAGTGCTGCGCCTTCAACCACTCGGCCATCTCTCCTGGGGGGTCTGCACTGCTTATTTCAGCACAGGATTTCTATCTTAGCAAATACTACCAGAAGTGGCTAGGTTTTGGCGAGTTATTTCTAAAATAAGCTTGCATCATTTATTTTTACTGACCTAGATCTGACTTTTATCTGACTTTTACCGCTATAAACAAAAATCTGCATCAGCTAATGTAACTTATATCACCCGCTTGAGAAGCTACGTTCTCATAAGGCATCTAGCCAATTGCCTGTCGCTGACGCTGTTACTAACGGCACTAGACTGACTGACGCTAGTAACACCACCGACTTTTCTCTAAAATTATTCACCCATCTATTGCTCTATGTCTTCTCTAGGAGTTGAGTTCAACCCCTATTTCGGCTTGGAGGAAAAGCTTTGAATTCGGAGGCTCAGATGAGCAACTCATTTCCACTCTCTACCTCTCCTGTAGCGCTGGACTCAGAGCGATCGCCTGCCCCTAGCTTAGAACAGCAGGTTGCTAGGTTAGATTTGGCGCTGTTACAGGCTGTCCTGAATTCATTAGGGCAAGGGTTTGTGGTGGTGTCCCCCACCCTCCAGCTCATTTATTGGAATCAGCGGGCGGTAGAACTGTGTCGTTGGTTCCCGCCCTCGCGTTCAACTTTGCCAGAGGAGCTGGAAACCTTTTGCCGCCTCTTTCTGCGACGCAACTGCCCAGAAAGCCAGGTGGTCTTAGCGGATTACCAAATTGAGCCAACAATGAGACTACAAGTTTCGGCTCGCTGGCTCAAAGGTCTGCCCAACTCTGGCGAACCGACTGCGGCGGCTGACCTAGAGCAGGCAATCTTAATTGTGCTGCAAGATCGGCAAGCCATTTTAGAAGAAGAATTGCAGTTGGTGCAGACACAACTGGAACTGACCAAGCGCGAAGCCGAGATTTGGCTGTTGCTGAAACAGGAGTATAGCTACCAAGAAATCGCTCAAACCTTGCAAGTCAGCCTCAACACCGTCAAAACTCATATCAAAAATCTTTACTCGAAAAAACGGATTTATCAGTGCTAAGCGCCTAGATTTGTCTCAGGGATGGTCAAAAGCTGGCACAGTTATAGATAGTCCATTGTCATTGTGGCACCGAGGTTTCTGCGGAAATTCTCTGCTACTGAATGGACAAATCCCTGATTGCAGTGCTCCGCGCTTTGAGATTCATGACCCGTTCCTATTCTGTTCGCATCCATTACCGCCAGAAAGGTACCCACCACACGGTTCAGGTACCAGAAGATCGCTATATCTTGCATAGCGCCGAGAACCAAGGGGTAGAACTGCCCTTCGCTTGTCGCAATGGGGCTTGCACGAGCTGTGCGGTGCGCGTTGTCTCTGGTGAAGTCGCTCAGCCGGAAGCAGTGGGTCTTTCTCCCCATTTGCGCGATCGCGGCTATGCCTTGCTCTGTGTCAGCTACCCCCGCTCTGATTTAGAGGTAGAAACTCAAGACGAAGATGAAGTCTATGAGCTGCAATTTGGTCGCTATTTTGGCAAAGGCAAGATCAAAGTAGGTCTGCCTTTGGACGAAGACTAGAATTGCCGCTTGAGGATTTGAGGTTTTAGATTTGAGATTGAGAGTGAGCCAAGACCAGGAGCGATCGCGTTTCCAGAGCTGGCGGTGGTGGCAAAGGTTGGGAGTTGGTTGCGGCCTTTGGTTGCTAGTAGCCTCGCTGACAGCCTGCCAAAGCCCGATGTCAGCTCAAGGCACCTTAGTAAAAGTAGAGCAGATCGCCAATGGACAGGTGATTGAGATCAGCCCTGCTAATAACTCCCCTGGTACACCAGAGCGAGTACGGCTGATTGGCATTGATGCACCAGATTTAGCCCAGCAACCTTGGGGACCCGCCGCTAAGCAGCAACTAGAGCGTCTGATCGGCAGTAAGCCTGTGCTACTAGAACCTGGACTAGAATCTCGCGATCGCTACGAACGAACATTGGCCTACGTTTGGCTAGATGGTAAGCTACTCAACGAAAAGCTAGTAGAAGCGGGCTATGCGTTGGCAGTACCGCGATCGCCCAATACCAAGTACGACCAGCGCTTAAAGCGCGCCCAAGAAAAGGCCAGACTCATGGGGGTGGGCATTTGGAACCCTAACGAACCCATGCGCCTGACTCCGGCAGAATTTCGCGCCCAAAATCGCTAGTTAATGCACACCTTCGAGTTGCTTCTTTGGTTCTGGAGCCTCATTGGGAATTCCCAAGATGTCGTTATAGAGATTGGAGTACTCTCTAGCCGATTTATCCCAGCTAAAATCGGTGTGCATGCCGCGTTTCTGCATTTCTTGCCATTGGGGCTTGAAGCGGAAGCCTTCCCAAGCACGCACCATACAGGTATAGAGATCCAGCGGTTCGTATCGATCGAAGCAGTAGCCCGTACCTGTATGATTCATCGGGTCATGGTGACTGACGGTATCCACCAGACCACCTGTGCGGCGCACAATCGGTACACAACCGTAGCGCATCGCTAGCATTTGGCTAATGCCGCAAGGTTCAAACCGAGAAGGCATTAAGAAAGCATCTGATCCCGCGTAAATGCGTCGCGCTAAAGCATCGTTGTAAAGCAAATAAGCCGCCATCCGACCGGGATAGCGAGAAGCAATTTGCCACATTTGGGTTTCATAGTAGCGATCGCCCGTTCCCAACAAAATAAACTGGGAATCTGTGTAAGACATAAAGCGATCGAGCACTTGAATAATTAAGTCGATGCCCTTCTGCTCCACCAATCGCGTCACAATGCCAATCAAGAAAGCTTTAGAGTTGACTTCTAACCCCACTTCTTCTTGGATCGCAATCTTGTTAGCAGGACGGCGATCGAGCGTATCAGCATTAAAAGTTTGCGTCAGGCGCTTATCCGTTTCTGGATTGTAAGAATCCATGTCAATGCCATTGACAATGCCGCTCAGCTTGCCACTAATGAAAGATAACAACCCCTCCAGCGTTTCCCCGTAAGCAGCCGTTTGGATTTGCTGGGCGTAGGTGGGTGAAACGGTGGTGACTCGGTCGGCATACTGTACCGCTGCGGCCATCGTGTTGTGGCCTTGCATATACCAGGGGCACCAGGTCATTTGCTCTAATTTCCAGCGCCACGGCCCTTGGTAAGCCAGGTTGTGAATGGTGAATACAGTGCCAATATCAGACGTTTGATGCATCCAAACCGGGATCATGCCTGTATGCCAATCGTGGCAGTGAATAATATTTGGCTTCCAATAGTTCCAAGCAAACTCAGCCGCTCCATTGGAAAACAGGGTGAACCGCCAATCCTCGTCCTCACCAGAGTAAATATGCCGGGGTAGGAAGGCTGGGTGGCTAAACAAATACAGGGGTACATCAGTCCCAGGAAGCACACTTTCGTAAACAGAAAATGTCTGGAACATGGCGCTACCCGACCAAACAGGCTCGGCTGGAATTGACATCTTATCTGGCAGGAAGCCGTAGTAGGGCATAAAGATGCGGACATCGTGGCCCATCTGGCGCAACACTTGTGGTAGGGCACCGACGACATCTCCCATCCCACCCACTTTGGCAACTGGGGCTGCTTCTGCGGCAACAAACAGAATTCGCATGTTAATTCCTGTATCCCCTGAAATGGTTAGCTGAACAGGTCAGATTGGCAAATTGGCCGAACCAGTAACGTCATCATACCGACTCCTGCCCCTTTCTCTCTAGCTGGCTAGCTGGCGATCGCACTCCATGCCCTATTTCTCTGCAAACTTCACAAAAAAAGGCACCCACGAGGGGTGCCCCTACAGTACAAGGCAAAACTAAGTTAGCTACGCATTTCAGCAGTAATCTGATTCAAGATTTCTTGGGCACCTTGCTGCTTGGCCTGGTTGGCTAGCTCTGTACCTAAGCGTTCGGCTTCAGTGGCAGGGCCTGTAATGCTCTCTTTGATGATGGTTTGGCCGTCTAGGCTGGCAACTAGTCCGGTGAGGGTGAGGGCATCACCGTTAATCTCGGTGTTCACGCCGATGGGTACTTGGCAACCCCCTTCGAGTTCCCGCAGGAAAGAACGCTCAGCATAGCAGCGCTGCGCGGTAGGGGTGTGCTCTAAGGCTTTGATCACGTTCAGCACTTCTGCGTCGCCTTCACGACACTCAATCCCCAAGGCACCCTGGCCTACGGCATGGAGAGACACCTCAGAAGGAATAGCTTGGTGAATGCGATCGCCCATGCCCAAGCGATGCAAACCTGCGACCGCCAAGATCAAAGCGTCATACTCACCTGCATCCAGTTTGGCGAGGCGGGTGTTGAGGTTGCCGCGCACGTCTTTGAAGCTGAGGTGGGGGTAGTGGTGGCGCAGTTGAGCCAAGCGACGTAGCGAGGAGGTGCCGATGACAGCTCCAGCGGGTAGGGTGGCGAGCTGTTTGTCTTTATGCTTTTCGTGAACCACTAGAGCGTCGGCGGGGTTCTCGCGCTCGGTGACGCAACCTAGCATCAGTCCTTCGGGTAGGCGAGTGGGCAAATCTTTGAGGGAGTGGACGGCAAAATCAATCTCGTTGTTGATCATGCCTAGCTCTAGTTCTTTGGTGAACAGCCCTTTGTCACCAATTTTGGCGAGCGCAACATCAAGAATTTTGTCGCCTTGGGTGCTCATGGTGTGCACTTCAAATGTCCGATCCGGGAAGGCTTTTTGTAACTGTTCCTGAACCCAGTAGGTCTGAACTAAAGCCAACTGACTTTTACGCGAACCGATGCGGATTGTGCGAGCAGGACTGGAAACAGCGGAGGACATAAGGCAGTGCAGTGAAAGGGTTTTCTTAAAGTCACTCTTTCCAGATTACCGCAGCGATGGACAGCAGGGGCTTGAATGACTGCTGTTGAATGGTTACAGATGATTAAGTTGGTGGGTGTTGTTGGTTTTGGGAAAATCCGAACCCTTGGGTGCGCTTGCCCCCAAACCCCCGCTGAGAGACGGCTGCGTCCCCCAGACCCCCTCCAGAAGTGAATTTGGTGGGGTGTGCGAGATTGGGTTATTTGAGTTTTTGCTTGATAAATCCGGTGATTTGGGCGAGTTGTTTTTTCAAGCTGTCGATGTCTGTTTGCATCTGATCGAGCTTGGCGTTGAGGGCTGGGATGGCTGAGTTAGAAGTGGTGGTAGCCGTGGAAGGGGTAGAGGGTTTGGGAGTGGCGATCGCGGCTGGTTTGGGAGTTCGGGATTTGGCGATCGCGGCGCGCAAGGCTCCAATTAAGGCCTTTTGCCCAAAGGGTTTCTCGATGAACTCGAAGCGATCGAATAAGTCTGGCACTTTCTCGACGACTTCTTCTTTGCGCCCTGACATCAATACGAGCGGGATGCTTTGGAGTTCTGGTTGAGCTTGCATTTGCTCTAGGACTTCCCAGCCATTCATTCGCGGCATGAAGAAGTCGAGTAATACGATGTTGGGACGAATTTTGCGAATTAAATCTAGGCCCTCAACTCCGTCTTTGGCTTCTAAAAACTCAAAGCTGCCTTGTGGCAACATGTCTCGCACTTGCATGCGAATGGTTTTTCCATCATCAATGACTAAAATTTTTTGATTTGCCATGACTGATTACTAAGAGTTGAGGGTCGCCCTACGGTTCCGTGGAGATTGCGTCTGCTTCAGTTTTCACGTTGCTCAAGAATTAATTAGCAGATTGAAACAATTTTTAGTGATTTAAACCATAAAAAAACTGCATTCATGAGCCTCAAATACTGAGCAACATGAATGCAGTTAGCTAACTCTGGAAGGAAATGTGATTTAAAGAGTGATTGAAATATTTGAGAGGGCTAAGAGATTTAGCTTGCCATCAAAATTTTTGATTTGAAAGCTCTGAGGCTAACTTACAAGCCTGTTTCGCTGTCGTGCTCAGCAGTTGCGGAGTCAACACCCATTGGGGAAACCAGGTCACGGAAGAGAGTGATTTGCTGCTGGAATTGTAGACCTTTGATTTGCTCTAGCAGACTTTGAGCTTCAGGCGCGAGTTGATAGTCAGCAGGCAATGGGCTGATAATGCCAGCATCCATGCCCTGAGCTAAGCGATACCAGAACAACAACTTGGTAGTGTCGCCTATGGAGCCATACTCACGAGCCAGTAAACCGTTTTTGTGTGTGATTAAATCACGTTGCAGTTGCAGCTGCTCTTCATGAGACATGTCCTTAACTTGGTTGAACAGGCCCTCAGCGATTTCAGGAGAAACGGTGCTAGCGCCAGGAGCAGCAGGCGTAATGGCTCCACCCATTTCTTTGTAAATGAAGTAGAACAGCGCCAATTGCTGATCCACATCTAAGCTTTGGAAGGCTTCTACATTACTTCTAATCGTTTCGTCTTTCGTGAATGTCATCGGGATCTCACTCATACAACTCCTGCAAGGTAACAGGGCATTTACATCTCTTAAACCCACTGAAGATAGAGGTAGCCAAACCTTACTACAGACAGAGGAAAAGTCTTAAAGGAAGCAGAGTATAAGGGGTAGTAGGTCGCACTTTGTCTGCGCCTATCTCAACTAGAAGAGTAGTTTGCGAGCGCACGTTTAGCAGACAAGGTTGCTAATATCACCGGAGCAGGCACAGGAATTGGCGAAGCGATCGCCCACAGTTTTGCCAAGCAAGAGCCAAAGACGGCTTAAAAAGTAGAGAGATTCATTTCGTGAAGTAAGCGATCGCTACCATTCATTTGAGGAGAACAGATCGTATGCAACTGGCAGGGAGAGTGGCGTTAGTCACAGGAGCCGGATCTGGAATTGGTAAAGCCGCAGCTCAACTCCTGGCTAAAGAAGGAGCCAAAGTAGCCGCCTTAGGCCGCAGTGACGATGATGTGCAACAGACCCTAGAAGAGATTCAAAAATTGGGTGGAGAAGCCATCCCAGTAATAGCTGACATCTCCCAACCTGAGGCGATGCAGCAAGCGATTCAAGCGATCGCAGATAAATGGAGCAGGTTAGATATCGTCTTTGCCAACGCTGGCATCAATGGCGTTTGGACTGCCTTAGAAGAACTTGACCCCGACGAGTGGGACAAAACCCTCAACGTCAACCTCAAAGGCACCTTTCTCACCGTCAAATACGCCATCCCACTGCTGAAAAAACAAGGCGGCTCCGTGATTGTTACCTCCTCCGTCAACGGCACCCGCATGTTCAGCAACACCGGAGCCACCGCCTATGCCTGCTCCAAAGCAGGACAAGTCGCCTTCACCAAAATGGCTGCCTTGGAACTCGCTGAGCATCGGATTCGCGTCAACGTCATCTGCCCCGGAGCTATCACTACCAACATCGACGAAAACACCGAACGCCGCGCCCTAGAGGAAATCCAAGAACCCGTCGAATTTCCGGAAGGCAAAATCCCCCTCACCGACGGTAAACCAGGCACCTCCGAACAAGTTGCCCAACTCGTCCTCTTCCTCGCCTCCGACAACTCCAGCCACATCACAGGCACCGAAGTTTGGATCGATGGCGCTCAATCCTTGTTGCAAGGATAGTGTGGATCTCCCTGCTTTGAGACCTAACCCCCAGCCCCTTTCCTGCTAGGGAAGGGGAGCCAAAGAAGCCAGAATTAAAACATAGCCACCTCACACAGAAGTTACCTCTGGAGGGGGTCTGGGGGACGCAGCCGTCCCTCAGTGGGGGTTTGGGGGCGCTTGCCCCCAAGGGCTCGGATTTCCCAGACTTAAACCGATAAAAATCAGGTTGAACCCACATGCCACAAGTATTTGGAAAACTCCCCACCACCACACAACCCTGGTCCACCATTGGGGCAGTTCAATCCATTCAAAAAGACGATCGCACCCTTCACCTCGATTGTGGTGGCCCTAAACTCGCGATCGCCATCCTGGCTCCCAACCTGATTCGCGTCCGCCTTGCCCCCACAGGCACCTTTCAACCTCGTCGCTCCTGGGCCGTCACCAAAGACGACCAAGACTGGCCCGCCACCTCCTTTGATCTAGAAGAAACTCCTTCCACGATCGAAATCAAAACAGCCCAGATCCGAGTTTCAATTCAGCGAGATACCGCTCAAATCACCTGCCTTGACAACCAAAATCGTTCCTTTGCCCAAGATATAGCTCCTGGGATGGCTTGGCGGGCAGGCGCGATCGCCGCTTGGAAGCAGATTGAAGCCGACGAACACTTCTACGGATTTGGAGAGCGCACTGGGTTTCTCGACAAACTCGCCGAAGTCAAAACCAACTGGACTACAGACGCCCTCGACTACGGTTCTCTCAGCGATGAGATGTACCAAGCGATTCCTGTCTTCATGGCACTGCGGCCCGAAGTAGGCTATGGAATTTTCTTCAACAGCACCTATTGGAGCCAGTTTGACATTGGCGCAGATCAAGCAGGGGTGTGGCGGATGGAAACCCGTGGCCCAGAACTCGACTACTACATCATCTACGGCCCCACCCCAGCGCAAATCATCCACACCTACACCGAGCTAACCGGACGGATGTCTCTGCCACCTCAGTGGGCGATCGGCTATCACCAATGCCGCTGGAGCTACGAATCTGAAAATGTGGTGCAAACAATCGCCCATGAGTTTCGAGAACGCCGCATTCCCTGCGATGTCATCCACCTCGACATCGACTACATGAACGGTTATCGGGTCTTCACTTGGAGTCCCAAACGCTTTCCCCAACCTGACAAACTGATTCGCAACTTGGCTGAGGATGGATTTAAGACTGTAACCATCGTTGATCCTGGGGTGAAATACGAGCCAGAAGCCGACTATGCTGTGTTCGACCAAGGACTAGAAAAAGACTATTTTGTCCGGAAAGCTGATGGACAACTGGTTCACGGTTACGTCTGGCCCAGCAAAGCTGTATTTCCTGACTTCTTGCGCTCAGAAGTTCGCAGTTGGTGGGCTGACTGGCACAAAAACCTGACCGAAGCAGGTGTAGCAGGGATCTGGAATGACATGAACGAGCCTGCTTTAGACGATCGCCCCTTTGGAGACAACGGAAACAAAATTTGGTTTCCCCTTGATGCACCACAAGGACCGAAGGATGAGCAGGCTACTCACGCCGAAACCCACAACCTCTATGGCTTAAACATGGCGCAAGCTTCAGCTGAAGCCCTAAAGAAACTCCGCCCCACAGAACGTTCCTTTGTCCTGACGCGATCGGGTTATGCAGGTGTGCAGCGTTGGTCCTCCGTGTGGATGGGAGATAACCAATCATTGTGGGAGCATTTGGAAATGTCCCTGCCCATGCTCTGCAACATGGGGCTGTCGGGGGTGGCTTTTGTTGGGTGTGATATTGGGGGGTTTGCAGGCAATGCCACCGCTGAGCTGTTTGCCCGCTGGATGCAGGTAGGGATGCTGTACCCCTTAATGCGGGGTCACTCCTCGATGGGTACAGCTCAGCATGAACCCTGGGTATTTGGCGATCGCGTGGAAGCCATCTGCCGCGAATATATTGAACTGCGCTATCGATTGCTGCCTTATCTTTACAGCTTGTTCTGGTCAGCCGCAACCACAGGGGCACCCATTCTGCGCCCATTGCTCTACCAATATCCCAACGACCTCAAAACTTATAGCCTCTATGACCAAGTGTTACTCGGTCCATCCTTGATGGCCGCGCCAGCTTATCGTCCGGGTGTAGAGTGTCGAGCTGTTTATTTACCAGCAGGGACTTGGTACGACTGGTGGAGTGGAGAGCAGTTTGAAGGGCCAACCCATATTCTGGCTGATGCTCCCCTAGAACGGATGCCGCTCTATGTGGCTGCTGGCAGTATTATTCCAATGGCTCCCGTGATGCAGTATGTGAATGAGCGATCGCTAGACGAACTCAGACTAAGAGTTTGGCCCGGAACTGGCGAGTGGACTCATTATGAAGATGATGGTCATACCTTTGAGTATCAGGATGGTGCTTGGGCTACGACTCACTATCGCGTCTTCCCAGAAGGTCAGCAAACCGTGGTAGAGATTGCAGCGCGGCAAGGCAACTGGACACCCAGCGATCGCGAAACTATTGTGGAACTTGTTGGCATCGGTGAGCAGTGCTTTCAGGATGACGGCAGCGATCGCCGTCTAACCTTCTAAATCAAACTATTGCTGTCGCAGAATATCAGCAGGACAGCGAAACCAACAGTCTGGCCCTTGAATATGGAGATGAGCGGGCGTATCTGCAACCTTCAATAGTTTGTTAGCTAGACTCGTGCAGCGCTTGAGCAAGCGATCTGTCACAACGCTCGTGGGACACATCACCAACAACACAGTGACATCATTTGTTTCTTGCACAATGCCCCACTCTGAGAGGCTGAGCAAAGCTCTCAAGGCTCCATCGCAGGATTGGTAAAAGCGTTGCTGAGTGCTAATCACAGTTCCCAATTCTTTCGCTAGCATCCAATCAGTTGGGCCTAAGGGTTGGGGTTGGTCGTCAGGGTGCCTCATGCTGTTTTTCCGACAAGGGGCTAGGGCTGAATTGCTGCACGTAACCGTGTCAGTATGCCCACCCCAGGTAGCGAGATCACAGAGGCTTTGCTTCGTACTTTTGGCGATGCGCGGCTAAGAGTTGCAGATAGTACGGGTTCGTCTTGGCTTGGACCCATTTCTCCTTAAAGATAGCCGCCGATTCTGCCTTGATCGGATCTACGTCGTAAGGCAAAACTTTCTGTCGTGCTGCCTGCTGCTCAGCTTCAGAACCCGCTTTTTGCGGATTGGCTTGGTATTTTCTGCCGTTTTTGTGGTTGGCATAACGACGCGATCGCGTGTAACCCATTTGCAGAAATTTCCGAGCCATATCTGCTCCGACAAAATCTCCCTGTTCCAGATAGTCCAGAAACATTTGGTAAATCGTTTCGCTAGACTGTTTAGCGATCGCAGGAGTTTTGAAACGCCAGTGAGGCAAAATTTCTGCCTTGTATGGCTCTACCATCAGCACACCCTGTTCACCTTTGCCGACGCGGTACAGTTCTGGGTGCTGACGGAAATCAATGGTTTTGAAGTCCAAAGAATAATCAAATGACATGGCTACTCTAGGTCTGATTTAGATTGAATAGAAGTGCTGGCGATCGTTCTGGCAATATGTTCTGAATGGAATGGTGCTCGTTATGCAATCTAGTTTCTCCACCTGCAACTCCACTTTGGCTCTTGGTATGCTGCGTCGCATGCATCACATCGCGTTAAATGTGCAAGATCTGCAAGCCTCGCGACAGTTTTACGGCACTTTGTTAGGGCTACAAGAGTTAACCGGAGATGCAGTTCCGAGTACATTGAGAGCGTTGGTAGAAGCAGGGAAAGTTGCTAATTTTGTCATGCCCGATGGCACTGTGCTCGATTTGTTTTGGGAGCCAGATCTCACACCACCCGATCCAGATCCTAGTCGAGGCTTTACCCGTGCCAATCATTTAGCCTTTGATATCGAGCCGCCACTGTTCGATCAAGCTGTGGCAGTACTGCACCAAAATCAAGTCGCGATCGCAGAAGGCCCAGTCACCCGCCCCACCGGACGCGGCATCTACTTTTATGACCCCGATGGCTTTTTAATTGAGATTCGCTGCGACCCAGATACAGCTTCAGCTACCAGCGCTTAAACTGCCTTTAGAAGCCGCCTTCCCAGTCAGAGCAAGTCCCTTGGTTGCCCCAACCATAGGGATGGAACCCACAAATCAACATATGTCGGCTCTCGTAAGCAGTGCCGTAAGCCACGCCGTGGTAGTGAGCGCAACCCTGGCAAGCTTTCGGGCGAGAGGGCGCAGTCTCAATAAACCCAACTTGCGATCGCAGAATTTGTTGCTTACTTTGCTGCCGATGCCATTTCACATAGTCGGCTTTTCTAAAGAAATAGTTGGCCTTCTGAAACGGATCTTGGGTGGTATGCATAAAAGGCTTCTATAGGAGGAGGTTTTACCTTCTAGCCTATCCAAGTAATTCTCGTTACCGCATCATTCTTAAGCATACTTATAGCCTACGCTGGCAAAGGCACTAATCCTGTAGCTCTAATGGGGAACTGATGTTAAGGCTTGGGTTAGGTTCTCTAAAGTAGCTTCTAGCAATCGCAGTTGATGGCGTTGGTGGGAAAGTTCTAGGGGTTCGGCGGGTACAGAAAAATTGAAGATTTGCTCGGCGGTGAGTTCGTAGTCGCGCAGTGCTGCCAAAGCCAGAGTGCTGAAGCGAATTAAATAATCTTTCGCAGCCTCCGAACAAGCTTGCTGAGTTTGGGCTGTGTAAGCTGCGGCAGAAGTGGGCGGTGCCGAGGCAGGAGTATCAGTGGTTTGATTGAGCAGATAGCTGGCTCCTCCTAAAACTGCGGCTCCTAATGGGCCTCCTAACACCCAGCCTAGCCCAGTGGCGATCGCGACAGGTGTAGAATCACTCGATGAATTAAAGTTTTTGGTTGTGGGTGGGTCTTGTGGCAGTAAGACCTGAGGCGCGTCAGGGAAAGCAAACCACGGATCTGTAGGTCGAGGACAGTTGAGAAAATCACAAGCTTTGTAAACCCATTCGGCGAGCGATCGCTTTTGCTCGTTCCAGCCAGGTTTCAGTGTGTTGGTTTCCCAGGTGGCGAAGTCAAATCTCTGGAGAGCGTCGGCAGCATCGGCTTGGTAGCGATCGAGCAGGTTAGGGAGAGATAGCCAATCGCGGCATTGAGTAGCACTGGCGAGAAACCCATCTTTAATCAGTTTTTGGACTTTTTGGCGGATTTCTACTTTTTTGTTGCGGGTTTGTTCTGCTGTAGCGATTTCATGGGCGATCGCTTCTCGCTTAACTTGTAAGGCTTGTTGTACTTGGTTCGCTAACACGACTACACGCGGTAAACGAGGTTCGCTCTGACCACGCTGTGCTTGGACAATGCTCTGCAAAGCAGATTCAAACATAGGGAGTCCTGCCGTCTGAGCCGCTGCCATATCTCCTTTTAGGCGGGATCTCAGGGCAGGTAAGGCATCGACACGATATAGATTGCTAACACCCGGAGGTAATTGTGAACGAAAACTCTCAGCGACAAATCGCATGCGCCGATACACTTCTTTTTGGTCGTCGGTTTCCAGTAAGTTGAGGAAATTGACGACGAATACCACGGTGGTAATGCCGCGATCGAGCAACCAATCCCGCAGGTTTTCGCGTTCTCCTAGGGTCATTAGTTTGCGGCCATCCAAGACTTGCACGACCAGATCTGCGGTTAAGAGTTGGTCTTTAACCAAGGCATCTTGAGCCTC
The DNA here is from genome assembly GCF_014695845.1 of Trichocoleus sp. FACHB-591. Lineage (NCBI taxonomy): Bacteria > Bacillati > Cyanobacteriota > Cyanophyceae > Leptolyngbyales > Trichocoleusaceae > Trichocoleus > Trichocoleus sp. FACHB-591. The sequence continues at coordinate 315,740 of NZ_JACJPA010000040.1, forward strand.
GCGATCGTTAGTTCCGGGTAAATCTAGCAGTTCTACGCCTGTTTGCAAAAAAGGATGAGGGCAGTACACCTCAACCGCAGCCACGTCTTCGCGCATCCGCCGCTGATCATCTAAAATGGCAAATCGCTTCAAAACATCAGTACCCATTTCGCAGATCTCAGCGCCACTGCGCAGCAAAATCCGAGTGGATAAGTCAGAGCCGTACTTGACTCGAATCGCTGCGCCTGTGGTGGGAATCAGGTCAATCGGTAGCGCTTTTTCACCGAGTAAGGCATTCAGCAGCGTGGATTTACCGTAGTTGAAGGGGCCGAATACTGCGATGCGAAAATCAGAACTGGTCAGGCGATCGCAAACTGCGATGACATCCTGCTTCAAGGGTGAATTGGGTTCTAAGTCCAGCAGACCTACCGCTGTTTTAAGCGTCGTTAGTAAATTCTGGGAAGCGTTGGGTGACTGCATACGGTTGACTTGAAAGCCTGTTTATAAGATATCAATCTCAAAAAATTTGTCTAGAAATGCCTGTAGAAGCGTCTGTAGGAGCGTCTGTGGAAGCGATCGCAAAGAGCCTCATCAATACTTGTCTTAAAGTGATATTTTTGCTCAGAATTTGAAGGGAATTTTGGCTGAAAATTTTGTCAAAAAAAGGGGAGAGAGTGCGCTCAGGGGAGTATTTATACTCCCTTTAGGAAAATCAATTATTTCGATTAACTATACCTCCAGCGGTACGAATGAATCTGTAAGGCCTCCTAAGCTGAACGCAGGATTGTGAAAATCCACAGTGAATTTTGAGATATCTCTTAATTTCATTGCACCGAATTTATTAGGAGCCTGAGGCCAAGATTATGTTTTTTCATAAAAAAGAACCCATTCATACAGTTCAAGTTAATGAGCCCGATCCTCGGTTTGCTCAGTTGATGCTAGAGCAATTTGGTGGAGCCACCGGAGAACTCTCAGCCGCCTTGCAGTACTGGGTGCAGTCTTTCCATGTGGAGAATGCCGGGATTCGAGACATGTTACAAGACATCGCGATCGAGGAATTTAGCCACCTCGAAATGGTAGGCAAACTGATTGAAGTTCATACAAAAGATGTGGACCAAACAGAAGCGTACAAGAGTACGCTCTTTGCAGTACGCGGTAAGGGGCCTCATTTTCTAGATAGTCAAGGAAATAACTGGACTGCTAGCTACTTGAACGAAGGCGGAGATGTGGTGCGTGACTTGAGAGCAAATATTGCCGCAGAAGCGGGTGCTCGTCAAACCTACGAAGAGTTGATCAAGTTATGTACCGATGAAGGAACCAAAAAAACCCTCGTTCATCTGTTGACACGCGAAATTTCGCACACGCAGATGTTTATGAAAGCGCTAGATTCTATGGGCAAACTCACTGATCCGATGTTTGGCAACATCCAGCCAGATGAGACGGTAGCACTCTACTTCAACTTATCGACGGATGGAGATAAGCCAGACGAACGTGGCCCCTGGAACTCTGAGCCTACCTTCCAATATGTGGCTGATCCGCTAAATACTTCTGCTAAATAAGTCAGAAGAACGGGAAAGCGCGATCGCGCTCAAACCCTGAGTAAGTTTTGATAAGCCGTCTCAACGTTTTGACTGTCAGAGAGGACAGATTTTTCAATTCCTTTGAGGCGGTTGATCTCATTCTCACGATTAATTTCATGAGATGTTTTTTGTTGCAAGAGGTTTTCTAGCTCAGCTTTACGCGACTGAATATCGTCGTTGATGCGTTTAATCACCTCGCGCTCGTAGGAATCAAAACATTCTTGAATCGCACTGTAAATGGGTTGCCATTGCTCTTGAGCCACCTGGGGCAAGTGTTTCACCAGCTCTTTCTTCGTGGCTTTTACCAATTCTTTGCGGGATTGATCGGCTTGCGCCATTCCCATTCCTAAGCCAATTAAGCCCAGCCACAAGGGACCGAGCATAATACCGAACATAGACGACGCTACCACGGCAATGCTGGTCACAGTCAGGAAGTTGAGCAAAATATTTTGCCAATCGAAGCCTGCGCCCGCCATCGCCACGCCCGCCAAATTGCCTCTGGCGAGAGAAACTAAACCCATTGCCCACTTCGCCCAAGCCGGAGAATCATCCTCAGTAGAGGCACTAGCGCGAGTCTGGATCTTTTGCCCAGTTAACTTAGCCGTGATTTGGTCGGTGACTTGGGTATAAGAGGCACCATAGTTCGCAGCCCTGCTGGAGAGTTGGGTAAAGGCAGCTTCCATATCCTTTTGAACGGTGAGGCTCCAGGCACAGAACTTGTCATTGACATATTGCTGAAAGGATTTCTCTAGCTGTGCTGCAAATGCTTCTCGCTTGCCTTGGCTAAAAAAGTCCATGAATTGCAGATTCGGTTGGTACTGCAAAAAGTCTTGCTCAAAGGTATGCTCCAGGTTCAACACATAGGTGCGGAAAGAATCTGCGATCGCTCTGGCTCGACGATCTCTCAAGTTGCGGATCTCATCTTGGAACTGGTCGCGAATTTCGGTGAGTTTGACAAACTCTGGTTCTACTGAGTTAATCCGCTGTTTCAGTTCATTCACATCCTGGTCGAGCAAGGGAATGCGCCGAGCGATCGCTTCTCCCACATGAGTTGCCGCCTGTCGAGCCAGAGTTCTGGCTTGCCGCAACTCAGAAATGGCTCGTTCCTGAGTTAAAAAGATATTTAGCGCTCCCATAAACTCTGGGAAGCCTGTACCAGCGAGAGCAGCGTCTGGATTCTTGACTCTCAAGCGCAGGGCTTTGAGCGAAGATAACTCAAATACCCGTTCTTCGTAGATGTCATAGCCATCAGCCACACAATATTCTGCTAGGTTGGCTTTGAAAACACGCCGTAATTTGGTTTCGGCCTCTTCTAATTCTTCAGTATCATCAGGGTCAATCAAGCTTTCCCGCACCTGGTCCCAAGCATTCACCAGGAAGAAAACCGTCAGACCTCGGCCCTTGATGTAGTTTTCTAGGTAGCGGCGTTCACCCAACGTACAAGGTTGAGAAGCCCGTAAGACAAATAGAATCGCATGGCAGTTGTTGATGTATCCGAGAGATAACTCATTGCGTGCTTCCGTGTCGTTCAACCCCGGACTGTCCACAATTTCCACCCCGCGTTGCAGTAGAGGAAGTGGGTATTCCACGATCGCGCAATCGATATTGGGAAAGGCTTGTTTTTTCTGTTGTTCTAGTTCTTTGGCTTCTCCTGGATCAATTGTGTAGCGCTGCTTAAAAGTTTTGAAGTCGAGCTTTTCTGGACGAGTGCCGTCATTGAAGTGCACTGTCACTTTCTTCTCCAGCCCGTAGCGCAACACCGTGAGAATCGCGGTACAAGGATTGACATCACTAGGTAACAGGTTTTCTCCGATCAGCGCATTCAGGAAGGTACTCTTGCCTCGCTTCATGTCACCCAATACCAACAGCCGAAATACGCCTTGCTGCAAGTTTTTGCTGGCTACAGCGAGATCTTCGATATCACGTTCTAGACCGAGTTGCCCCGAACTAGTGGCTCCCTCTAACTCGGATTGTTTCAGGGTATCGACCATGCGGCCCAAAGAGTTAGCGACCTGCGATCGCACTTGAGCCACGCGATCTAAATCGTTGAGAAATCCTGTCGCTTCAATTTTGGCACTCATGGTTGTTGATGTTTTTTAGTGGAGCGAAATGAGCAATTAAAAGTAGACGCGATCGCCAGCCAGTCAGGAATTGGCATATCCCTAATCGTTGATCACAGCTAAACGGATAGAAGCAACATGGAGTTATAAACTGATTCAACGGTACGGATTTCGGACAATACTTCTGCGTCTAAGGCTTGTAAACGCTTGGCTTCCGCTTCTCGATTAATCTCATGGGATTCCTTCTGCGCTACTAAATTGTCCAGTTCAGCTCTGCGTGCTTGAATATCATCATTGATCCGCTTCATTACTTCTCGCTCATAAGCATCAAAGCAATCTTTGATCAGTTGATTGATTGGGTTCCATTGATCACGAGCGATATCAGGAAGATGTTTGACGAACTCTTTTTTCGTAGCTTTAACAAACTCTTGGCGAGCTTGATCCAGTTGCAAAGCACCAATCCCTAAACCGACCAACATAATACCAATCGGCCCAATAAAGGCACCTGTAAACAGCGCTAGAAAGCTGGTAATACCAATCACCGCAATATAGTTGACCAGGATGTTTTTCCAATCAAACCCTGCTCCCGCCAGAAACACCCCAGCAATATTGCCCGATGTTAGGGAGAAGAATCCCATCGCCCATCTCGCCCAAGTCGGAGAGTTATTTTCTGATGAAGCGTTGCCTGTGTAGATGGTTTGCCCAATTAACTTCTCAGTGATGGTGTCGGTGATGCGGTTGTAATCAGTGCCATAGCTGGCAGCACTTCTACCCAGCTCAGCAAAGGCAGCGCTGATTTCCTGCTCAGCCGTACGTTGCCAAGCTACAATCTTTTCGTTGATGTAACGCTCAAACGCTTGCCGACAAGCAGCATTAAACTCCTCTCGCCGTCCCTGAGAGAGAAAATCCCAAAAACTAATGTCTGGTTGATAGCGCAAGAAATCAGTGTCGAACGTGGTGCCTAAATTGAGAATATAGGAGCAGAAATCAGTCGCAATCTCCTTGGCTTTGCGATCGCGTAGCTCTCGGATTTCCGCTTGGAACTGATCGCGAATCTCATTCAGTTTGGCAAATTCTGGCTCCACAGACTTCAGGCGTTCCTTGAGTTCCTGCACATCCTGATCGAGCAAGGGGATACGACGAGCGATCGCTTCGTGAGCATGGTTATAGGCTTGACGAGCCAGGGTCGTCGCTTGGCGCAGCTCTGCCACAGCACGTTCCTGAGTCAAGAAGCGACTAAGCGCGGCTTCAAATTCCAGGAAACCTGTTCCGGTTAGCGGGTCGGCAGCATCTTTGAGGCGGCGACGCAGAGCATCAAGTGAGGACAGTTCAAAGACGCGCTGGTTATACAGATCTTGACCATCGACGCGGCAATACTCCGCTAAGTTCGTGCGAAACACCTGCCGTAGCTTGGCTTCTGCCTCTCGCAGTTCCTCGGCATCATCCAAGTCAACTAAGCTTTTACGAATTTCGTCCCAAGCATTAATCAAGAAGAAAACGGTGAGCCCTCGGTCTTTGAGATAATTTTCTAAATAGCGGCGTTCGTCCAGGGTGCAGGGCTGGGAAGCTCGGAAGACAAACAGAACCGCATGGCAATTGTTGATGTAGCTAAGCGACAATTCGTTGCGTGCTTCGGTGTCATTTAGTCCAGGACTATCAACAATCTCCACACCCTTTTCTAGGAAGGGTAAGGGATATTCCACCACAGCATGGCTGACCTGGGGAAAAGCGAGTTGCTTGACTTCCTCTAGCTGTTTGGCTTCGCTCGGATCTATTGTGTACTTTTGCCTAAAGCTGGTGAAGTCTAAGCGCTCAGGCGGGCGATCGCCTTTGAAGTAGACTGTAACTTGCTTTTCCGGGCCATAGCGCAATACAGTCAGCAGAGCAGTGCAAGGACTGACATCGCTGGGCAGCAGGTTCTCGCCAATCAAGGCGTTGAGCAATGTGCTTTTACCCCGCTTGATATCTCCCAAAACTAGCAGGCGGAACACACCTTGGCGCAAGTTCTGGCTAGTGAGGTTTAAATCTTGAATCTCTCCGTCTAACTCCAGCTTGCCAGAAGCTTGGCTACTCTCCACCTCAGCTCTACTCAAGGCTCCCGAAATATTGTCTAAATGCTGAGCCATTTGATGCCGCACTCTGGCAACTCGATCTAGATCGAGTAACAAACCTTCCGCCTCAACTTTGACGCTCATGAATCCTGCCTCAATTAAGGAAATAACTTAATACCTAAATGGAATCTTGGTTTAACGTCGATTTGCTCGATTTGCTGCCCCAACTGCAATCAGATGATGACGAACTACATGCTCGAAGTGATAAATGTAGGCAGCCGCAATCACCCAAACTACTGTCGGAATCGTGAATAAATAGTGAGTTTTATCCCAAGCTAAAAACATGGAATATAAGGGGTAAAGCGATCGCCAAGTGGGCAAGAAGGGGCCCACAATCCCAATGGTTGCCAAAGTCGCTAATAGAATGGCTGACCATCCCATCACGCCTTCCCACCAACTCATGAGGCTGGGAAAAAACCCTAAATTGGGCTCCATTTCAGGCGATCGCGTTTCGGGAAAGAAGCGATCGAGAAATAGGTGTAATAAATGATGAAAAATCGCAATGATCACAATGGGAGAGAGCAGCGCCAACACGCCAAAGGAGATTGCCACAGGTGGCAGGAATCGAGCCATAAAATAGCCCATTTGCCAAATTAGTTTCACTGCAAAAGCAAGGCTACCCGTTAGCAAAACCAACAGTACAGCGCTCACCCATGCACTCGGTACCGGAATCCAAGCAGGCCAGTTTTTCATGGGTAAAACCCCTATGAAGGGGAGGAAGAGGGCGTTGTAAAAGTAGCTTTAGAGAGGGAACGTCTCGATTAATTCTTGTCTAGTCGCTGCTGGCTCGAAACGTAGCTATTTTCAACGTCTAGCGCGATCGCTTTCAAAAAACAGTTTGTACGCGACCCAAGCTACTCCTCCCACAATCACCACCCCCGTGAGCCAGGTTGCAATCCGAATCGTGATGATCACCGCAACTGCGATGCCCATAAACTGAGCCACATTCACCAGCTGCTTGGACCATTGCTGCAATGACTTTTTAGATGGCTGGTGTTTCGCGGTTTCATAGAGAGGGGGCTGATGTGTTTGATTGATTTCAGCTTCTAGCTCCCGGAGCCGCAAGGCATGTTCTCGCTCTCGCAACTCTTTTTCTCGCCGTCGCAATTCTTCTTCTGGGTTACTGCTAGGGTTCATGGGTAGTGAAAGTCCTGACGGGGTGGAGTGAATAGATGCCTAACCCAGGTTTGGATCTGAAGCAGGCAAGGAACTGCTCCACAACCTTAGCCTTCCCGACCGGGCACTGCCTAGACTAAATTAAAAATTTTCATTCTAAAGGGGGATGTTACTTAACCAAATCTTTAAGATCACTTAGGCGATTGCATTTTGATCTTGAAACCCCTGTAACAATGCCTCTGGAATCGGATGTGGTCGCATGGTGGTGCGCTCTATCCAGACCCATAATGCTTCTCCTAATTTCTATCTCCTGATTTATATCCGCGCGATCGCCCTCCCATCTGAGCGATTTTTCCGATCTCTACTCATAGAAAAAAATTGCTGGACTGAAGATGGAAAAGCACTCACTGAGCCGTTTAACTCAGCTCTCTGGCTAGGGGTAAGGGTTTTTCTGACTTGGGCTTTTTTCTCACCTTAGCCATCAGTTGCCCTACTTGGCTCAGGTCTACATTGCCGCCACTGATGATCACACCAATGCGAGCATTAGGGACAGAGACCACTCCCTCTAGCAAGGCCGCAGCGGCTAGCGCTCCTGTGGGTTCCACCACAATCTTGAGACGTTCCCAGAGCCAAAACATGGTTCGTAAAATTGCTATTTCTGAAACTGTCACCATGTCATGGACATAGTGCAAAACTAAGGGAAACGTCACCTGGCCTAAAGCAGGAGTCCTGGCTCCATCGGCTACTGTATCCGGGTTGTGAACTGTTTGCAGAGTGCGGGTATAAAAAGAGCGAGTAGCATCGTCGGCGCGGGCAGGTTCTACCCCAATCACTTGGCACTGAGGGGAGAGAGCTTGAGCTGCGATCGCGCAACCAGACAGCAATCCTCCACCGCCACAACACACCAACAGGAGATCCAGTGGTCCCACTTCGTCAATCAGTTCCTTCGCAGTAGTCCCTTGTCCTGCCACAACCTGAGGATGATCGAATGGAGGAATTAAGGTGAGGCCGCGATCGCGAACTAAGCTTTGGCTCAACTCTTCGCGTGAAGTGGCTTGGCGGTTGTAAAGCACTACTTCTGCCCCATACTCTCGCGTGGCTGCTTGCTTCACCGCTGGCGAATCTTCTGGCATCACAATCGTCGTGGGAATCTCTAAGATTTTTCCCGCTAGGGCGATCGCTTGAGCATGGTTTCCAGAGGAGTACGCCAAAACACCTTGCTTTTTCTGGGTTTTTGTCAGTTGGGCCAGAGCGTTATAGGCTCCTCGAAACTTGAATGAGCCTGTGCGTTGAAAGTTTTCGCATTTAAAGAAAACTTGGCTCTGAGTGCGTTGGTTGACAGTTTGCGAAGTGATTACAGGAGTCCGTGTTGCTTGGCCCATTAGCCTTTGAGCAGCGCTAGCAATGTCGTCATAGGTGACTAACAAAGGCCCGAGCGGGGTAGGTGAGTCAGGGGTTGCCATCGGTTCGGAATGAGTTATACCGGGATTGCGGTAGTTTCTACAACCAGTTGAATGAAGGTTACCTGCTAGTGGCGATCGTCTCAGGTTCAGCTAATCAGGCTCAGCTAAACAGCTTAGCAATGGCATCTCCACTGTGGCACGACTGACCCATATAAGGATGCCTTAAGATCATCACAAGTAGATGTGATTTGTCCTCGATACCTAGATAGATCCACTGAAGGCCAGTTAATGGGTATGCTAAAGCTAGGTTCTGGTTCTAGGGGAGCAGGATGCCCAAGCTTGTACACAGATTGAGACACGGAGCGATCGCTTTAGTGTTCGTGGTATTGACGATTGGGTGTGCAACTGAGAGTGAACCGCCGCAAGCAACGACACCAGGCTTACCTCCAGTGAATAAAGCTAAAAATGCCGCTCAAGATGCTCAGCAGAAAGCGTCAGAGCGAGAGCAAATTGACCCAGAAAAGCAACAACAGCAGCCAGGCCAATGAGGTGGTCTAAATTTTTCAGGCAGCACTTGCAGGGTCTCTATCGGGAGTGTCGCTAACAACATTATTTTGACACCTCGTACTATGCCTGTGATAGAGACTGGGTAAGGCTGAACATGTCTCACTTGAAGGAGGCTAGGCTACTTGCCTTCAAGTTAAATCTAAAAATAGCTTCTATTAAATCCCTGTTTTATATGTTCCCTGTGTCCCCTTCGGAAAACAAGCTTGCAGTTAGCCCTCGTCCCCTCATTTCTCCCGCCTACAGACAAGCGCTAGAGCCTTATACCGAACCTGAATCCTTAGAGTTGTCTGACCACAAGCCCCCCATTATGCAACTGGCGATCGCGGCTTCGACCACCACTCTGGCCTCTAAACCTAATCGCATTGAGGTAGCCTTAGCGTGGCTGGTTGCGGGTGTTTGCATGCTAGGAGTGACTTCTACTTGGAACTTAGCTTTTACAGCACCTATGCCCCAAACGAATCAAGCTCCCCTAGAGCGATCTGGCAGCTAAGCGATCGCTAGGGTTTCCCCTGTTGACCATACTACTGATAGGTACTTGTATGGCTGCTTCCCTCACGTCCCCCAGACAGATTCAAACCAGCCCCGAGCCTGGACCTGATTTAACACCTCTGCCGGAATCGGAGCCTGAAACGACGGCTCCGACTCCTGAACCACAGCCTGAGCCTAACTCAGACCCTGAACCCGAACCTCCTGCTCCAGACTTGCCTCCTGAGGTCAATCCCGAATCTATTTAGGAGGCAACTTCTATGAATCGTCACTGGCTGAAAATCCTAGGTTTTACTGGTTTAGTCATCGTAGGGTTAGTGCTGTTGCCAGGACGTTTGGCGGCTCAATCCACAGCACTACTAGAATCTCGATTGGCCCGGTTAGAGTCAGATGGCTATCAACTCCGAGCTGAGATCAGCCGTCTAGAGGCTCAAATCTACAGTTTAAGTCGTTCTGGCACCCGCCTACCTGAGCCTAGTCGTCCTGCGGCGCCTGCTATTACACCACCCAGGCCAACTCCTGCAACTACACCCATTTTGGACCGCCTAGCAACCTTGCTAATTGAGTTAAAAGAGCGAGTGACGAATGTTGAAGCTCGCATAACTCGTTTGGAAAAAGCTGACCCTGCCCCACGATCGCGCTGACCGCAGTTCCCACCTAAGATCTAGTTAGGCAAACCTACAACTGTGGACCATGAGAGACGCACATCCTCAGCAATCGCCGACTCACAAAAATGGGTTTCTGTATCAACTAATTTGGATGTCAACCGGCGCGATCGCCCTTATAGCCCTAATTATGTTGTTGGGAGTTTGGCGTTCTGGGCAGCAGTTTTGGCTTGATTTACAAGCCCTGTGGCGACCGACTGAAACTGCGCCCCAAGTGGATGTGCGATCGGTAGCGTTGCGGCAAATTCAAGGCGTGAGTGAGCTGAGTACCACAGTCTTTACGATGGAAGCCATTGTACCGACGCATCAAAATCGCGAGTTGGCAGGGTTTGTGGTCGGAACTACCAAGCTGCTGTACATTGCCTATGGTGAAGTGCGAGCAGGGGTTGATTTAGGACAGCTACAACCCCAAGACGTGGTTATTAATGGCAACATCATCCAAATCCACCTGCCGCCTCCGCGTATCCTTGATGCCAAAATTGATGTGACGCGATCGCAAGTGTACGACTACGATCGCGGTCTTTTAGGGTTAGGGCCAGATGTCGCGCCAAATCTACAAACCTTAGCAGAGAAACAAGCCCTGAAAAAAATTGTGGCCACTGCTTGCCAAGAAGGAATATTGCAAAAAGCCAGCGATCGCGCTCAGCAAGTGGTTAGCCAGCTCCTTCGCACCACTGGGTACTCGCAAGTTGTAGTTACAACTCAGCCACCTCTACCAGCAGCCTGTGCCGCAACCTAAAATGCTACGGGTACCACTTCCATCTAAAATCATTGGCAGTCCCGCTTTTGCTGTGTGCAACCATCTGGAAAGGAACCAATACAATGCCAGAATTTTTCAGCTCCAAACTCGACCCCACTGAGCAAAGTTGGCGGCAGCAGCTAGAACTATTTGTTGAATCGCACAAACCAGAATTAGCGGCCTTGGCTTGGGGACTAGCGCAACACTCGGAGGCGGAGCCAGGAGTTTTAGGAGTTGACTTTCAACCGACTCCCCATCTGGTATTTTGCTCTGTTGCCGCGATCGCCGAACTCAACCGCAAAGTAGATAACCAAATTCAAGAAATTCTCGGAATTATTGATGCTAATCAACCTGAGGAAGAAGTTTTAATCCTCGGTTTGGGGACTGGCAAAGGGTTTGAGTTTAAGCTAATCCAGTTCAAACCAGAACCTACACCCCCGCAATGTTACGAGCAAAGTCTAGTCAACGGCGAGGCACACCTACAGCAAATCGAGCAACAGCTCAATCAGTACTTGAGTCAGTGGAGTTAGCTCTCGATTATCGCTGCCTGCTCAGGTTAACTTGCTAGGCGCACTTCAGGTTGATACCCTGCTAATGCTAAAGACCGTGAGCGATCGGAAAGCTGAGTTAGACAAACCTGATTCTGCTCATCAATCAGATTTTCTTTCTGCAACAGTTCCACAATCGTTTGACACAGCAGACTTTCCACCTGCTTGGCTCGACCCGTTAGCCAGTGATGAGTCGTAGCATCTTCTGGAAACTGCTGGATACAGTCAGTCGTATATTGACGAAAAGCTCTTACCTCTTGCACCAGACGGACTAAATAGCTGGGGCACTCACAGGCCAGCACATCCGCAGCCTCGCAAATTGCATATAAATCTGCGTCAGACAACTCTGAAGAAATCCGAATTTTCATTGTTTAGGGAACCGTAGTTGCAAGGGTAGAGGTAGCTGAACGCCAGCCAGCTAAAGGGTTAAGCTGAGCAAAGCTCCAGCCTCGAAGGCAGCCTAGAGAGAGTGGGCTTAGGCTGACGAGTCGTTTTTTCGGGAACTTGGGTTAGCGATCGCAAGCTGACCCAAACGGCATATCCTACGCTGGAGGCAGTAACCACAACTGGAACTCCCTGCTCTACCAGTTCACAAGCCTTTTGATAAGCCGTTAGCCGAGCCGTTTGGCTAAATTCCTGAGCAAGGGCATACAGCTCGTCTTGATGACGCATCCCTTGTTTGACAGAAGTATGGAGATAGAAATTGAAGCGGTGGACTAGCTCTTCGTTAACAACTATTGGCAACATAAGGGCAGAAGTTACGGTATCAAGAACTTGAGCAAGGGCAATACTACTTAGTATCTATTAAGTATTATTAACGAATGTAACACGTCCTCATAAAACCTAACCTCCACCTTTGGCTAGAAAGCGATCGCCTCGAATGATTCCGCCAATTGGCTTAGAGCCAGACTCAAGCCAAACATTTTATCTACTCTGCTGAAAAAAAAGTTTCTTAGAGTACAGCATAGATCACCTCAAGCAAAAATCCTTAAGAAATTATTTAGATTTCCGATGATTTGTATTAGACTGAGATGAAATTTGGCGCTTTGGGTGCAGACAGTACCCGGATTTCTCTCAGAATCACTAAGCTCATGACAAATCATTGACGAATCGCCCATGAACATGGAGTCCTTCCGCCATAAGCACCAACATCTTTGGGTGAAACAGCCTCTAATCTTGGTAGTGGATGACGATGAGGATAGCTTGTTGCTTCTCTCCCAGATTCTGAAGGTGTTCGGCTTTGCTTGTATCAACACTTTGCAAGGTCAAACGGTCCTCAACTTAGCTAAGAGATACCAACCCGATCTGATTTTGTTGGATGTTGTCTTGCGAGATATCAGCGGCGTTGAAGTCATTCAACAACTCAAACAACATCCTCAAACTCAGGCAATTCCCGTCATTGCCGTAACGGCTCTGGCTAGAGTAGAAGACCGAGAACAAATCTTGCAGCTAGGCTGGGATGACTACATTAGCAAGCCCTATACTCTAGAGGGCCTAGAAGGTTTAATCTATCGCACGCTAAACCAGATTGGTTTTTACCAAGCTAGCTAGTTTGTCAGATAAGTCGTAGAAACAAAAGAATTCAGCCGAAAAAAGGCTGAGAGCTAAGCTTTTAAGCAAACTGTTCAGTTTTTTCGCGAAATCAACTAAGATTTGACCTTAGACTCCGTTTAAGTGCTAGTAGTTTTTGTCAGAAGCTTCACAACTTGCTTCAATCTAATCAAGTAAGTTGTCAACCTTGTGGTTTTAATTCCGAGCCATTCTCAATATTTGCTCGTGGTCGCTGGGAGAATGCCTCGTTTGCTCAGCTTGGGGTGACGATGACTTTATAAGGCATCTATAAAAGTTGGCTTCATCATTGGATTTATCAACTGAGCCAGCTCTTATTGAAAGACTGTCTTAAAGTAATGCAACATTTGAATCCAGTGAGGTCCAAAACTACATTAAAGACAGTTACACTCAGTATTATTTCGTCTCAGAAAGTTCGGTTTATTTACGAATCTCTTGTAGAATCAAGAACCAAGAAATCTTGTAAATGGTTGATTCATGCTTTATCGAGAAAATCTAGAGCGTTCAACCTGACTAAATAGCTACGAGCCAGTTCGCCACAAGTAAGCGCCAAATTGCCGCTTCGGAAATGCCTCGTCCAAGCTTCTGTTAGGGATCGCAGGTGCGCTCGTTTCGTCCCAGAGGCAGGATATGGATTTGAAATGTTTCCTGGAAACCGATCAGCCAAATTGTGTGAAACAACCATTGATTTTGGCGGTTGATGATGATGAGGACAATTTGTTACTCATTAGCCAAGTCCTGAGTTTAGGAAACTATTCGTTCATTACTGCAACGAATGGCTTAATGGCTTTGAGTATGGCTGAAGAGCAGTTGCCAGATCTAATTTTGTTAGATGTAATGCTCCCTGATCTCGACGGTGCAGAAATCGTACGCTGCTTAAGACGAAATCCCGAAACCCTGAGGATTCCGGTTATTGCAGTCACAGCAATGGCAAGAAAAGAAGATCGCGATCGCCTTCTAGAAGCGGGTTGCAACGATTACATCAGCAAGCCCTACATGGTTGATGACCTAGAAGAGCTGATTCACCGCTATCTTAGTTCTCCTCCCCCTGCCTTTTAGCTTTAGGGGTAGAAGCTGGATCACGAACGGTGGGCGTTGCTCCTAAAACGGCAATCGTGCCAGTTCGTCCAGTATCGATTTTGCCGTCGCTGAGTAAATCTAGCACCTCAACCCCCAGCACCTCCTTAATCAACTCCCTCAATTGCGGCTCGATGGCTTTAGATAGATCCGCCCGGACTTGTTTAGCGAGTTCTTCTTGACCACTGTTCGCCAACAACTGCTCGGGAGGGGTGATGGAGTCTTCTAGAACGATCGCTAATTTCTCATCAAACAGTTGGCAGGTTACTTTACTAGGCTGATGCCCAAGCTGCTCGCGATAGAGCGCTTGAATCCGCTGCGAGAGAGTGCGTTCTAGTTGCCCACGGGTAGGGGTAGCTGTCATAGACGAAAGGGTAACCAAGGAATGAAAGGTTTGAGATTTAGCGATGTAAATCTGTGCAAACCTTGTTGGAGCTTTATTAGGAATGATTTCTTTTCATTAATTTACCACACGAGCGTTTTTACCTTTCTTATTCCTAATAAAATTTACCTACTTAGGTAGTTGTTTTTTATTTGATACTTCCTACGAATCAGCAGTGCGGTTTTTAACTTTCAGCACGGAACGAAAGTTTGCTCTGAGCCATTAAGTGGCAGCTAGCAGCGCCTTAAGTTGGATTTGTGATGTACAAAGTTTCTGCGGAATCAAAGCGATCGCAACTGTTGAAGTAAACAAGGGCACTTTGTTAGGTAAGAAGTGACCCGCTTCTACTTAAAGAACTCAAAATTTAGAGCAACTCTCATGACTGGAAAGTCAACTCGGTCTGCATTACCCAACTCACGCGGAATGCCACCCCTACCATCTGCTAATACGGCTCTCTACATTGCTGGGGGAGTGACCCTTCTCCTAGGAGCAGTGCTTTTTCGCCCCTTTGTCATCGTCAACGCTGGGGAGCGAGGCGTGGTGATGCACTTTGGCAAAGTCCAAAATCAAGTGTTAGATGAAGGCATCCACCCAGTAATGCCAGTTCTGACCTCGGTAAAGAAAATGAGTGTCCGAGTACAGAAGGACGACATTAATGCCCGTGCCGCTTCCAAGGATTTACAAGATGTCACCACGGAAGTAGCCATCAACTGGCATATCGATCCGGCACAAGTTAATACGGTCTATCAACGAATTGGTAATAAAGAGCAAATTGTCAGCGGCATTATTACGCCTGCGGTTTCTGAAGTAGTGAAAGCCGCGACTGCCAAGAAGAACGTTGAAGAGATTCTTACCAAGCGCACCGAGCTAAAAGGCGAAATTGATGACCAGTTGAAGAAACGGTTGGCATCTTACGGCCTCTTGGTTGATGACGTTTCGTTGGTCAACTTTGGGTTCTCGCCAGAGTTCAACAAAGCGATCGAAGCGAAGCAAATTGCTGAGCAAGAGGCGAAACAAGCAGAATTCACCGCACTTCGGGCCAAGCAAGACGCAGAGGCCGCTGTGAACCGCGCTAAAGGCCAAGCAGAAGCTCAGCGATTGCAACGACTGACTTTAACGTCAGAGCTATTGCAGCAGCAGGCGATCGAAAAATGGGATGGCCGCTTTCCGACTGTCATGGGTGGCAATGGCACTCTGCCGCTAGTCAATATCGATCCTGCGACCTTAAACCAACGTCGTTAGGCCGTATCGGGTAGCGCGTGTTAGGCGCAGCCGTAACGCATGGATCAACAGCATTGACCTTTAAGAGGCGTGATCAGTTAAACGTGATCAGTTAAATGGTAGCAATCGCCACCAAAGCAGACTTACCTCAACCTAATAGCTTAAGAACTTGTTAAAAGTCAGGAAAAGTCTAGATTTCTAGGGCTACCTTGGTTTTTAAGATACCTCCTAACTGGGTTTTATAGCTCCACCTTTTGTAGCGGCATGCACGGAGGTGGAGTTTCTGTTTTGAGTGGGTTTGGATGAGGATTGCTAACGAGTACGGGTAATATCGATGGTAATTCTGCCACCAAAATCGGGAATGGGGGCAGCAGGTTTAGACAACTGCACTCGGACTTGCTCCACGACGGGTTGATCGGGATGGGCAGGTAATCGCAGAAGCTCTTCTGCGATCGCACTGGCTAATCTCTCCACCAAAGAGAATTTGCTGGTTTTAATCAGTTGCTTCACCGTTTCGATAGCGTTGCGGTAGTCCAAGGTGTCTTCAATGCGATCGCTAGTCCCCGATTTAGACAAGTCCAGCCACAAGGTTAAATCCACTTCAAACCATTGGCCCAAAACCTGTTCTTCTGGCAAAAAGCCTGTGTAACCGTAAGCGCGAATTCCCGTCAGTTGAATGCAGTCCATGTGTCGATTCAGCAGTAAGGCAGTTGAAACCAAAGTGACTCTGTAGGGGCGAATTGCGATCGCCCTCAGTTATGTGTGGCTAGAGAGATGGGTTGCTATAGATCCCGGTGGGTAAAAGGTTTAGCGTTGGGGCCAGCGTAGGTAGCCGCAATGTGCCCATCTCCGGTGATCTCATACTTGTAAGTTACCAATCCTTCCAGACCGACAGGGCCGCGAGGTGGCATTTTCTGGGTGCTAATGCCCACTTCAGCCCCGAAGCCATAGCGGAAACCATCGGCAAAGCGAGTCGAGCAGTTTTGGTATACGCCTGCCGCATCGACTTCAGCGAGAAACTGAGCCGCAGCTTTGGGGTCTTCTGTGGCGATCGCTTCGGTATGCCGCGAGCCATAGGTATTGATATGGTCGATCGCGATGGTTAAGTCATCTACGACTTTAATCGACAGAATCAGATCGCTGTACTCCGTAGACCAGTCGGCTTCAGTCGCAGCCGCAATATTCAAAATGGCTCTGGTACGATCGTCTCCGCGCAGTTCTACATTTTTGGCTTGGAGCGCAGAGCTCGCTTCTAGCAAGAACTCAGAAGCAATATCTTTGTGAACTAGTAATGTCTCGATCGCATTGCAAGCGGCAGGATACTGAGTTTTAGAGTCAACGGCGATCGCCACAGCCTTACGGATATCGGCTCCTTTATCCACATACAAGTGGCAAATACCATCGGCATGTCCTAAGACTGGAATCCGCGTGTTGTCTTGGACGAAACGCACAAAAGAATTGGAACCTCTAGGGATAATCAAATCTACATATTGATCGAGTTTTAACAACTCTAAGGTTTCTTCGCGAGTGGTCAAGAGTTGCACTACAGCAGGATCAATTTCGGTCTGAGCTAAACCTGTATGAATCGCTTTCACGAGGGCTTCGCAGGAGCGTACCGCTTCTTGGCCGCCTTTGAGGATCACGCCATTCCCAGACTTGATCGCCAGTGAGGAAATCTGCATCACCGCATCGGGACGAGCTTCAAAAATTACGCCCAACGCACCCAACGGGCAAGAAACCCGCTTCATCACCAAGCCTTGGTCGAGTTCGCGGTGAATTTGCACCTGTCCTACCGGATCGGCTAAGCGACCCACATCTCTGACTCCGGCGATCGCGGCTTTTAGTTTGCTTTCATCCAGCTTTAAGCGAGCATAGAGAGAACTGCTAATGCCTGCAACTTGAGCAGCTTCGCAGTCGGCAGCATTAGCAGCCAAAATTTCTGGAGCGGCAGTTTCTAAGGCTTGGGCGATCGCTTCAATCGCTTGATTTTTCGCCTCGGCTGGCAAGGTCGCTAACTTACGCGCAGCTTGACGGGTTTGCCGAGCCAGATCGGGAAGAGACAGAGAAGCAACTTGAGACGCGATCATAGGTTTAGATAGAAAGCCACAAGCAAGCCAAAGTTTAGCAAATCTCGACTTGTCCTTTAAATCCTAACGGTGAATGCTGTCTATCCATCATTTCTCTCGCTTTTTCTCCTAAACCTCTATGCCTAAATTCGCCACCTACCTTCACCCGCAGACTTGCCAAACGTCTAAGCCGAGTCATTTGATTCCGTTCAAAGGCTATTCATTTCCGCACTACAGCAAGGTTCGGCAAGAACTTGAAAAAAGCCTCTCTGACTATCCAACACTGCCAGTCAGACGAGTGAAATATAGTGAATACTTGCGAGTCCACACTAGAGAGTATTTGCAGCAACTAGTACTGATGGCAGCGGAGAAGCCGCTAGAGAAGTTCAACTTGGAGATGCCCCATCTTCTAGGTGGTTGTTGGGGACTGGAGCATTGTCTGCCTGGTTATGCTTACGGGCTGGGTGGCTTGTTTGAGGCGATCGCCCAAATGAAACAAGGCAACTTAGAGCGGGCTTACTGCTTTAGCTTGGTTGGCCATCATGCTCATGCAAACTGGGGGCATGGCTATTGCTTGCTCAACCCTTTAGCCGCAGCGGCGAAATATGCGCAAGAGCAAGGCTTTGAGAAAATCCTGATTGTGGATTGGGATATTCATCATGGCGATGGCACGCAATCTATTTTTAGTGGCGATCGCAGCGTATATTGCCTTAGCATTCATAGCGCGATCGACCTGTACATGGCCAAAGCTTCAGATTTGAAACGTGGCACCACGACAGCTGCCGAAGCCGTGGGGCATTGCAATATTCCTCTGCTACCTGCCCGATTCGCCGATGACTTCCCGCCCAAGATGGGGCTGACGGGTCAGTTCTACCGAGTCAACGAGAGCCTATCTGCCTTTCAGTCTGCGTTGGACCAAGTTCCTTGGACTCCCGATTTAATTTTGATTTTCTCTGGATATGACTCGCATCGGGATGACTGTGGCAAAGAAACTACAGGCTGGACGGAAGCAGATTTTGCAGCGCTGACTGAAGCAGTTTTAGAGGTGGCAAAAAAAGCCAACTGCCCAGTGCTGTCTAATCACGGAGGTGGCTACAAGTTACCCATCACGATCGCCTCAGCTGTGAGTCATGTAAAAACCTTAGCGAGCTATAGCTAAACCCACCCCTACCAACCTGCTTTTGTGAACGGATGCTAAAAGGGTCATGCGTCTCAGCCAAATTGCTTAAAGATTGCGTGTACTTTTGCGGATTTCTGCGTAGAAAAATTGGATCTGTGGGTATCAAAAGATCAACTGCACGGGCTGCTGAATTAACCCAAAGCTTTTGTGCCCTTTAATCCCCTCTTTCTCTACGGAGAATCCTTATGTCATCCCAATCGGGAGCGCTCCAGGCTGGAATAGACGCTCTAAAACAAGGGCGCTACTCGGAAGCTATCAACTTATTAGAAACTTTCTGTCGCAATAGTTCTTTAGCGGAATCAAAAGAACTATTGCAAGCTCAGATGTGGTTAGTGAAAGCGTATCAACGTGTAGGGCAACCGGAGAAGGCGATCGCGCTCTGCCAGCAGTTGTCGCTGCACGAAAACCCTCAGGTTCACACTTGGGCCAAGCAAACTCTCCAGACACTCTCCACTGCAACGCCCGCTCAGCCTACTAAGGCAACTCCTCGAACTGCGGCTTTAGAAACTCAGCCTACACCTACTGGCAAACTAAACCGGGCGGCTAAGGCAGGAGCCAAGCTAGCCATGTCGGGGATTGGTGGCAGTTTAGCGCTGGCTTCCGGGGTGACGATCTCCTTGCTGTTTGGCATGGTGTTTGTCTTAGCCTTGAGCCTGGTGTTTATTCTGGGTAGCGATCAACCGGGAGTTGGCTTCGCGATCGCGGTTGCATTCACCCTCGTTTTTAATCTGCTGGCTTTCTTTATTGCGCCTTGGTTTATGGACTCGATCCAAGGTTGGTTCTACGGCACTCGCTGGGTTTCTCTGCCAGAAGTAGCGAGGCATAGCCCAGAAGCAGCGCGGGTAATTCAGCAAGTTTGTGCCCAGAAAAAACTGAAGCAACCCCGCCTTGGCATCATCAACGACGAAAATCCCACTGCTTTTACCTACGGCTCCTTGCCTAACAGTGCCCGCTTAGTCGTCAGCCAAGGCTTGTTCACCTACCTCGACGATGACGAAGTTGCCACGGTGTATGCCCACGAGCTAGGGCACATCGTCCATTGGGACTTTGCGGTGATGACCGTTGCCGCTACGTTGGTGCAGATTACCTATTTGATCTATAGCTTTGCTCGTCGCATGAGCCGTGGCGGTGGCGACAACAAACTCAAAGACGCAATGGGAACTGCCGCGATCGCCGCTTACATCTTTTACCTGATCGGCACCTATCTAGTTTTGTATCTCTCTCGTACCAGAGAATACTTTGCCGACCACTTCGCGGCTGAAACGACAGGCAACCCTAATGCCCTCTCTCGCGCCTTGGTCAAAATTGCTTACGGGATTTTAGAAGAAGGCCAAAGAGCTAAGGAACCCAGCAAGTTAATCGAAGGTACGCGGGCGCTAGGAATTTACGACCCGAAAGCGGCTAGCTCAGTCGGCACAGCTTACCGAGTTGCCTCCTCACCAGAAAAAATTGGCCGCGTCTTTTTGTGGGATATGTTTAATCCCTGGGGCTGGTTGATGGAATTAAGTTCCACCCACCCTCTGACCGGGAAACGAGTCCGAGCCTTGAGCACCTACGCCGAACAGTTGGGTTTAGAAACTGAGTTCGATATGGCGCGGGTGGTCGCTGAAAGTCGCACCCTGAATAAGAACAAGCTCTATGGCAACTTTGCCCTTGATCTCTTGTTGTACGGTGCTGAGTTCATTGGCTTGGCGCTCGGTCTAGTGATTGGTTTGGCGCTGATGTCGCTGGCTGGCTGGAAAGTTTTAGTATCTCTCGGCTTGCTCGGTTTGGGTTTGGGTATCTTGGTCAAGATGATGGTGGCGTTCCCAGATTTCAGCCGCGCTCAAGCGAGTGATGTGATGAGCTTAATGTCTGATCCTTATGCTAGCCCACTGCGCGGTCGCCCCGTGAAACTCAGCGGCGAGTTGATTGGTCGCGGTGATGCGGGTTATAAGTTTGGTTCTGACCTGAAGCTGCAAGACCCTACAGGCATGATGTATGTCCACTACGCTTCTCGCTTTGGACCTTTGGGCAACTTCATGTTTGGGGCCAACCAAGTTCAAGAATTGCTGGGTTCGCAAGTGAGCGCGACAGGTTGGTTCCGCCGCAGCATTATGCCCTGGGTAGACTTAGCCCAACTCAAGACAGTGGGTGGCAAAACGGTCGATAGCTACCATCGTTTCTGGCAGTGCATTTTGGGGGCTGGAGCCATTATTGCTGCCATTGTCGTGCCAGTCGTGTTCTAGAAGTGGCGCGATCGCCCCTTTTCTGTTTCCTGTTCCTGTTGAAATTTCTGTTGATTATTAATCTTGATAGAGGGGCGCGTCGCTTGCGCCCTTTTTGCTACCCGCTTTTTACTGCTCAAAGCAGCGCTCTCCATCACACCACTGCTTTGAGCGTCAGAGTTGCTTCACTCAACTGCCGCGTGCTCACTCTAGTTTGTCCGATGCCACTTGCGGTTTGGCTAGCTCCTTGGTTGATCGCAGTCATGGCATCCACTACTTGCTGAATCGCGATCGCCTGTTGCTTAGAAGTTAAAAAAATCTGTTGGTTACTTAAGGAAATATTATTGACCGCAGCCACAATGCTCTCAACGGTTTTGGTGCCTTCATCCGTCACCATCACTGTAGAGTTGGTAGCGTTTTGAATATCGGTCACGAGAGTACCAATGCGATCGGCTGACTTGCGGCTTTGGTCGGCAAGTTTGCGGATTTCTGTCGCAATTACAGCAAATCCTTTTCCTTGGTCTCCGGCACGTGAAGCTTCGACAGCAGCATTCAGCGCTAGCATGTTGGTCTGATTCGCCAGATCACTCACCAAGGTAGAAATTGTGCCAATTTGGTTGGTTTGCTCACTCAGATATAAAATCTGTTCGGCAATTTGACCCACTTTTGCTCTCAGGCTGTCGCCGTTGTTGCGGGCTTGCTGATCTTGCTGACCATTGACCAAAACCAACACTTGGCGTGCTCCTGTAGCGGCTGACTCTGCCTGCTCAGCGGATTGCTGAGAAGCGACGCTCAGTTGATCCATTGCTGCTGTGGTTTGGTTCACAGAAACCGCTTGTTGAGAAACCGTTTTTTCTTGCTGTTCTACGGCTGCGGCAATTTCTGTGGAGGAGCTAGCTACCACTGAGACAATCTGATTAATCGTTTGAGTGATGCGGGATGAAATGAATAGTCCCATCACGATTGCCAGCAAACTCGCCGCGATCGCGCCTACCACAGCCATCACAATGAGCGATCGCATGGCTTCCTCCGATGCCTTCACTCTTTCGGCTTGCAACTCATCTTCATGCTCAGTTAGGTCATTCAGGATTCCTCCAGCCTCGTCAATCAGCCCTAAGATGCGACCATTCACCATCTCTTGACCAGCTTCCTTGACTTTGCCAGCCTCTACCAGACTAATCAGACTTCTATTAATCTTTGAAATCTCTTTGCCTAAAACCTTTAATCTTTGCAGGCGCTCAACCTGGTCCTCACCCGAAACAGCAATTACTTTTTCTAAAGTAGCTATTCTTTCCTCATAGTCTTGGACACTTGCTTCATAGGCTTTGGCAAAGATATCATTTCGAGTCAAAAGATACCCACGCGCATGAGTCTGACGTTTATACAGAGTCATTGCTAAACGGTCACACTCTTGAACAATGTGGGCACCTACTTCTGTGATGCGGCTTTGCTCGATTACATGTCTAGCATTAGCAACTACTACCCCGGTCGCTGCAAATGTAAGGACTAATGGCACTCCATAACCCAACAAAATGCGTTCTCTAAGCTTGAGGCGGCTAAAATCAATCATGTTTTCTATAGGATGCTTTAAAGAGCTTCAAAGATTGATAATTCTGACGTGATGTATAGACATCGATAGAGCCTCGAATTATCTTTTCTTAGCTATCCCACTAGTGTTTCTCAAGCTCGAATCTGATTACAAAATTTCATAGCTCAGTCCGATTAAGTGTTCATTAAAAAAGAAAATTAGCTGCTTTCACCGAGGAAATACTGAGCGATCGCAGCCTTAGTAACCGCTTGCAATGATTTTGAAATAGAAGTCAAAAATTAAGCAAATTAAACAACATCCACAGGAGGGGTGAATGCAAAACAGTGACCGACTAGGCCGAGCTCAAGACGCTTTGGTAGGGCTGTCCGTCGGAGATGCATTCGGTGAGAATTTCTTTCGTGACTCGAAGATTGAGACTAAGTGGAAACAATTTCAGATACTACCCGCACCATCTTGGTCATTCACTGACGATACCCAAATGGCCCTCTCAGTTGTGGCTATCCTGCGCCGATATGGTGAGATTCAGCCAGATGCGCTAGTTGCCAGCTTTGCTCAGCATTACGATGCCAAACGAGGATATGGCCGAGCAATGGGTGACATGCTAGCAAAAATCCGTTCAGGTCAATCTTGGCAAGCTTTGGCTGCTAGTCTGTTTCAAGGTCAGGGGTCTTTTGGGAACGGAGCTGCCATGCGAGTTGCTCCTCTAGGCGCTTATTTTGCCGATGACTTAGACGCTGTAGTTGAGCAGGCAAAACGCTCGGCTGTTGTGACTCATACTCATCCGGAAGCAATTGCAGGCGCGATCGCGGTGGCTGTGACAACTGCTTGGGCTTGGCGATTTCGGATGAATGGTTGTCCTACTCGTACTGAATTTTTGACCCAAGTTTTGTCGTTGGTGCCTCCTAGCGAAGTGCGATCGCTAGTTCAAAAAGCGTTGGATTTACCAGCAGACACCAAAGTTTTGAAGGCAGTTGCGGTGTTAGGCAATGGTAGCCGTATTTCTGCTCAAGACACGGTTCCGTTTGCCCTATGGTGTGCAGCGACACACCTTGACAACTATGAAGCAGCCCTTTGGCTGACCTCACGGGGTTTTGGTGACGTTGATACAACTTGTGCGATCGTAGGTGGAATTGTTGCAGCCTATAGCGGGGTAGAAAGTATTCCTGCCGCTTGGCTCACGGCGAGGGAACCTTTACCCAATTGGCCGTTTGAGGAAACGTAAAACTTTGCCAAGCTAGTTATGGCTCTGACAGAGTCGTCGGTTGAGTGTGGCCTAACTTAGCTTTTGCTTGTTGCCAGAACGCTTCTAATTCTTCCAGACTGTAGTCGGTTAAGGGGCGATCGCACAGGGCTTCAACCTGCACAAACCGCTGAATAAAACGGCGATTCGTGCCTTGTAGGGCTTCCGCTGGGTCTAATCCTTGCCAGCGAGCGATATTGACGATCGTGAACAACAAGTCCCCCAGCTCTGATTCTTGGTGCGCTTTGTCCTCTCCTTGGAGTGCTTCTTGCAACTCAGCCAGTTCTTCGTGGAATTTATCCCACACGCCGTCAATGCTATCCCACTCAAACCCAGCTCCTGCAGCTTTCTGAGAGATTTTCATCGCTGCCATTAGAGGCGGTAGGCTCCGAGCATAGTTGCTGAGTTTTTGGCTGAGGAGGGGAGGCTGAGTTGTGGCTCCTTTTTCTTGATCTTTAATTTGCTCCCAGTTTTGCCGTACCTCTTCCACACTGGCAACTTCCACATCCCCAAAGACATGAGGATGGCGACGAATCAACTTCTCACTAATGCCTTGGGCGACTTCGGTTAAGTTAAACTGCCCTTGCTCGCTGGCAATCTGGGCTTGCAGAACCACTTGCAGCAGGAGATCTCCTAATTCTTCCGCGATCGCCTTCTGATCACCACTGCGAATGGCATCTACGGTTTCGTAGGCTTCCTCAATCACATAAGGAATTAGAGTCTCAGGAGTTTGGGCTAAGTCCCAGGGACAACCCCCATCGGGCGATCGCAATTTAGCCACCACCTCGATCAGTTGTTGCAAAGCAGTTAGGGCAGCAGTAGTCGGAAGCGGAACTTGTCCCTCTGGGTGTGACATGGAGAAAAACCAAGACTATTTACTTTAATCTTTACCTTAATCAATCTAGTTTCGAGGCTGTGGTTTCGTAGGCATGATCCTAGACTGAGGTTTGGCGCGAGGAGCTGATTTTCGTTGACGCTTTTTAGGCTTGGAGTAAAACAGTCCTTTCCAACCCTGAGTTTTGTAGCGTTTGTGAGTCGATTTGTAAGTAGAACTCAGCCAATCGCTACAGGAATGACTCAGCGCCCCCAGTTCTAGGCCCAAGCACAGGGCCATCACTTCTGGGCTGTACTGCAAAACTGACTGTTGAGCCAAATCAGCCGCAGTAGGCCAGTCGGGGACGGGGTAGCCGAGGGCAAGGGCGATCGCCACTCCGACTAAGCTCAAAGCACTCAACCAAGTCGCCAAATAAAGCAGGCGTAGCGCTGTGCCGACTACAGGCCCATGAGACCAAAAGGAACGATGCCGCATCATTTTGCGATAGGGCAACCATATCCATCGCAGCCAGCCCCAGCGTTGATATTGCCGCGAGTAAATGTCGAGGTCAGGACCAAACATCAGTCCCCCAAACAAAAATCCACCCGCCACTAGTAAGGTGAGGTTGCTACTTTGAGTTCGCCCATAGGTCAGACCTGCCACTAATGGCAAGCTCCACAGGGTAATGCGATCGTGGGTTCGACCAGAGGGCATGGAAGTAAAGTACGAGGAAATCCAGAAAATCCGAAAATTTAGTCTCAGAAAATATTAACAAGAACAAAAATGTCTGCTATATTTAATTCTCGTGCCCAAACGATTGGGTGCAGGTCACGGGCGATTAGCTCAACGGTAGAGCGCCTGCCTTACAAGCAGGATGTTACAAGTTCGAATCTTGTATCGCCCATTTTTCTTTTTGTACGTGTACGTTCGCACATTAAATGTCGCGATTCGCAAAATAATTTCCGAGCTGAGAAAATTATTTTATCTGGTTGATCCTGCTGTTCTGTGCTAATCGACTGAGACAGTCTGCGCAAATAGCGGATGCTGCCCTCTAACTTATTCAAGCATCATAGAGCCATCTACGTTGATTTGCCTTTAAGTCAAGGGCAGGACTTTAACAGCGTTGCTTCTATGAGTCATCCTCCTAAGTCTTCCCTACAGCACCGCGTGTCTTCTGAGCCGCTGTCAGACTATGATTCTCGACAGGGTGCTGGCCTACTGGACTTTCCCACTCGTTGGTCGTTGCGTCGAGCGAAAAGTATCCGCCAAAAAATTGGTTGGTCTCATGCTTTGGCGATTGGGGTAGCAGTGATTGGATCTACTTTTGGCCACCTTCTGGGAGACGCCTATGCGAGAGTCGCAACGCGAAACTGGGAAGCAGCTCACCAGGAAGAGAGGCTATTGAGCAGCTTGAATTTGGCTGTCCTAGCTGCTCGCAGTCACCAACAACAATTTATTCCCTTACTCCAAAATCCCCCAGCGTTTGAGCATGAGCACAAGCACTTTTTGGGGCATGTGCAGAAAATTCGTGGATTAAGGGCAGAGGTGCAGACTGCGGTTGTCACTCATGCTCGATTTAGTCAGGCCAGTGTAGAGTTAGAAGCTTGGTTGCGTACCTATGACAGCACGATTGAAGTCTATACGGAGCAGCTAGATCAGGTATTACAAAAGATAGATCGCAGCCGTTTACAAACAGCTAATGTTTCAGCGGCTCAGCAATCATTGCTGGCATTTACCAATAGTGATGCGGCTCTAGAGCTAGATAGTTTGTCTGACGACTTGACTCTCTTGCTGGACGATGTCCATGCCCGAGAGATGGAGGCAGACATCGCCATGCATCGAGCAGAAGACTTACACAGTTTAATTACTTACACGAGCTTGTTGCTGTCGGTTGTACTCGCAGTTGTCCTGGCTCTGCGGACTAGCCAAGCGATCGCTCGTCCCATTGAAGCCGTGACCCAAGTGGCGCAACGAGCAGCTCAAGAATCACGGTTTGACTTGCAAGCTCCAGCCCTGACTGATGATGAAGTGGGACGGCTGGCAACGGCCTTCAATGGCTTGATCCGTCAGGTAGGGCAGTACACCCAAGAGCTAGAACTCAGCCGCCAAACTTTAGAATTGCGAGTCGAAGAACGAACCCAGGAACTAAAACAGACAATTCAGGAGCTAGAGGAGGAAATTAGCCTCCGTTGCCAAATTCAAGTGGCACTCCACAAAAGTGAGGAGCTTTTTCGCTCCTTAAGCGCCTGTTCTCCTGTCGGCATTTTCCTCGCAGATGTGGCGGGTGGTTTAACTTACATGAATCCCCGGTTGCAAGCTTTGAGCCCCAAGAGCACCGCAGCAAATGGCACCGAAGTTAGCTGGGGAGCTAGTTGGATGGAGTGGGTGCATCCTGAAGATCGCGATCGCGTGCTTAGTGCTTGGGCTGAGCATATCCAACAAGGTGGCAGTTACGCAGATGAGTATCGACTGCAAATGCCAGAGGGTGAGACTCGTTGGGTTCACGCGCGATCGTCTCCCTTATTTGCTGACACTGGGATTCTCCTGGGGCATGTAGGCACCGTTGAGGATGTAACAGAGCAGAAACAAGCAGAGCAAGAGATTCGCCATGCTTTAGCTAGAGAGCGAGAGCTGAATGAACTACGCGCCCGTTTTGTCACCACGGTTTCTCATGAGTTTCGCACCCCCCTGACTGTAATTGTTTCCTCTACGGAGTTAGTGCAGCACTACGAGCACAAAATGACTCAGGAGAAGAAACAGCAACATTTCGAGAAAATTCAAACGGCTAGTCGTTATATCACTCATCTACTCGATGAAGTGCTCTTGCTGAGCCAAGCCAGTAGTAGTGAGCTGCAACCGAACCCTGCTCTTATGGATCTAGAGCAGTTTTGCCGCAATCTGCTAGAAGACATGCAGGTTGCCTCATTCAGTTCTCATACTTTCCGATTTCGCTATCAAAGCTTTCATCCCTCGGTCTGTTTAGATGAGAGGCTATTACGGTACATCCTGACTAATTTGCTCTCAAACGCCATTAAATATTCACCCCAGGGCAGCGAGGTGGAGCTTGAGGTCACTTGTGATGGTGCCAGCGTCACTTTGAGCGTGCAGGATCAAGGGATTGGTATTCCTGCTGCCGACCAGTTGCATCTCTTTGAAGCCTTTCATCGCGCCAAAAATGCGACTAACATTCCAGGGGTTGGTCTAGGCCTATCGATCGTCAAGAACTGTGTAGACATCCAGGGTGGTCAAATTACAGTAGAAAGTAAGGTTGATCTCGGTACCAAATTTACGGTTGTGCTGCCACTAATATCTCAATCCCACGAAACTCAATCTCAAGAGATTTAAAGGCATCTTTAAGGGCAGATTCAAAGAGCTGCATTCACAGTCTGCGTCTCCCACGGATAATGAGGACAAGCGATCGCAGGCTGATTGATACATCAGTAAGCAACTCATGAGCAATCCATCGGCAAAGTACATTCTGGCGCTAGATCTGGGCACTACGGGCAATCGAGCCTTTCTGTTTAACCACGACGGCAAGATTGTCGGGCAGGCTTACAAGGAATTGACCCAGTACTACCCGCAGCCCGGATGGCTAGAGCATGATCCGCAACAGATTTGGCAAGATACTTGTTGGGTGATGCAAACAGCCGTACAGCAAGCAGGCATTGCCGCCACCGAGATTGCCGCGATCGGATTGACCGTGCAGCGAGAAACTTGCCTGCTGTGGGATAAAACCACCGGACAACCTTTGCATCCTGCGATCGTGTGGCAAGATCGCCGAACTGCCCCTTTGTGTCATCAGTTACAGGAGCAGGGTTACGCCCCAGAAATTTACGATCGCACGGGCTTAGTGATTGATGCGTACTTCTCCGCCACCAAGTTGAAATGGCTCCTAGACCATACGGCGGGCAAGGTTGATCTAGGCAATGTGCTGGCAGGGACGATTGATACTTGGGTGTTGTGGAACCTCACGGGGGGACGGGTGCATGCCACAGATGACAGTAATGCCAGCCGCACAATGCTGTTTAACCTACGATCGCGCCAGTGGGACGCTCGGCTGCTCGATATATTTGGGATTCCCGCTCACCTTTTACCCGAAGTGCGACCTAGCTTAGGTTTGTTTGGTGTGACCGATGCTCAGATGCTAGGAGTTGAAATTCCCATCACTGCCATCTTGGGCGATCAGCAAGCGGCTTTGTTTGGGCAGGGTTGCGATCGCGCGGGTTTAATCAAATGTACGTACGGTACAGGTTGCTTTCTTGTGGCTCATACAGGAGCGGAAATCAGGCGATCGCCAGGACAATTGGTTTCAACCGTGGCTTGGACTCGAGCTGATCAGACTGGAGCTCCGGAGGTGGGTTATGCCCTCGAAGGCAGCATGTTTACCACCGGAGCCTGCATTCAGTGGTTGCGCGATGGGCTGAAGCTAATTCAGACTGCGGCGGAGACGGAAGCAATGGCTGCACAGGTGAGCGATAACGGTGGCGTTTACTTTGTGCCTGCCTTGAGTGGCTTAGGCGCACCGCACTGGGATATGAGCGCTCGTGGTGCCTTTCTCGGCATTACAGGAGGAGCCCAGCGAGAACATCTGGTGCGTTCAGTCTTAGAGGCGATCGCCTACCAAGTCAAAGAAGTGGTGCAGGCGGTGAATGCTTGTAGTAGTACCAAGGTGCAACGACTGAAGGTAGACGGGGGAGCCTGCGACAACAACTTCCTCATGCAATTTCAGGCAGATGTGTTGGGGATTCCGGTCGAGCGTCCTGTAGTCCGGGACGTGACTGTGCAAGGGGTAGCCTTTGCTGCGGGCTTAGCCTCCGGTTTTTGGCAAGACTACGCAGCCCTAGTTAATAATCGCCAGAGCGATCGCGTCTTTGAGCCGAGAGCCACCACAGCAGCGCTAGAGAACTACACCACTTGGCAAAAAGCATTGTCTAGAGCGAAAAATTGGGCCGAGTAGCCTCCATAACAAATCCCTCGCCATAATCCGATACAACCGGAAAATAACGAGGGGGAAGGGAGATTTACGCGAATAAAAATCCTAGGCAGAGCGCGATCGCTTACTCTCTGTAACCAGTGCGGCTAACGACATCGGGCTCTTGGTAGCGGACATTTTCTTTCGGCTTGCGGAAGAGATTAGCTAGACCCAACAAACCAATCAAACCCAACCAACCCAAATTGTTGTTGTCATCTTTGGTTTCTTGGAAAGGCGTTGTGTCTAGAGTGGGGTTGTTGTTTGCGTTGTTGTCAGTCTGAGCGTGGCTAGGAAGGCTCAGGGGCACAACAGCAAGACTAGCAGCCAGCACACCAGCACCAACTAACTTAGATAGAGTAGTCCGTTTCATGGTCAAAAATCCTCTAAAAATTTCTAGCGAAGGGATGCAATGCAGCTAAGCAATTAAATGCTTGAATATGACCTTGGGGTGGAAGTTAGCGTTGCAAAAGCAAATCCAAAGTTCTGAGAAGAGACCAGAGAAGAGAGTTTTACCTCAGATCTCCCCTGGCCTTTGGAGAGATAACACGCTAACTACGACAACTCTATGGATTAGTAGCGAGTTCCAGTGCGGCTGACTTCTTCGGGTTCGCGGTAACGAGTAGGCTCTTCGTGGCTCTTCTTAGCTAAACCAGCCAAACCAGCCAAACCGAGCAGACCCAACCAACCCCAGTCAAAATCGCGATCGCCTTCAGTAGCAGTGTCAGTATTGTTGTAGGTAGAAGTAGTATCTGTACCAGAAGTGGTAGAGGTGCCAGCATCAGTTTGCGCACCAGCAGGCAAGGTTAGAGGTAGTGCAGCAAGGCTAAGACTGAGTACACCAGCACCGATAAATTTAGATAGAGCAGCAGATTTCATGGTTAAAATTCCTTTTTTCTTTGTAATGTCTGTCGAATGCTTTAAGAAATAATTCAAGCTTTGAAAAACTCTTCGGTTTAGATGGCACCGATACTGAACAATTTACTGGTTCCCAATCGATAGCGAATCGCTCTCTAGCTGTAATCTGATAGTGCGTTTAACTCTCACTCAAGAAATAGAAATTGCGTCACTGGTCAGTCATAAGAGGCAAGACTCGCAAGCACCAAATCCCCCTATACACCCTTTTAAATTTCAATAAAAATTGGGGATCATAGACCCAGCAGCAGTTTCCGAAAATGAGTAACTTTATTAGTAATAAACCTAGCCCAATCCTGGCGTTAAATTTTTATCTGCAACTGGCAGGTATCATGAGCTGAATAGAGCCGTTTACTACCATTCAGAACTAGCTGAGAATTAGCTGAAAGCTAACTGAGAATTAGCTGAGAATTTTTAGGCTACTTAGAGATAAATTAGAGATATTAATGGCAATTTCTCATTTACAAGCCGCTAAAAGTGATTTTTAAGTAGCTATCAACTCATTTTCTTGACAAAAGTTAAGAATTCAATTTAGGGGCTGGTTGTATAGGAATTTGCACAATAAATTCTGCGCCCTCTCCAGGTACCGAAAGGCAACGCAATTGTCCTTGATGTTTTTCTACAATTTGGTAGCTAATCGATAATCCTAAGCCTGTCCCTTTCCCCACTTCTTTAGTTGTAAAAAAGGGATCAAAGAGGCGCTGTCGGGTTCTCTCGGTCATACCTGGGCCATTATCCACAACCCGAATCATGACTTGATTAGGCTCTACTACAGCAGTGCTGATCCAAATCCTAGGGGATGCAACCAGAGCTTCTTGATCAACTAGAGCCACGCCATCTTTCAAAGGTTGATTGGTGCAGCGCGCTTCCAGAGCGTCGATTGCGTTGGTCAGTAAGTTCATAAAGACCTGATTCAGTTGTCCTGCGTAGCAGTTAACTAAAGGAAGCTGACCATATTCTTTAATCACTTCGATGCCTAGATAGCCTGGTCGGGGCTTCAGTTGATTCTGCAAAATTACCAGAGTGTTATCTAGCCCCTGATGGATGTCTACTGGCTTCATTTCTGCCTCATCCAATCGAGAGAAATTTCTTAAGGAGAGGACGATCTGCCGAATTCGTTCCGCGCCCACTTGCATCGAAGCGAGAATTCGCTCGAAATCTTCTCCCAAAAACTCCAGATCAATTTCTTGGGTTGTGGTCTGAATGGCAGGAGCAGGATGAGGATAGTGGGCTTGGTAAAGGTGCAGCAACTTGAATAAGTCCTGGAGGTACTGCTTGGCGTGGGTTAGGTTGCCATAGATGAAGTTGATCGGGTTGTTAATTTCGTGCGCCACTCCAGCGACTAGTTGCCCCAAGCTGGACATTTTCTCGCTTTGCACGAGTTGGGCTTGCGTCTGCTGTAGTTCGTGTAGGGCTTCCTGCAATTGTTGAGCTTTTTCTCGATATTGCGTTTCTGACTGGCGTAGCGCCGCTTCCGCTCGTTTGCGTTCTGTAATGTTTTCAATCATGCCGAGGCTATAGCTGGCACCGCCTTGCTGGTCCCGAATCAAGGTGGCGGTTAGGTTAGCCCAAACAACTTCCTGAGTTTGTTTCAAGTAGCGTTTTTCAATCTGGTAACTGGCGATCGCCCCTGTCACCATTTGCTGGAACAAGCGTAAATCTTTACTCAGGTCGGTTGGATGCGTGATGTCCTTAAACGAGAGCTGAGTTAACGCCTCGGCCTCATAAACCAACATGCGGCAAAAGGCTTTGTTCACCTGAACCAACTGTTCGTCTTCCAAGCTGGCGATCGCCATGCCAATCGGAGCGTCTTCAAAAATACGCCGAAAGCGCTCCTCGGTTTTTTGAATTTGTTCAAACAGACGGGCATTTTCTAAGGCGATCGCAATTTGGCCCGCTAGGGTTTTGAAGGTGTCTAGGTCAATCGCACTAAAGTGATCGGTGTAAACGTCTTGAATGTCGAGAACGCCGAGCAGTTGCCCTCGTGCGACCAGCGGTACAGCCGCTTCTGTGCCCATTGGCAAAGCAGCTAAATCAGGGGCGATCGCCTCACTTATACGCCTAGACTCTGCAACGGCTAACCTTTGGGTGCGTGCGGCACAGGCAACTAAGCTATCAGGACAATCTAACCGGATGCTAATTTCTCGATGAGCAGGCCAAGAGATATCGGCTCCACTGGCTCCCGCTTGGCGGCTAAGTTGTTGCGTAGCGGGCTCCCATAAATAAATTTGCACATGGTACAAATTGAAGCGAGTCTGCAACAAGGTGACCGCTTCTTGCAAAAGTGATTCGGGATCAACAATTGCTTTGGATAACTCACTCACAGCGAAGGTGACATGCTGACTTGCTTCCAATTCATGGGTGCGTTCTTCCAGCCCTTGGAAGAGTTTGCCGACTTGCTCCGCCATCGCATTAAAGTTGGTCGCTAAGCTGCCAATTTCATCCTGCGATACGATATGAGCCCGAGCATTAAGCTGCCCTGCTGTAAACTGAGCAACTCGTTGCGCTAAGTGGACTAAAGGTCGGGCAAGCCATTGAGCGATCGCGATCGCAATGATGATCACGGCGATCGCAATCAAAACTGCTAATCTCTGCGCTACCCGAACTTGAGCGTAAATCGGAGCTAAAAAAACTTGCTGAGGTTGCGCGAAAATCACGAACCAAGGCTGGGTTCTGAGCCTAGCCGCTGCAACGGCACTTAGCTGATGATTGACCCCAGTGAGTGCCGTAGTGAAGTATGTGGGTGGACAGGTTCTGACTGCTTTGCAGGTAATCTGATTCAGTCCTTGCTCAAACGCAGGTAAGTCAGTAGCCAGTTCAGATGGAGGTCGCTGCGGCAATCGTCCCGCCTCGATCAAAGCCTTCACTTTGTTGGCAGGTAACGGCACTACAGACTTAAATATCAATTCGGCAGCAATGCCATGAGCCAGACGAATGTGATTTTCGTCCAATAAAACAGCAAAAGATTGAGCACCTGCTAAACCATTGTTTTGGGCGACTAGCTGTTGAATGGCGGCGGCATTGTAGCGAACCGCTAGTACACCCACAATCGTGCCTTTGGCATTACGGACTGGGCTGCTGAAATAAAGGCTGGTAAAACCATCCCTGCCGACCCGGATCGGTGAAGCGTAAGGAAATTTAGTTTGCAAAGGTTGCCGAATGTAGTCATCGGTAGCCTGACTGCGACCAATATCCTTCAAGTTCGTTGCCAGCACACTACGGCCCTGGCGATCGAACAAGGTGTAAGACAGGATATTGAGCGAATCCCGGCGAGTCAGGGTACTTAAGATGGCAGCAGCTTCGGCTTCGGCCTCACTGTTGGAGCGTCCCTTTGGCGGGAGACTCAGATATTGAGCTAAACCGGGTAGTTGCGCATCCACTCGAACTGCATCTAAGTTGGCAGTGATAAAAGCATCCAGGGTTAAGGCAGTTTGGCTGGCTGCAGCATACAAAGCTTGGTTGGCAGTGCTGGTGAGAGTAACTTGAGCCGTGTGTTTATTCAGCCAAGACAGCAATAGCAGCGGGATCAGCGCTACGCCCAAAAAAGCCAAGATTAGTTTGGTGCGAAGGGAAAAAAATTGGAACTGCCGCACAGTGACCGACTTCCTGCAAATTGTTTTGAATCGCTATAAATCGCTATACATACAGAGATACCCTGATTGAACAAGAAAGTGTGAGACCGATCGCTCTTAGCTAGCGCAACTACATTTGTTTTTGCAGCCAATTTGCTTAGGGTTGAGACCAAGCGGCTTGCCATTGTTGCATTTTCTGAATCTCGGCTTTTTGAGTCGTCAGAATATTTTGAGCTAATTGCTTAATTTCCAGATGTTGTGACTTCTGCAAAGCGTCTTGGGCCATCGCGATCGCGCCTGCGTGGTGAGGCATCATGGCACTGAGAAACCGCTGATCAAATTCACCCCCGGATGCACTGAAGTCCTGATGCATCATCATCGCTGCCTGTTGCTGGGCAGACATCGGTAGCATCTTGCGCTTCTCTGCGTCGTAAGCCATCGGAGTGCTGTCAAATTCGGGATACCACTGTTGCCGCCATTTCTGCAATTGCGTAATTTCCTGAGTTTGAGCTTGAATCATCTCTGCTGCAAGCTGCTTTAGCTCAGGCCGTTGCGCTTTCTGTTGGGCTGCTTTAGCCATCGCGATCGCGCCTTGATGGTGAGGAATCATGGCATCAATGAAACGCAAATCATAATTAGCTTCAGAGGGCCCTAGATCAAGAGCGGTATTATGACTTGAGCCTGGGTGCGCGTGGTTCATCCCCTGAGCTTGGGGGCTAGCCGAGGGATTGGCGGCTGAACTCGTAGTGGCGCCTAGAGTAGGTGCTTGGGTTTCGGAGGTGGAAGCACAGCTGATGAGAAGACTGCCCGTGAAGGCGATCGCCGTGAGTAGACGAGCCGGAGGTTTGGCTTTAGAAGTAGGGGGTTGCATAAATATTAGTTCCAGTGCAACTCAATAAGTGTCTTACAGAGGATTGTCAACGCTCTAGCCAACTGGAGTGTCAATTGGGGAGTTTAGGTAAAGATGGCTCCACCCATGAGCCGTTGATAGCGATATTCTAGTTCTGCTTGCATCAGCGGCCAGCGCTCGAGCGTGGCATCTTTAGCGATCGCTTTCTCGGCGGCTTCCCGTGCCACTTCCAGCACCGCTTGGTCCTCAACTAAGCTAGCCAAAGCAAAATCGGGCAAACCAGACTGCCGAGTTCCTAGCACTTCCCCTGGCCCTCGGAAGCGCATATCCATTTCTGAGATAAAAAAGCCATCCTGCGATTGTTCTAATACTTTCAGGCGTTGCCGCGCAGTTTCCGCCTTGGAACTACTCATCAGCAAACAAAAAGCTTGGTCTGCCCCTCGACCCACGCGCCCGCGCAACTGGTGCAACTGTGATAAACCAAAACGTTCGGCATGCTCGATCAGCATTACCGTGGCATTTGGGACATCCACACCCACCTCCACCACTGTCGTTGAAACCAGAATTTGGGTTTGATTGTCGCGGAATTGATTAATCGCTTCCTCTTTCTCCGCCGAAGTCATGCGGCCATGCAGCAAACCAATCTGAAATTCTGGAAAGATCTGCTCTTGCAGCCGTTGATGTTCCTCGATCGCAGACTTTAGATCCAACTTCTCGGACTCGTCTACCAAGGGCAACACTACATACACCTGGCGGCCCTGAGCCACTTGGCGACGAATTAACTCATAAGCTTGGGTGCGATCGCTGGCAGTCAAAGCCGTTGTCTGAATGGGTTTGCGTCCGGGTGGCAACTCATCAATCTGGCTCACATCCAAGTCGCCGTGGAGCGTCAGGGCCAGGGTACGGGGAATGGGCGTCGCCGTCATCGTCAAAACATGAGGGATGCCATTGACACCTTTTTGCTGCAATCTAGCTCTTTGTTGCACTCCGAAGCGATGCTGCTCATCAATCACCACCAAGCCTAAGCGCTGGAAGGTGACTGGATCTTCAATCAAGGCATGGGTACCCACCAACAGAGGCAGTTCGCCTGTCTGTAATTGTGCGTGGATTTGCCGTCGCTTCGCCGTCTTGGTTGAGCCTGTGAGTAACTCGACGGGTAAGTGCATCAAGTTAAACCAACTCACCAACTTACGGTAATGCTGCTCTGCCAACACCTCAGTCGGAGCCATCAGCGCTGCTTGGTAGCCTGCCTGAATCGCTGCCAAAACCGCCACGACTGCTACCACAGTTTTCCCCGATCCCACATCTCCTTGCACCAGTCGGTTCATCGGGGCAGGTTGCTGCAAGTCGTTGAGGATGTCATTAATCACCCGTTGCTGAGCCCCCGTGAGTTGAAACGGCAGCAACTCATACAACTGATCAATCAATTGCCCAGTGGGAGCCAAGATAGCGCTCGCTTGGGTTTGGCGCTGGCTCTGGCGACGCTTCAGCAACCCCAACTGCAAATAGAAAAACTCATCGAACACCAAACGCCGACGGGCCATATCTAAGGCAGCACTATCGGGTGGGAAATGAATATGCGCGATCGCTTCTGCCAATCCAGTTAGCTCATACTGCTTCTGTAATGGCTCCGGTAAGGGATCGTCTAGACGAGTGGCCGCAGGTAACGCCGCAATCACTGCTTTGCGAACTAAATCTGCCCCAACTCCCTCCGTTAATGAGTAGATCGGCACCACTCGTCCCACGGTGACCGACTCAATGCTACTACCTGAATGATCCAGCACCTCAATCTCCGGATCTTCCAAGGTCATGCCGTACTTGCTTTGCTTGACCAAGCCAGAAGCCGCAATCACCGCGCCCGGTGGGTAGAGCCGTTTCTGTTGCTCTTGCCAGCCTCGATTGCGATATCGGTTCCCTGCGAAGAAGCGGCTCAGCTTAATTTGCCCACTGCGATCGCGCACCACTAATTCAAAAATGGTTAATTTGGCATTACGAGGGCTATTGAAGCAGGTACAGCGCTTGACTGTGCCCACCAATGTCACCGTCTCCCCAGCCTCCAAGTCACGAATCTGGACCTGCCGCGCGTAGTCAATGTGGTCACGAGGGTAATAAAACAGCAAATCGCGAACCGTATAAAGTCCTAGTTTGGCTAGCCGTTCCGCATTCTTGGGGCCAATTCCAGATAGATAAGTGAGGGGTTCATCGGGAGAAATGGCTCGCTGTGACTCGGCTAGTGGGGCAGTTTTAGGAGGTTTTGGCTTCGGTTCTGACGCTGCTAGCCCGTTTTCAGCGCCACTACTTTGGTTCGTCCGCTCACAGGTTTGCCGCACTTGATAAAGAAACCGCCGCGTATCGGCCACTAAATGCTGCCGCTGGGCAAAACTCAGATCGGAGTAATTAGTAAATTGGCCCGCCATCTCCTGCCAACGACTGCGATCGCGACTCGGCAAAATTTCTGGAGCCTGCTGCAAGCTTTGAGCGAGAAATTCACTGAAGCGAGACTGCTTACCCACCAAATCATTGAAGCCATGCTCTGCTTCCACGGCCAAGGCTTTTTGCAGCCGCACCCAATCAGGCGGAGAGGAAGATGGAATTGCCGCTGTGGAGGTTGGGGTCACTATTTCAGGTTGGGGCAAAGCCAATTGCTCAATTGCATCCTCCATACAAATCCTGGATTAAGTTAGGACAGCGGATCTCGATTTAATCCTCAAACCAACTGGCACGCCAAGCAGATTCAGCTTCTGCGATCGCTCGTTCTCGTTGCTTCTTTTGGTATTCCTTGCCAAGAGATTGCAACCGCCCGGATAAATTCCGTAGTTTCTGTCGCCACAGCGCTACAGTGCTATCCGTAAACTCAATTTCTGCCAGACGCAAATGAATAGCCACGATATGAGTGATAGAAAGTCCTGATGGCATTGCTTCAGGCCGATTTTCATCCACAGTTTCCACCAACAAATTCAGCAAGTTTGGTGTACTCGCTACTGAGTCTGCCGCCTCTTCGGCTTTAGAAGCCGCCTCTAGTAAAACTTCTGGCAGCTCTTTTGGCAAGATGTCTACTTGCTGAAATAGATGATTTGCCTCTTTCGAAACTTGGCTCAAAGTTCGAGCGATCGCCCGTTCCACCCCTTCTCGCCACCGGACTAACCGTTCTGGTGTCAGGCGTTGGGACTCGGCATCTTCGCTTTTGGGTTTTAGAGTTTCGGGTTCTGAAGCTTCTGATTCTTTTGGCTGTGGCTCCATAGTTTGAGGTTCGGCCACGTTAGCAAGCCATTGCTTCTCGACAGTTTCTGTCAACGCTACATCCAGCGAAGCGAGAGAAAACTCCTCAGGCTCTGTTGGTTTATCGCTAGACTGCTGCTCAGGTTGGGTCTCGCCAACGCGCCGTAGTTGCTCCAATAAAGTTTCTTGGGCTTGCTTAGCCAGTTGCTTCAAAGACTGCTGTAATTGATGCCTTTGGTTAAAGGACAAGCGCAAAAACTGCTGGGGATACCCTTGGGTACACAGATGATAGCTTGCCAAAATTAGCTGCTGTTTAACCGCCTGTCCCAACGCTGCTAAATAGCCAGAATCAACGCTATAAAACTCATCAGCCGTACCTGCTAGCATTTGCTCTAATGCAGCAATATCACGTTCAATTTGTTCAACTGATCTAACCATTCTTCTGCCTATGGTTAAGAAGCCCCCAAATAGAGGAAAGACAGGTCAGAGTGGTGAGCTTGACCTGTCTTCACATTACTATCCAAACTACACTTCAGTCGATCCTTGCGGATGTTAGAAGCTGCAAGCTAAAACTTTTACTTAGTCCCAGTCATCGCTGCAACTTCATCAGCAAAATTGTTCTCTTGCTTCTCAATGCCTTCGCCCAGAACGAATCGGACGAAGCGACGAACTTGGATGTTTTCACCAGTCTGAGCAATAGTTTGCTTCACCAACTCTTCCACCGTGATGTTTTGGTCACGAATGTAAGGCTGATCCATCAAAGTCATTTCTTTCAGGCGCTTGTCAATACGACCTTGAACGATTTTTTCCTTGATGTTGTCTGGTTTGCCAGCTAAGTCATCGCGACCCATTTCGATCGCTTTTTCCTTCTCCGCGATGTCTGTGGGAATGTCGCTCACCTTGACGTACTCAACGTTAGGGCAAGCCGCAATCTGCATAGCTACGTTGCGAACCAGGGTCTGAAACGTTTCGCCGCGAGCTACGAAGTCAGTTTCGCAGTTTACTTCTACCAGAACTCCAACGCGGCCGCCCGTGTGGATATACTGACCAACCAAACCTTCCGCTGCAACTCGCCCTTCTTTTTTGCCAGCAGAAGCGAGACCTTTTTGCCGCAGCCACTCGGTCGCTTTGGTGATGTCCCCACCATTCTCGGTAAGGGCTTTTTTACAATCCATCATGCCTGCGCCAGTTTTTTCGCGCAGCTCTTTCACGCTTTGTGCAGAGATGTCCGCCATTTTGCCTTGATTCCTACTTCAACTCGATTGAGACCTTGAACGCGAAAACTCTAAAAAAGCTGGGTCAAATGAACTGCGATCGCAGTTCATTTGGTGATAGCTATCGAAATTAACTATGCTTCAGCTTCTGCTTCTTCCTCTGGCAGGAACGAAGTATCGTTGTCTTCGTAGTCGAAGTCGTCCTCCGCACCTTCGTAGTCTTCGTAGTCGTCCTCAGCCTCTAGCTGACCGTGACGACCTTCATAGATCGCATCCGCTAGCTTACCTACTATCAGCTTAATCGACCGAATGGCATCATCATTAGCTGGAATAGGAATATCTACGAAGTCAGGATCGCAATTAGTATCTAAGAGCGAAACGATGGGAACGCCCAACTTGAGGCACTCTTGAACCGCGTTGTACTCCCGGCGTTGGTCCACGATGATGACGACATCGGGAACTTTGCGCATGGCTTTAATGCCACCTAGGTACTTCTGAAGCTTTTCGAGTTCTCGGCGGAGAACAGAAGCTTCCTTCTTAGGCAGTAGGTCTAGGGCCCCAGTTTCTTCACGGCGCTCTAGCTCTTTAAGGCGATCGACGCGGGTTTTGATGGTGGTCCAGTTGGTGAGCATGCCGCCTAACCAACGCTGGTTGACGTAATAAGCTCCACAACGCGCCGCTTCTTGAGCCACGATCCCAGCTGCTTGCCGCTTGGTGCCAATAAACAGGAATTTTTTGCCCTGTTCAGCCGCAGTTCGCATGTAGCTGTAGGCTTCTTCCATCAACTGGGCAGTTTGCACCAAGTCAATGATATGAACACCGTTACGAGAGGTGTAGATATAAGGAGACATTTTGGGGTTCCACCGACGGGTTTGGTGCCCGAAGTGAACGCCTGCCTCCATCATTTGAGCCAAAGAGACGACTGGCATATTTTTTTGAACTCCTGATTCGGGTTAATCCTCCATCCAGGTGTATTTCTGAGCTTCATGGCTCTTCAGAAACACCCGAAATCCTGGATGTGCGAATTTAGACAACTTTTCTAGCGTAACACAATTAGAGTCTTCCTTTGAGTCGGAGTTATTGATTGAAAGTGACAGTGTGCACTCGGCTCAGTTGAAAGGCTTCTTTGGTATCAGAGTTATAAGCCCAAGCTGTGAGAACAGCTCTGTCTGCTGGCAGGGTTGCTGGGTCGAGCGTTACAGTCCAGCCTGAGTTTGTATAGTTAGGGTTGTTTGTGACTTTGGCGACATCGGTTCTTTCTACACTAACAGGAGCGATCGCGATGACAGCATTCTGATCACCCTGCGTGACGATCACTTGATTCGCTGACTTGCTAGTAGTCGGAAGAATTGCCCAACCGTTGAGGGTCAAAATATCTGTTTTAGGTAAGGTATGTTCTGGCGTTATCTTATTGTTGACAGCATCAAAATAACCATTAGTAGACTCTGTACCAGCAGGCAGTGGATAGAACTTCACTTCACTAATGTTCTGCACGCCTAGATCAGTGACACTGATGGTTGAAGTCGCTGTTGCGGGCGAGGCTTGACCTGCCGCAGGAGCGGTCGTAGTAGGAGCAGTCGTGGTCGTAGTATCAGAAGTTGTTGTAGTGTCGGTACTGGGGCCACAAGCTGCCAAGGCAACCGCGATCGCCGTGAAAACCACTAAATTCTTGAGTCGCAACATAGGTATCCTAGGTGTGATTTGTAAAAACAGGTCAGAGAGAGTAGAGCAGTTTTACCAAAGCTAAAGTACTGCAAATGTGTATATCTACTCAAGCACCCCAAAAATAGAGGCCACTGATATATTACGAAGCGGTCTGCTGCCTTTCAGCATAAGCGGCATACACACCTTGAACGTTGTACCAATTGAGAAAGATACGAGCAATCTCTAGGGCTAGTTGGGGCTTGCCTTGCTCAATCAACCATTGCAACAAAGGAGCTAAGGTTCGTTCATTCAATGAGCCACCCAGAGAAAGTAAGCCCCAGAGCACGCGGTGCAGCCAAGTCATTTGAATCATCATCCGCACTTCCCAGGTGGGATGCTTTTGATAGAACAAAACTCCCATACGTCCGCGTTGAATTTCTTTATCAATTAACTGCGGAATTTCTGCTAAGGCAAAAGGTGGGTGCCAATGGTAGCCAACCGCATCGGGGCATTTGATCAGCTTGAGACCTAATTGCTTTAGCCGCACGCCTAGCTCCAAATCTTCCCAGCCATACAGTTGAAACTGTGTATCAAACAAGCCCACTTTTTCTAGCCAGTAACGAGCGATCGCGACATTACCTGTAGCAAAATAGGCGGCTGAGAAATCTGTGACTTTGTACGGCTCACTGGTGGGTTGCTCAAAATTGCAGGTATTAATCACTCGACCGTAGGTGAAGAGGCGGGGCGGCTCATTGGAGGTCCTTGGGGCGGGGAGCGATCGCTGGCCTTGCTTCAGACCATCTGCATGAGCTTGCAAAAACTGTTCGGTAACAACCAAGTCACTGTCAATAAAAATAATCGTGTCCCCAATCGCTTGCTGCACCCCCAAATTCCGAGCCGCAGATGGACCTTGGTGATCTTGGCAAAACAACCGGACATGAGGAAACTCTGCTGCACTTGTGCGTATCCAATCGAC
The DNA here is from genome assembly GCF_014695845.1 of Trichocoleus sp. FACHB-591. NCBI lineage: Bacteria > Bacillati > Cyanobacteriota > Cyanophyceae > Leptolyngbyales > Trichocoleusaceae > Trichocoleus > Trichocoleus sp. FACHB-591. Next base: position 357,658 of record NZ_JACJPA010000040.1, read on the forward strand.
TGTGCCATCCGTAGAGCCATCATCAACTAGCACAACCTCATAATCAGTCACCTCGGTATCGGTCACCAGGTATTGGCGCTCTAAAGCCCTCAGGCACTTTTCCAAAATCGGTTGGCGATTGTAGGTCGGGATGACAATACTAAAAAACACAGCTTCTCCTGCAAGGGAACCTTACTCTCAATATCTTCAGCCAATCTTCAGCTATGCCTTGGCTACCTAGCTAGCCTTAAAGCTTATGGCATTTGAGTGACTCAACAAAATCAAGCATCAATGATGTATCTGTAGAGATTCTGACAAGAATTTATGAATATTGGTTGCATAATAGGGACTCAGTTGTTCTACCAAATCGAGAAAATCAATGGGTCGCGCCAAGAAAGTTGTGCTGGCATACTCCGGCGGAGTTGATACTTCCGTCTGCATTCCTTATCTCAAAACTGAGTGGGGGGTTGAAGAAGTTATTACCTTAGCAGCCGACTTGGGCCAAGGGGATGAGCTAGAACCTATCCGCAAAAAAGCACTCGACTCAGGCGCTAGCGAGTCCTTGGTAATTGATGCAACGGCAGGTTTTATCAAAGAGTATGCTTTTCCTGCGATTCAAGCTAATGCACTCTACGAGAATCGCTATCCCCTTTCTACCGCTTTGGCTCGGCCCCTGATTGCCAAGCTATTGGTGGAAGCAGCCGAAAAATACGGTGCCGATGCGGTCGCACACGGTTGCACAGGCAAAGGCAATGACCAAGTGCGATTTGATGTCTCGATCGCCGCCTTAAACCCTAATCTCAAAGTCTTAGCGCCCGCTAGAGAATGGGGCATGAGCCGGGAAGAAACGATCGCCTACGGGGAAAAATTTGGCATTCCTGCTCCAGTCAAGAAGTCTTCACCCTACAGCATCGATCGGAACCTCTTGGGCCGCAGTATTGAAGCAGGCCCCCTAGAAGACCCTTGGACTGAGCCTTTAGAAGAAATCTACGCTTTAACCAAGGCGATCGCAGAGACACCCAACGAACCAGAATACGTAGAAATTGGCTTTGAGAAGGGTTTGCCAACCCACTTGAATGGAGAAGCTTTAGATTCTGTAGCGCTGATTACCCGACTAAACGAACTCGCTGGTAATCACGGTGTCGGACGGATCGATATGCTGGAGAACCGTTTAGTTGGCATTAAGTCGCGTGAAATTTATGAAGCACCCGCGCTCCTAGTGCTGATTCAAGCCCACCGAGATTTAGAGAGCCTGACGCTAACCGCTGATGTCACCCACTACAAGCGGGGCATTGAGGAAACCTACAGCCAACTCGTCTACAACGGCCTTTGGTACAGCCCCCTTAAGGGAGCTTTAGATGCTTTTGTGCAACAGACCCAAGAGCGCGTTTCTGGCACTGTACGAGTCAAGTTATTTAAAGGCAATGCCAATATTGTGGGGCGGCAATCTGCCAACTCCCTCTACAGCCCAGACTTGGCAACCTACGGCGCAGAAGACAAGTTCGACCACAAAGCAGCAGAAGGGTTTATCTATGTTTGGGGCCTACCCACGCGGGTTTGGTCGCAACAAAATCGCCTTTAACCTTTTCTATTTAGCTTTGGATTCAGTCAAAAGCTCTAAGACAATCAAAAAACAGATGGAGCAATGCAAAACTGCTCCATCTGCTAAATTTGCCTATTTACCAACAGGTTTCCAAAGCTGATTTAGTTTGATCCAGCTTCAGAATTAATCTGGACGTTCTAATTGCTTAGCTTTACGAGTTTCTAACCAGATAGGAACTGCAATCCAGGCGATCGCCAGGAACAAAGCGACTCCAGCAAATTGAGCGGCCCAAACAACTAGCTGTTCTAAGGGCACAATTCGACCTGCGAAGAATGCCAAGGTTACCATCACAGAAGCCCAAACTGTTGCCCCAAACAAGTTATAAAACATGAATTTGAGAAACGGCATCTGGACAATTCCAGCAAGCGGGCTAGCAAAAACTCGGAGCAAAGCAATGAAACGGCCAAAAAACACTGTCTTTCCGGCGTTTTCACTAAATTGATTTTTGACTTCTAGCAATTGCTCTTCTCGAAAGCGGAAGATGCGACCGAGGCCAACGAGCAGCGGCCATCCGCCCCACCTACCAATCCAATAGCCGCAAGTCCCGCCCAGCGAAGCACCGAGAACTGCACTACCGAGGACAATCCAGTAATTCAGTTCACCGCTACCCGCCAAGAAACCGCCAGCGAGTGTCGCAGTTTCACCGGGAATTGGCAAGCCGAGATTTTCTAGCAGAATACCTACAAATACTGCCCAGTAGCCATATTGACGAGCTAATTCCTGGATAGTCTCTAGCGATAAAAACTCGAAAGACATGCAACACAGCCTTTACAAAGATTTGCCTTTCTTAAGATCTTGACTCGCCTATCTGAAAGTGTCAATAAACCCTTGGTAGTGCCAGACGCTACTGGGACAAAACTTGCTTCTCAGAGGATTTACGCCTTTGTAGGCCAAACTTTCAAGAGTGAGTCAATCGCATTCTCGATTTGAGTGCGATCGCTGAGCAGTTTAGGTCTGCTCCAACTAGGATTGAGAGAACTAATCAGTTGTGGAATAGGTGATGGATGTCAGAGGTGAGTCAGGTTGCCGTTAAGTTTTGGGATGTTACCTATCGCCTTAAGCAGCGTGCTTTGATTACTCAACTAAATTTTGAAGTGCATCGAGGGGAAATCTTAGTTTTGTTGGGACGTAGTGGATGCGGCAAAACTACGACTCTCAAGTTGATCAATCGGTTGTTATTGCCGACGAGTGGCGAAGTTTGGGTAGAAGGCAAACCTACCAGCCATTGGAATCCGATTCAACTGCGACGACGGGTTGGTTATGTGATTCAGGAAGTGGGGTTGTTTCCGCATTTCACAGTGGCCCGGAATGTGGGGGTGGTACCCGCTCTGGAAGGATGGGAGCGCGATCGCATCTCTGCCCGTGTCAAGGAGCTTCTAGAACTTGTGGGCCTAGACGCCAAGCATTTTGCCCACCGTTATCCTCATGAACTTTCGGGCGGTCAACGGCAACGAGTGGGAGTGGCCAGAGCTTTAGCGGCTGACCCACCGTTATTGTTAATGGATGAACCGTTTGGAGCGCTGGACCCGATTACGCGGTTAGAAATTCAACGAGAGTTTCGCCAACTGCAACAGCAACTCGGCAAAACCGTGATATTTGTGACTCATGATGTGCAAGAAGCCTTTCTCCTCGCTTCTAAAATTGGCTTAATGCAAGAGGGTCAATTGAGTTTCTGGGGGACACGAGAAGAGTTTTTGCGATCGCCCCTTCCAGAAGTGCAAGCCTTTACCCAGTGCTTACAGCCGTTTAATACCATGCCAAACCGGGAAGCCAGTTGATGTTGGGTGAGTTTTGGAGCCGTTATGCGGGTGAGATTGCTCAGCACACCCTAGAGCATGTGCAGATGGTGGGGATTGCCCTGGCGATCGCGATTCTGTTTGGCATTCCTTTAGGAGTCCTGATCACTCGCAAGCCACACCTCGGTAAGCCAATTTTAGGATTCGCCAACGTTGTACAAACGATTCCCAGTTTGGCTCTATTCGGCTTTTTGATTCCAGTGCCATTTTTAGGCGGGATTGGTGTGCAAACGGCGATTTTGGCGTTAGTTCTCTACTCCTTACTCCCTATTATTCGCAGCACTTACACCGGAATTGTCAGCGTTGATCCGGCGATTCGAGAGGCAGGAGTGGGCATGGGCATGACCGACTGGCAGTTGTTGTGGCAAGTAGAACTGCCCTTGGCCCTGGGCTTCATTCTGGCGGGGGTACGAGTGGCGACGGTGATTGGCGTGGGTTTAGCGACGATCGCAGCGGCAGTCGGTGCAGGTGGATTAGGGGTGTTTATCTTTCGCGGCGTGGCAGTAGTGGATAATCAACTCATTCTGGCTGGCGCAATTCCAGCGGCGGTGATGGCATTGTTGGCAGATTTTGGTTTCGGCTGGCTGGAGCGGCGGCTAACACTAAAGGGTTCCCGATGAGAAGAACAGTTGTCTTGGGTTTAATCGCAAGCGTTTTGAGTTTGGCGATCGCAGGCTGCAACTCTAGCAATCAACGTATCGTGGTCGGCTCCAAAAACTTCACCGAGCAAGTGATTTTAGGGGAGTTGCTGGCTCAAGAAATTGAAGCGAAAACCAATCTCGAAGTCGATCGCCGTTTGAATCTGGGGGGTACATTTGTCTGCCATCAAGGCATTGTAGCTGGCGAGCTAGACGTCTATCCGGAATACACAGGCACCGCTTACACAGCAATTCTTAAGCAAACTGCTATTAGCGATCCCAAAGCGGTCTACCAGCAGGTGAAACAAACTTATGCTCAGCAGTTCCAGTTGGAATGGACAGAACCGCTAGGCTTCAACAACACCTTCGCGATCGTGATTCGGGGCGATGATGCTCGTAAGAATAATCTCCAAACTCTCTCTCAAGTCGCAAAATATACTCCACAGTGGCAAGCAGGCTTTGGGTACGAGTTTTTAGAACGCGCCGACGGTTTTCCTGGGTTAGCGAAAACTTACAATCTCAAATTTGCTGAGCAGCCCAAAGTGATGGACCTAGGCTTGCTGTATCGGGCGCTTACCGACAAGCAAGTCGATCTCGTCGCTGGAAACTCCACGGATGGCCTGATCGACTCGCTAGGTTTAGTGGTGCTACAAGACGATAAGCAATATTTTCCGCCTTACGAGGCTGCCCCTATTGTGCGTCAAGAAACCCTACAAAAACATCCAGAACTGCGCTCTGTCTTCCAGGGGCTGGCTGGCAAAATCTCTGAAACCGAGATGCGACGACTCAACTACGAAGTAGATGGCAAGCGCCGCGATGTGAAGCAAGTGGTAGAAGAATTCCGCAAAGCTCAAAACTTGTAGGGATTTTTGGCCAGCTAGACACTTCCTAGATGAATTCATTAGGATTGTGATTAAGTAGAGCAACGTCAATCAGGCTGGCCTTTCGGCCCAAGAATGTTTGGCGATCGCATCATGTTTGTAGCAAGGGGGCTGCCATGATCGAAATCATTTTAGTGATCACGCTAGGCTTATTGCCTCCCCTATTATCGCTATGGCTGTTGCAGCGAGCAGAAATCAGAGCCCAGAATCGATTAAGGGTGGCAATGGCAGCAGTAGAACGTCGGAGTTTACAAAATCTCCGTCGAGCTTCTAGCGACCAGCGCTATGTCGAAGGTCTGGGGTTGCTTACAGGCGATATTACCTGTCGGTTTAATGCGCGATCGGCGCATCTACGTTGTGCGGTGAATCCTCTAGGGCCGTGTCAGGACTGTCGGTATTACGAGTCAATTGAGTTTAGCTAGGACACTTCTAGTCATGCCGTAAACGCAAGAAAGGGGATAGTTTTCACCATCCCCTTTCTTAAAGTTTCTGAGTTTTAGAGATTAGAGCTGAGGCACGTACTGCTCTTTCTCGGGTACTACCGTGTACTCAGCCACAATTTGGCGGAACTCGTCGCCGTCGATGGTTTCTTTTTCAATTAAGAGATCCACCAGGCGATCGATTACGGTGCGGTTCTCACGGATGATGCGACGAGATTCATCGTAGCAGTGCTCCACAATTGAGCGGACTTGAGCGTCAATCCGAGACGAAATCTCATCGGAGAACTCCGAGCGAGTCATCAAATCGCGGCCCAAGAACACTTCGCCTGATTGGCTCTCTAAGCACAAGGGGCCTAAGTCAGACATACCGAACCGGGTCACCATCTGCCGCGCCATGCTGCTGACTTGTTGCAGGTCATTACCCGCCCCAGTAGTCACCTCAGCATCACCGAAGATCACTTCCTCAGCCGCACGACCGCCTAAAGCTCCCATGATCCGAGCCATCAGTTGCGCTTTAGAAATCAAGCCTTGCTCTTCGCTGGGAGTAAACCAGGTCAAGCCCTGAGCTTGTCCGCGAGGAATCAAAGTGACTTTTTGGACGGGGTCATGAGCTTTGACCAAGGTGCCAATCACCGCATGGCCAATCTCGTGATAAGCAATCAAGCGCTTGCTCTTGCTATCGACCAGAGGAGTGCCTTCCATCCCAGCTACCACGCGATCGACTGCATCATCGATTTCTAGCATGGTGATCGCTTCTTTACGGCGACGTGCGGTTAGAATAGCGGCCTCGTTCAGTAAGTTTGCCAAGTCTGCCCCGGTGAAGCCAGGAGTCCGACGAGCCACTAAGTCGATCGAAACTTCGTCAGATAGCTTCTTGTTGCGAGCATGGACTTGCAGGATTTCTACACGGCCTTTAATGTCAGGAGCATCTACCGTGACTTGGCGATCGAAACGACCCGGACGCAGCAAAGCTGAATCTAGGACGTCAGGACGGTTAGTTGCGGCAATGATGATGATGCCAGTGTTGCCTTCAAAGCCATCCATTTCAGTGAGCAACTGGTTGAGGGTTTGTTCCCGCTCATCGTTGCCACCACCAATGCCTGCGCCCCGTTGCCGACCGACTGCATCAATCTCATCGATAAAGATGATGCAAGGCGCGTTTTCTTTCGCTTTCTTGAACAGGTCACGGACGCGAGAAGCACCCACACCGACAAACATTTCGACGAACTCAGAGCCAGAGATGCTGAAGAAAGGTACACCCGCTTCCCCGGCGATCGCCTTAGCCAAGAGAGTTTTACCTGTTCCTGGAGGACCCACTAGCAACACCCCTTTAGGAATGCGGGCACCAACGGCAGTAAAGCGTTCTGGCTTCTTGAGGAAAGTTACAACTTCTTGCAACTCTTCCTTGGCTTCTTCTACGCCTGCCACATCCTCAAACATGACACCCGTTTTCGCTTCCATCTGGAACCGAGCGCGGGATTTGCCAAAGTTCATGGCTTGACCAGGGCCACCTGGCACATTATTAGAGCGACGGAACAAGAAGAAGAGTCCCGCAATCAGCAAGATTGGGAAGACTAGGTTCCCCAATAGGCCCCAGATGGCACCATCATTACGGGGTGGATGCACATCAAAGCTGATTTTTTCGGTTCTGAGGCGGGAAATCAGTTCAGGAGCATTACCCGGCAGGTCTACTCTGAGCCGCTGCACCCGATTATCTAATTCTGGATCAACCGCTTCTACAATTGCTGTCCGTCCTCCTTCATAGAGGTCAACACTTGTGACTCGACTTGCGTCTAGATATTCCAAAAAGCGCCCATAGGTCATGCGGGTACTTGCTGCGTTTTTGCTCATATCTACTGGAGTTGGAGCAAAAGCGCCTTGCCAAAAGAAGAAACCGATGACCACAGCGGGCAGTGCCCACAGCAGCACTGTTTTCCAAGACAATTTCATAAGTTAGTGGCCTCTATATACGGAGCAACACGGAGCACAACAGTTAGATTCGGCGTGAGTGAGCCATCCCACTCGCAGAATAGAGTTTTTGAATCAAGGGCAGCTAAATTAATTTCCCTTAGCTTCATATCTATCAAGCTCAGGTTTGTCGGAGCTTGCTTAAGAACGGTTAAAACAGCTTCTTAATCAAATTTAACTTAATTATCAGGATTGGGGCAAGCAAAGGGGTTTGTCTCCTCATAAACCATGCTATATAGTACCTTTGTACTATAGAAATAGGGCCTAAAGAAAGCGATCGCCAGATCTGGGTTTACAAAGCTAGGTTTACCAGGTCTAGGCTCAGCCAGACTCAAACTTTTTTCAGCATCCACTTCTTAGCACCTATGCCAAAACTTTACCGAGTTTTGGCTATTCATCCATCCCTCCTGAGGGCTTGAATCAGTGCTTCGTAGTCAAGACAGGGCATGCACAGTTATGAATTTAAGCGAGAGGTGAATAATTCGATGACTGCCAGACAACCCTCTAATTCACTCAATGGCCATTCCAGCAATGCTGCAATTTTGAGTATTGACTTGGGCCGAACTTCTACTAAAGCTTGCGTGAGCCGCTATCCCGATGATGTAGTGCTGATTGCTGCGAATGTCGCTCACTTAACCGTTGACCAAGTGCGACGGGGTGGGTTCGAGTCCCGTTCTACTGATGCGCTATTAGATATTTGGTTGGAGCACCAAGGTCGAGGCTACGCGATCGGGCAATTAGCAGCAGACTTTGGAGCCAACTTAGGCGTTGGACAATCCAAGGTTGAAGATGCCTTGGTCAAGGTGTTGGCTTGCGTAGGGCATTTCAATCTCAGCGGAGATTTAGCTGTGGTTTTGGGACTGCCTTACCACTCCCAAGAGCAGTTCGACCGTGAGAAGGAGCAATTAATCAGTTTGCTGCGATCGCCCCATGTTTTGGCTTACCGAGGCGAGCCAAAAGCCGTCAACATTCAGCAGGTGTGGGTGATGCCAGAAGGCTATGGCAGCCTAATCTGGTGTGAAGCCCAAGACAAAGACGCTCATAGTCCTGACTTGCCAAATTTGTCAGTCGCGATCGTGGATATTGGCCACCAAACTACTGACTTTCTCATGGTCGATCGCTTTCGGTTTGCGCGCGGAGCCTCCAAGAGCGAACCCTTTGCCATGAACCAGTTCTACGACCAAGTGGCAAGTCAAATTCAAGGCGCAGATAGTCAGTCGCTCTCGTTAATCGAAGCAGTGAATCGACCTCAAGGACAACGGTTTTATCGTCCGCGTGGTGCCACTCGCCCAACGGATTTGGATACTATTCTGCCCAGCTTGCGGAAGAGTTTTGCCCGTGAGTTGTCGAACCGTTTAATCGCTTGGCTACCAGAACGAGTTACAGATGTGATCGTCAGTGGTGGGGGTGGCGAGTTTTTCTGGCCAGATTTTCAACCCTTGCTAGAGGAGGCGCAGTTGCGCATTCACCTAGCCCAACCGTCGCGCAAAGCAAATGCATTAGGCCAATACCTCTATGGCCGCGCCCAGTTGGCAACTGTTAATCCTCAACTCACCAAGGTCTGACTGCCATGCCCACCCCCCCGAAAAAGACGAATAAATCTATTACGTTTACTCCGGAAGCTGCTGACCAAACTTTGTTGGTGGCGATCGAAGCCGCATTAACCGAGGCGCAGTACGACAGTTTCAGCGACCTCTGTAAGCAAGCGCTCCAGCAAACCTTATTAGCCGCTGAGCCCACTCAGTCTGTCAATCACGATGTTAGTCATGCTATTGACTTTGAATCAGCTTTAGCACCCATCCAGCAACAAGTAGACCGATTGGAGGCAAAGTTAGTTGCTAACCAATCTCAACAATTTGATCAGCTTGAAGCTCAGCTCAGGCAAGTTACTCAGCAGTTAGAGGAATTGGGAACGAAGAGCGATCGCGGGTTTTCTAGCTGGAAACAACCGACCAACAATCCAACGACGGAGTATCTCAATCAATTAACCAGTCAGCTCATTCACTTGACGACTCAAGTTGAAGCGATCGAGACTCACATTGCTCAGCAGTTTGCAGACCTACAATCTCAGCTTAACCAGGCTCCACCAACCTTACCTGTCCCCGTTCCGACTCCTCCACCTAGCATGGTTGAAGTTTCGTCACCACTATCAGCTCAGACTTGCATCCCTACTAACCCCATTGCCCTTGAACCTATCTTTGTTATCAAGGAGCCAGTCTCAAAAACAGCAGCTTTATCTCCCGAATCTGATCCAATTTTGAGCCGACTCAGCTCTCTTCTAGAAGATTTCTAAGTCATTTAGATTGGCCCTCTAGCAAAGGCTTCAGCCCTTGAGTGTGGAGTCACTGAATTGGCACCTTAGCAACTCCCCACTCAAACTGAACTCATTAATGGATAGGCTGAGATGATGGACGGACAACCATTAACGAACTTCTGAGAGCTTGATGCGGTAGGGATGGTAGCTAGCAGGTTTGTAGGAACCGATCCAGATTTTATAGGTTCCAGCAAGCCATTGACCTGCAATACCAGGGTTTTTGCCTTGATGGTCATCATTACACCAGGTGCCACCTGGCCCTTGAATCACCAAGGTAGTATCTTCAGGGCTTTCGACTTCCAAGCTGAGGTAATCGAAAAAGCCTGTCAGCGAGAGGGTGTGGTCTGGCTTAGTATCCATGTAACCGCTGCACGGTCCTGTTATCGTATCATTGCGTTTTGCAATACTTGTAGCCGCCACTGACCCCCCACTAATACCCTGAATTCTAGTTGGGTCTGGGGAAAACTTGGGACCGAGTTTAACGTTTTCAAAGATCGAAAGTAAGGGAGATTGGGCTGACTGCGCTTGTGCCGGGGTCGTGATCAAACCTCCAGCTACGATCGCGATCGCGATTGGCAATCCTACTCCTCTGCCTAGCCCACTGTTGCGCATTCTGGTTGCCCTTAACTGCTTACTGACGGAATGTAGCAAATAGCAATCATGCCGCTAACAGATCGCCATTGCTCTAAACCTACATTTTTGTTATTCGGAGTGTAATGAGCACGCTTGCGCCCGATCCCACTCCGTAAATGATTGGTGAGAACTACTCTTGTAAAAAAGACGGTAGGGTTCCTAACGGAGTTCCCTACCCTTTGCTTGAGATAGTTTTACCACCCTATCTCCCTCAGTAACTAGTATTTTTAGTTTTGATTGGATTAATTTGCTACAAAGCAGACACGAAGATTTACTGAGCGACCGTCAAAGCTTGTTGCAGACGGGGTAAATCTTGTCCCTTCTGATGCAGAAGCAGCCAAGACTGAAGTAAATCAGGCCCCTGTAAGTCTCCAGTCAATCCGGCACGTAGCGATCGCATCACTAGGCCTTTCTTGACGTTCTGCTCTTTCACCACCTGCTTGATGATGTCTTGCGCTTGCTCAGCAGTCAGACTGTGGTCGCTTGGTAAAGCCGCAGCCACCGCTTGCAGAGTAGCAGCCGAGCCTGCTTGCTGGAGTTGTGTCTTGGCTTCGTCAGTGAAAGCAATCGGGTTGAAGAACAACTGGCTCATCTCGACTGCATCTTTTAGAAGTACCAAGCTCGCTGCTAGTAAACTCGTGAGCTCCTCTAGCCAAGCGCGATCGCCTGTGGGGTCAAACTGGTACCCAGCGGCTTGCCAAAAGGGAATTAACAAATCTGTCAGGCGATCGACAGGCATTGCATGCAAGTATTGGCTATTGATCCAATTCAGCTTATCCCAGTCAAACTTGGCTCCTGCTTTATTGACGCGATCGAAGCTAAATAGTTGAGCCGCTTCGGGTAAAGTAAACAGTTCTTGCGTAGCATCTGGTGCAGACCAACCGAGCAAGGTCATGTAGTTGGCTAAGGCTTCTGGCACGTAGCCCATCTGCTTAAAATCGGAAATGGAAGTGACGCCATCCCGCTTAGAGAGTTTGGCTCCCGCTGAGTTCAGAATCAGTGGCGTGTGACCGAACTCTGGCGCTGTAGCACCTAAGGCTTCGTAGAGCAGAATTTGTTTGGGCGTGTTGCCAATATGGTCTTCTCCCCGAATCACATGGGAGATTTTCATGTCAATATCATCGACAACCACGACAAAGTTGTAGAGGGGTGGTCCAATTTCATCAGCGGCAGCGGCCCGCGCAATCACCATATCGCCGCCTAGATCTCGCCCTTTCCAAGTGACTTTGCCCCGGACTAAATCATTCCAGCTAATTTCTCGATCATCTTCAATTTTGAAGCGAATGACTGGCTGACGGCCCTCAGCAATAAAAGCTGCTTCTTGCTCAGGTGTCAGGTTACGGTGACGGTTGTCGTACCGAGGAGCCTCGCTTCTCGCCTTCTGGGCTTCCCGCATGGCATCCAACTCTTCCGGCGTTTCGTAGCTGCGGTAAGCTAAGCCTTTGTCGAGCAGAGATTGAATCGCCTGCCGATACAAGTCCATCCGCTGGGTTTGGTAGAACGGCCCTTCGTCCCAAGTCATGCCTAGCCAGGTCAAACCTTCCAGGATGTTTTGGGTATATTCCGGACGCGATCGCTCTATGTCAGTGTCCTCAATCCGCAAGATGAATTGACCACCCTGATGGCGGGCAAACAGCCAGTTAAAAACCGCAGTTCTGGCAGTACCAATATGCAAGTTCCCTGTGGGACTGGGGGCAAGACGGACTCGAACAGTCATAGGTCAAAGTTAGAAAGGATGCAATTAGGCGGGATGAAAAAGGATGAGGGATGAAGAAGATTTTAATTCATCCTTCATCCCTCATGCTTCACATTTTATTTTACGGGACTGACGGGGCTCGAACCCGCAACTTCCGCCGTGACAGGGCGGTGCTCTAACCAATTGAACTACAGTCCCTTGCAAGTCGCGATTTCTATTATGCTGATGTTTCACGGGTTTGTCAAACGTTTTCTCAAATTTTTCTTGAGGGATTTTTTAGATGCCAATTCGGGATGCGGTGGAGGCTGACCTACCCGCGATCGTAGAAATTTACAATGCCACCATTCCTAGCCGCAGGGTTACGGCAGATACTCAACCTGTCACGGTAGAGAGCCGTTTGGCTTGGTTACGCGATCGCGACTATCAATCTCGGCCTTTATGGGTAATGGAGCAGGAGCAAACTGTGGTGGGTTGGCTCAGCTTTCAATCTTTTTATGGCAGACCCGCCTACCAAGCCACCGCCGAAGTAAGTGTTTACGTCGCTGCACCTTATCAGCGTCGAGGAATTGGGCAAGTTCTTTTGCAGCAAGCCATTCAGCACAGCCCCCAGCTAGGCTTAAAAAACTTGCTCGGCTTCATCTTTGCTCACAACCAACCCAGTTTGCAGTTGTTTGAGAAATTTGGCTTTCAGCAGTGGGGCTATCTCCCGCAAGTCGCTAGTCTTGATGGAGTAGAGCGAGATTTAGTGATTCTGGGACGCAAGATTTCTAGAACCGAGCCTTTAGACCAACTCTGAGCACAGTTCTGCTTGCAGGAACCCAACCAACCAATCTTTGATCTGGTAAGTGGCGCGACAATCATCTTCGTTGTACTGCACGATCGCGTCTAGGTAAGCGCGATCGCCTGTTTCTAGCCACTGGCTATACCAGCAAATTGCCTGGGCTCCATTCGCTTTGGCATCGCGCCAGTCAAACCCCACCCAACGAGCGATCGGTTTGAGGGCATAGCTTTCGACGGGCAAAATTACCGTACGAGTCACCCGCTCATGCAAATCGACAAAGCGGCTGAGTAGTGGTCGTACCCAAGGAGATGGTGTGTCGTACAGCTTCGCCAAGCGCGCTACGGTTTGAGGCTCGTAGGGACAGAAATGAAAAATCGGAGCATCTGGATAGTCGTTGACTAACTCCAAAAACTGCTGCCAAACCAAAACCTCGTCTTCTGGCCGCTCTGCCAACAAAGGATGGAATGTTTCTTGCTGAGTTCGGCGATCGACGACCAATACTCCATGTAGAAAAGCCACATTCAGGTCTGGTTCAGCTTCAATGTCGAAATAAAGTTCGACTGGGGCAGTCGGCAGTTCTTGGGACAAGTTTAAAGGCTTGCCGGAAGGTGACTTGTCTGGGTAGGCGATCGCTCGGTTCTCTAACACAGCCTGCGCTTGCCAAACTAGCCTTTGAGCTACTTCTGGGCCAAAACCAGGTAAAGTCTCCAGCCTGGTTGGCGTAGAGCTGGCTAAAGATTCGACTGTAACTAGATCAAGGGCTTGCAACTGCGTGTAGCGGCTGGCAGTAACTCCAGGCAGCAGCGATAGATGCCGTTGCGCTTGCGCTACTCCCGAACAGTAGTTCAACCAACCACACAGGTTACAGCGGTTACGAGCAATGAAAACTTCTGGGGCTTCTGGGGCAAGCAGAGTTTGCAAACACTCTTGCAAAATCGTTTGCATCTGGGGCAACAGAGTCCACAAATCGACTTCGTAAGCTCCTTTTTCTCGCAAAATTAGCCAACTTGTCTCAGGCCAAGCGCCTTGCACCGCAGCCAAAACATAGGTATGAAACGTGGCCAGAATTTGGTATTCCAGCTTGGGGCGCTTGCCTAACCTAATTTCAGTTGGGACGTAAATCCAATCGCCAAAGTAAGACTGACCAGGCTGCTTGATCAGGAGATCGGGCTGACTCACCAAGGTCACTCCTTCTGGTGTCTCCCTTAGGAGAATCCCTTGGTAAATGCACTCTACTCCCTGCCGCATCATTTCCAGAGTGGCTTGGCTTCCAGCAATCCAATCTCTCGGCGGCCAGGTGGGTTGCTGCCAAGCATACTCTGTCAACACAGTTCGTCGATGAGCCGCGCTGTCCTGGATTAACTTGAGCAAGTAATCACTCGGAGGATCTCGTTGAGTGAGATCCCCATAGATATCTAGGAAGGCTCTTCGACTACAGCGTTGATACTGTAGTAGGAGTTCAGTAGTCAGGAACATGCCTTCAACGCTAGCAGGAAATTTGCTTAGTTGTGGTATTTAGAGACTGCTAAATCAGCCTACTTTGTCGAAGAACCCAGATTCATCTCAGGATCAGCAACGCCAAAGGGCCTCTGGTGGTTGTATAGGAGAATGATTTGAGTAGTCCATACCACTCAAATCATTCCAAACTTTAGACCTACCAGAACGCTTACTTACGCACGAAGCCAGCGGGATCTAAGCGCACGTTGGCACAAATGATGCCAGGACCGACAGGAGTGCCTTGGGTCGAGTGGATGTTTAGGTAGCCGATGTCTGCCAAAGCAACCGGGGCAGATAGCTGAACAGGGCTGAAGGGTGAACCAACCCGACCAAAGCCACCAGCGCTAGATTGCAGCGGGGCGATCGCGGCCAAATCTGTAATAACGCCGCCACCGACTTCGGAATCTAATAGAGCTTTGTCGCCTTCGCAACTAGTGGGGTTAGCATCAGTCAGAGCGCCATGAAAGTGATAAGGCAGAGTCTGGCTAGGCTCTAAACCTGTGGTCGCGAAGTAGTACCCTGTGACTTGATCTTCGTCGTTCACAAGTAGGGCACCACTGCCTAAAATCTTGCTAAAGCGAGGCTGGTAGCCAGGAATAACTCTGGTGCTAGCCGTTTCTCCAGCAGTAGAGACAAGCACGATGGGAAGGACTCGTTGGTCAGAAGCTTGCCCGGTTGGAGCGGGGGTTTCCTCGGCAGGGGTCTCTTCAGCGGGAGCTTCTTCAGCTGGAGTTTCCTCGGCAGGGGTCTCTTCGGCGGGAGCTTCTTCAGCGGGAGCTTCTTCAGCAGGAGTCTCCTCGGCGGGAGCTTGCTCTTGAGCGATCGCGCTCTGCTCCCCGATCAGAGCCATGCCGATGCTGCCACTAGCACCCATTACAGTCGCTAGTCCAACAATCAGAGCAGATTTCAGCAGGGAGCTACGTAGTTGCCAGTTTGCCATAGGGAATCTAGTTCCTCACACGAACACTAAATATTTTTCCTTAAACAATTTATAAAAATCTATCTAATTGGGGATGTATCCCAGGATTGATTTCTCTAGCTAAATTGCTAAACCATTGAAAATTCTAAGGCTACGTTCATGTCGTCATAACTTAAATTGCTAAAATGCTAGGGCTTGCCCCATGACTTGAGCCGCTATGACCAGTACGCTTTCGGTTCATCACCTTCTAGAGCGTCATCGCCACCAGTTTCCTGCCTTAGCGAATAAAGCTTATTTCAACTACGGTGGTCAAGGCCCAATGCCCCAAGCGGCTTTAGCAGCAATGCAGCAAGCGCACTTGCATATGCAACAAGCTGGCCCATTTTCTAATAGCAGCAATGTCTGGATTAATCAGGAATCTCAGCAAACTCGCCAAACGATCGCCGCAGAGCTGGGCGTAACGGCTGAAACCATCACCTTGACCGATAGCGTCTCGACAGGCTGCAATATTGCGCTCTGGGGTATCGATTGGCAACCTGGCGATCGCATTTTGATGACTGACTGTGAGCATCAAAGCATCATCGCTGTGGTTCAAGAAATTCAGCGTCGGTTTGGCGTAGCGGTAGACGTTTGCCCGCTGATGGCAACGCTGAATGCAGGTGATCCGGTGGCGGCGATCGCGCAGTGTTTAACAGCTAATACTCGCCTGGTTGTTCTCAGCCATATTCTGTGGAACACGGGCCAGTTGCTTCCCCTAGGAGAAATTGTGGCGGCTTGCCACGCCTACCCGACCCAGCAACATCCGGTACGGGTTTTAGTGGATGCAGCGCAGTCGGTAGGAGTTTTACCGCTCGATTTGGCGGCAATAGCGGTAGATTTTTATGCGTTTACAGGGCATAAGTGGTGGTGTGGCCCAGCAGGTGTGGGTGGGCTGTACGTGCGCCCAGAAGCGCTGGAAACATTGCAACCAACCTTCATTGGCTGGCGAGGCATCACCACGGATGCCAATGGCCAACCCGCAGGGTGGGAACGAGGCAGCAAACGGTTTGAGGTAGCCACTTCCGACTATGCCTTGTATCCTGCGTTGAGAGTGGCGATCGCGACTCAGAGCGAATGGGGTTCAGTGGAAGCTCGTTATCAGCGGATTCAAACTCTGAGTGCTTATCTGTGGCAGCAACTGAAGGAATTATCTTCTGTGCATTGCTTGCGGACTGCACCACCGGAGGCAGGTTTGGTTTCGTTTCAGGTAGATCAAGCTTCTGAGCGATCGCACCGCCAACTGGCTCAGTTTTTAGAGAGCCAAGGTTTAATGGTTCGTACCATTTTGAATCCTGATTGTGTCCGTGCTTGTGTGCATTACCTGACTTTAGAATCGGAGATCGATCGCTTGGTAGCAGGCGTGCAGCAGTTTTGTCAAACGGTGGGGTAGGAGGAGAGCTTAGGCATGTCGCGACCCGTTTTATATGTGGCAATTACCAATCACGGTTTTGGTCACGCCACTCGTGCTGCTTCAGTAGTGGCAGAAATTCAACGCCTCTGCCCAGAGATTTTGGTGGCAATGGTGACAACGGCCCCCCGGTGGTTGCTGGAGTCGTATGTGAGTGGTGACTTTATTCACCGTCCCCGTGGCTTGGATGTCGGGATTATCCAAAGCGACAGCATCACGATGGACAAAGTTACCACGCTAGAAAAACTACAGCATATCCGGGCACAAGAGCGATCGCTGATTGCCTCAGAAGTGAACTTTATTCAGCAAAATCGCGTGGGGCTGGTGTTGGCAGATATTCCACCTCTAGCTACCAAAATTGCTCAAGCCGCAGGCGTACCTTGCTGGATGATGAGCAACTTCGGGTGGGACTTCATTTATCAAGCTTGGGGCGGTGAATTTGTTGAGATAGCGGATTGGATTCGGGGTTGTTTCCAACAGTGCGATCGCCTGTTTCGCCTACCCTTTCACGAACCGATGAGTGCCTTTCCCACCATTACCGATGTGGGTTTAACCGGAGGCTCGCCTCGCTTTGACTTAGATCAGCTGCGCGCCATGTTTAATCTCACTGCTCCGCCAGAGCGAACCGTTTTACTCACCTTCGGTGGTTTGGGTCTGGATCAAATTCCTTATCAGAATTTGCAACGTTTTCCTGATTGGCAGTTCATCACCTTCGATCGCCAAGCTCCAGATTTACCGAACATACGCCAAGTCACTGATCACCAATACCGTCCGGTTGACTTTATGCCACTGTGTGGCCGTTTAGTCTCCAAACCGGGATACAGCACCTTTGCCGAAGCTTGCCGTCAAAACTTACCCATTATTACCATCACGCGGGATGACTTTGCCGAATCGCCCGTGTTGCTAGCAGGCATTCAGGATCATGCTCAGCATCAAATTCTGCAACCAGATGAATTTTTACACAGCGACTGGGAGTTTTTACGCCAATCACCTCAACCCCCGCGTCAGTCTGAAGCGGTCAGAACCGATGGCAACCAGGCGATCGCTGAAGCGGTGATTCAATACTTTGCCCAGTAAATTAATTCATCCAATTAACCAGCTATTCAAAATTCATGCGCCATTACCAACGTTTCGTCACCATCTCAACAGCAGGTAAGTCGCTGGCTAAAATCACCTCCAAAATTCAGGCGATCGTGGCGGAGTCAGGGATTGAAACGGGACTCTGTACTTTGTTTTTGCGGCATACTTCGGCGAGCTTACTGATTCAAGAAAACGCTGACCCAGACGTGTTACGCGATTTAGAAAACTTTTTTGCCAAGCTTGTCCCCGAAGATAGCCAACGCTACATTCATAGCGCTGAAGGCCCAGACGATATGCCTGCTCACATTCGAACGGCCTTAACTCACAGCTCCGAGCAAATCCCCATTTCTCAAGGACGCTTAGTCCTAGGCACCTGGCAAGGCATTTATGTGTGGGAACATCGCCAACGCAGTCACACCCGCGAGCTAGTCGTGCATATCACTGGAGATTGAAACCCGCTGAATGTCGCACTTTTACGGGCATAAAATTTCTGAGCAGCGATCGCAACGGTGCTTTCACGGTATCTCTGCTAGCTGCCTTTTTATAGGATGAACCCGGAAAATGGACCATCCTATAGGGCGATCGCAGTATGTCAAGTTTGTCTTCCCGCAGTTCGCGATCGAGGTGGCGCAAGACTTGCCCTAAACAGGTTTGGTTAAGCTACGCTGCCTTGTTTGCAGTCCTATGGACGATTCCACCCGTTTTTCATTACATCAAGCAGGCCCAACGTGGCCATCCGTTAGATGCTCACTATTTTTGGGCGGAGCTATCACCGGAAAAAGTTTTCCATCTCGGCCTCTATAACGGTCCTGGCGGCAGCAATTGGAAGATTGGCCTGCCGATCGCAACTCTTTGGACTGCTTCAGCGCCCCGCTCTTTGCCAGAGCTACAGAAGCTTGCTTTAGGGGTAATGAACCGCGATCGCCAACTCAACGGCTTGTCTACTTTGGTAGAAGATCCGCTGCTCTCCCAAGCCGCGCAACTCCATGCCCAAGACATGATGAATCGGCATTATTTTGCTCACAACTCGCTAGAGGGCCGCACGCCGACCGAGCGGTTTCACGCGATCGGTGGGGCTCCGAGAGTGGGCGTAGGAGAGAACATTATTTATGTCCAAGACTCTAGCGTCGGACTCACCTACCGAGATATTGAAATGTTTCAGAAGGGCTGGATGTATAGCAACGGCCATCGAGACAATATTTTGAAGCCAGAGTACGTCAAATTTGGCTACGGCATTGTGATTGACCCCGTTTCCGGGCGCAAATTTGCAGCTCAAGAATTTGCGGTACCCGCTCCGACTCCCTAACCAATTTCTCACCAATCTTTCAGTCAGCTCGGCATCAGGAATACATCAAACGCTTCAACTTTCTACTACCTTTAAAGCAGGTGGGAACAACCCGCAACAGATTCCTTCTACCAAATTGTCTTGCTAAGTGTTTTGGCAAACTTAGGCTTTTGCATAGCCCAGAGTCATTTGCCAAAGCGGTTCTAGCAGTTCATTGATGTTGAACTTGTCGCCATTCGAGAACATGCCGCAGTTTTTCTGGCCTCAGCCGAGAGTCGCCTCCTCCCCAGCCGTCCATTCAGCCTTACCACAACGTTATCAAAGGTGGATGCAAGGGCTCTTATGCAGTGCTGCTGTCGCGCTTAGTTGCAGTATTGCCAGCCCTAGTCATGCGGCAGAACGGCTCACATTACGCCTCGGCCCCTTTCAGCAGACGATCGCGATCGCGGATTTAGAAGAATTTGCCAAGACGGGAAAACTGTCTCCCGCACTCAAACCTTATGCGCTAGTCTTGACCCCTGATATCCGCAACGCTCTGGCCGATCGCCTAGAACTTGACCCGAATATTGGCGACCAAGTCGTAAATGAGCTGTTGCGCTCCCCCGCTGGGCAAAGAATGCTAGCTGCCTTGGGCGTGGCGATTCCGGGTAGTAATGTAGAACAACTGCAAGCCGCGATTACGCTGGCGGCCCGTCAGGTCGATGGCTTGAGTGTCCTGGCGATCTTGAGAGCATTTCCTCAAGAAACTGTGACGGTAGATGTCACTTCGATCGCGGCGCTCGCTTCTCAACTCAACTTTTCCTACTGGGAAAGCCAAGCCCTCAGCCCCATTTTAGAGCGCGAGTTGAAGGTAGACTCTGCCTTTACCGCCGCCTTTGACCCTGCGGTGCCTGGTCCTCAAGTCGTAGAGCAAAAGACTCTGGTGCTGCGCGATCGCCAACGCCAGCGTACTCTTCCTGTGGATCTTTACTGGAGCGATCGCCCTAGTGGTCCTTTGGTTGTGCTTTCTCACGGCTTTGGCGCGAATCGGACTTTCCTGGCTTATTTGGCACGTCATTTAGCTTCCTATGGGCTGACGGTAGCCGCGATCGAGCATCCTGGCAGTAACATGGCCTGGTTAGCCAGTCCTTCACCAGGTCAGGCTCGCGATACTTTACTCTCAGCCGCCGAGTTTGTTGAGCGACCCAGAGATGTCAGCTTTTTGCTGGATCAGTTGGCACAACTAAATCAAAAACCTGGTGCCTTGCGGGGGAAGCTGAATACTAACCAAGCTAGCGTCATGGGGCACTCGTTAGGAGGGTACACAGCCCTGGCTTTGGCAGGAGCGGAACTGAATGTGGTCGGGTTGCGCCAGTTTTGCCAAGAGCACATCCCCCTCGGTTTATCTCCCGCCGACTGGTTGCAATGTACTGCTATTGATCTACCAGAACGTCGGGTGAGCTTGCGCGATCCAAGAGTGGTGCAGGCGATCGCCCTCAATCCTGTCATTGGTCGTTTGTTTGGGCCAGAAGGACTGAAGCGAGTCGCAACGCCAACCTTGATTTTGACGGGTACAGAAGACAGCCTGACCCCAACCCTAACCCACCAGTTACAACCTTTTGCCCAACTGCCTAATCCTAAATATTTAGTCACCGCGATCGGAGGAACTCATCTGAGTGTGGGTGATCCGGCGAATTTTAGTGACTTAATTACCCAAAGTGCTTTAGTGCGAGAACGGCAAGGCAAAGAAACCGCAAATCTCCGCCAATTGCTGCAAGGAGTGAGTTTGGCTTTTATCAAGCAACTGACTCCAGAAGCCAAGCAATACCAACCGTTTTTAACTTCTGGCTACGCCCAATCACTCTCTACAGCTCAAATTCCGCTACGCCTGAACACAAAACTACCAGCCAGCTTAGCGCCTTGGATGAAGGTAGCAGCTCTGCCACCCCATCAACTGAATACTCAAGTAAATCAGCAGGTTTCGGCGTTGGCCTATTATTTCGTGGCTTGTAACTCAGTGCTTTACACCGTTAGTGCCTCATTTGGCAGCTCTGCGTGGCAACTCGGTTCGCGTCGTCCAGGTTCTGGCTGATCGTTGTCTAGCTGATTAGGATGGCAAAAGCCCGATTGATGACATTCCAACAGAACGAGTCACTAGTTTGTACACTGGAAGTAGGATCTAGCAACTGAACTATCTTGCCAACCAGCTTGGAGCTGCACGATTGACGCTGCATGACGTAGCCTAGCTCCCTTGCAAATGCTGGTATCCAAATCCCCTCTTCACTGGTCACTTCTGGTGGCAACTCTACCTGCTCATAGTCTGTGGCTGATTGGCGGCATGCTCTGTCTAGCCTTAGGGACGCTGATTCCTGAACCGAGCATCCCGGCTTTAGGCATCGCCGCCATCATTACCGCGATCGCCACCATTGGCGTTCCTTCTCCCCTCGCCCAAATGATTTTATGGGGGGTGCTGTCCTTCACCCTAGCGAGTTTCATGCGATCGCTGATGCCGAAAGAAGCCAAAACTCTCAAGCACGATACCGAAGCTTGGGTCAGAACTACCATTCCGGCAGGTGGAATGGGGCTTGTCATCTATGAAGGGACGCTTTGGCAGGCTTGCTGTCAGTTGCCAGATGTGGCGATCGCAATCCAGCAGCGGGTCTATGTAGTGGGGCGGCAACGCAACACCCTCCTGGTTATCCCTGCCAACTACCCGGACCTTAACATTTCAGACAGACTCTCCTCAAGCTGACTAAACTAACCACTAAACTGAAAAGTCGTAGTCTGAGTAATTTTGGCTCTGCGTTTCTGCCCAACCCACTCATCGGGAGTTGATTGACTTATGGAGTCTATTCTTGCCGCATTAGCTTTAGTCATTGTCGGTTATACCGTTGGCTCTGTAAAAATCATCAACCAAGGCAACGAAGCGCTGGTAGAACGTCTGGGCCGCTATCACCGCAAACTCACTCCTGGCTTGAACTTTATCGTGCCTTTTGTAGACTCCATTGTTTTGGAAGACACGGTACGGGAGCAAGTCTTAGACGTAGAACCCCAAGAAGCCATTACCAAAGACAACGTGGCTTTGAAAGCGGATGCGGTGGTTTATTGGCGGATTCTAGAACTAGAGCGAGCATTCTACTCGGTAGAAGATGTGGAGTTGGGGATTAAAAACCTGGTGCTAACAACTCTGCGATCGGCTTTGGGCCAAATGAAAGTAGAAGACACCTATTCATCTCGCTCCGAAATTAACCAAACCCTACTGCATCAGCTCGATGAAGCGACCGCGGCTTGGGGCGTGAAAGTAACGCGGGTTGAGGTGCAGAACATTTCACCGCCTCCCTCCCTCCTAGAATCGATGGCGCAGCAACGAGCGGCGGAAATTCGCAAGCGGGCTTCTATTTCTGAGGCAGAAGGCACGGTTGAATCGATGCGGTTAATTGCGAAAGCGCTGCAAGCTCAACCCAATACGAGTGAGGTGCTGAAGTACCTAATTGCTCAGCGGTATGTAGAAGCCAATGAAAAAATTAGTGAAAGTCCTAACTCCAAAGTCATTTTCATGGACCCAAAGGCTTTGAGCGAAGCTTTGGAGAACTTGATGGAAACACCAACCGCGCCCGATGGTTTTGATCCGGGACTCGGTGGCGGCCCTGGTAATGGTGCTTCATCCTGACTCAGGCAGGTTTTACCTGTAAGTTAAGCCAGTTCTTGCCGCCAAATTGCATCTGCTACAAGGCAAACATCTCGCAACTCCTGGACATCATGCAGTCGCAGTAGGTCAGCGCCGCCAGCGATCGCGGCACAACAAGCAGCCGCTGTTCCCCAGACTCGTTGCTGCGGGTCCGGCTGATTCAAAATATGACCAATAAAACTTTTGCGAGATGGGCCCACCAAAATCGGGCAACCTAAGGCTCGAAACTCTGAGATGCGGCGCAGCAGTTCTAAGTTTTGCGAGTAAGTTTTGGCAAAGCCAATCCCTGGATCAATCATTAGATGGGCAGGGTTAATTCCCGCCACGATCGCTGCTTCTATGCGAGCTTGCAAAAAGGCTTGAATCTCGCCGGCTAAGTCTTGGTAATCAGTTAACTGTTGCATTGTCTGAGGGGTGCCTCGGATATGCATCAAGATCAGAGGTACTTGCAAGGCAGCCACAGTAGATAGCATCTCTGGATCAAAGGTTGCACCCGAAATATCGTTGATGATGTCAGCTCCAGCCTCTACCGCCGCTTTAGCGACAACCGCTCTGGTTGTATCTACCGAAATTGGCACATCCAGTTGCGATCGCACCGCTTTCACCACCGGAATCACCCGCGCCAGTTCTGTTTCTACGTCTATCTCAGTGGCTTGGGGTCGGGTAGACTGCCCCCCAATATCTAGAATGTCTGCACCAGCCGCAACTAAATGTTTGGCCTGCTCTAAGGCTGTCGCCAAGGAGTCAAATTGTCCACCATCACTAAAGCTGTCTGGCGTAACATTCAGAACTCCCATCAAGTAAGTACGTGCTCCCCAATCGAAGCGATTATTTCTAATTGTCCAGGTAGCACGCATTAGCATTGAAGTCACTAGATATACAGTAGCGAAAGATACCGAATAGACTATTCTGAAGGTGAAGTCAATCCACGTAGGAACTCGGTGGTCATTTCAGCATCTTGCTATACAACTAGATATAGAGACGCTTAGTTATACAGCAATAATATTTAGCCGTTATTTAGCCGTTTTTGAGCCAGCAGGCTAGCAAAAAAATATGACCAAAATTTTACTCGTTGAAGACAACGAGGTGAATTCTTTTATGATGTTACGGCGGCTTCAAAAGCGCGGCTACCAAGTTGTACATGCCGCCGACGGGGTTCAAGCAATCGCGATCGCCCAAGCAGAGACACCCGACTTAATTCTAATGGACATGAGCCTACCCGTTCTGGACGGTTGGCAAGCAACCCAACAGATCAAGGCTGCTCCTACCACCCACACCATTCCCATCATCGCGCTGACCGCCCATGCTCTGGCAGGCGATCGCGAAAGATGTCTGGCAGCAGGGTGCGACGAATACGAAACGAAGCCAGTTAACTTCAATCAGTTACTAGAAAAAATGCACTTTTTTCTGAACAAGCCTCTTTAGGCTGCCCCTTTATTAACGTGGGGATTTTTTAGGATGCTGCGCTGGCAGTCTACTCCTTATGCTGTTCCGCTCCTCATTGCCGCTGGGGTCTCCATTACCCTCGTGTACCTGGCATGGCGGCGTCGCTCTGCGAGTATTGCTAACACCTTTGCCCTGTTCATGTTGGGTGTTTCAGAATGGTTGCTCGGATATATCTGGGAACTGAGCAGCAGCGACCTCGCTAGCAAAGTTTTAGCAGGGAAAGTTCAGTACTTCGGAATTGTGGTGGTGCCAGCAGCTTGGTTACTCTTTGCCCTCCAGTACACAGGGCGAACCAAGTGGATGACTCGGAGAAACTTGCTCCTGCTGACCATTGAACCGCTGGTCATGTCACTTCTGGTGTGGACGAACGAGTGGCATCGGCTAATTTGGTTCCAGACGGAACTTGAGCAAATTAGCTCCTACACCCTCCTGAGCGTGACCCACGGCATTGGGTTCTGGATCCATGCCGCTTACTCCTACCTCATAACTGGGTTGGGCACGGTTCTAGTCGTGCAAGCGTTGCTGCGTTCTCCTCAGCTCTATCGGGGGCAAGCTTGGGCTTTATTGATTGGGGCGATCGCGCCTTGGCTCGCTAATGCCCTCTACCTCTTACGCTTAAATCCCTTTCCTCACTTAGACCTCACTCCATTTGCTTTCACAGTCACAGGAGCCGCAACAGCTTGGGGATTGTTCCACTTTCGTCTGCTCGACATTGTGCCTGTGGCTAGAGATGCCGTCATTGAAAGCATGAGCGATGGCGTGATGGTTTTAGACCTCCAAAATCGGATTGTAGACCTCAATCCTGCGGCGCAACAAATGATTGGGTGGAATGCCGCCGCGATCGGACAACCTGCCATGCGTGTGCTCGCCCAGTGGCCGCATTTACTACAGGAGTATGGCAACCTTTTAGAAGCACATACCGAAATCAGCTTTGGCACTGGCGAGGATGAACGCTGCTTTGATCTACGCATTTCTCCCTTGACTGACTCCTACCGTCGCTTAACAGGTCGCTTAATTGTTTGGCGAGATGTGACTGAGCGGAAGCAAGCGGAAGCTAAATTACAAGCAGCAAAGGAAGCAGCAGAAGCCGCTAATCGGGCTAAAAATACCTTCCTAGCCAACATGAGCCATGAGTTACGGACTCCGCTCAATGCTGTGATTGGCTACAGTGAGCTAATTCAAGAAGAACTGCAAGAAATGGGGCATGAGGAGTTTGCTTCTGGTTTGGAGACGATTGGCAGGTCCGGACATCATCTACTCGCACTGATCAGCGATATCCTGAATTTCTCCAAAATTGAAGCAGGCAAAATGGATCTCTATATCGAGACCTTTGACCTGGCGACATTAGTAGAAGAGGTCGTTGCCACCATTTACCTGTCTCTGAGAGAGAACGATAACAAGCTACAGATCAACCTGGCGGCTAATTTAGGTTCTATGCAGGCTGACTTGATGAAGGTGCGTCAAGTCCTCTGCAATTTGTTAAACAATGCCACCAAATTCACGCAGCAAGGGCTGATCACCCTGACGGTCTACAAAAGCCAGACCAGCCTGGCTATAGGAGCAGCTACAAGCTCAGACTGTTTTATCTTCGAGGTTGCTGATACGGGGATTGGCATTACCCCAGAGCAGATGCAACAAATTTTTCAACCTTTTACTCAAGCAGACGCTTCAACCACCCGTCGCTATGGTGGCACTGGCTTGGGTCTATCGCTGAGTCGCCGTTTCTGTCAAATGATGGGGGGTGACATCACCGTTGCGAGTGAGTTTGGCCAAGGTTCCGTGTTTACCATCTGCTTACCGACCCAGGTCAACAGTGACGCCCCTTTGGAATAATCTTCAGTAGGGGCACCTCTTGTGGGTGCCCTGCTTGGGTATAGTTGCTAGGTTCTACGCTTGGTGGTTGACGATCCGGGCAAAGCTCTTAGGGTCTAAACTGGCCCCACCGACTAAAGCACCATCGATCTCTGGTTGAGCCATAATCTCGTCAATATTGTCTGGCTTGACAGACCCACCATATTGAATTGAGACATTGGCGTTGGTTAACTTCTGACGAATTAACCCAATCACGCGATTAGCTTCTGCTGAATCGCAAGTATCACCAGTGCCGATCGCCCAGATAGGTTCGTAGGCAATCACTAGATTCTGCTGGTCAACGCCGACTAAGTCTTTGGCCAATTGGTTAAAGATCACGGCTTCGGTTTCGCCAGCGTCACGCTGTTGCTTGGTTTCGCCCACACACAAGATGGGGGTGAGGTTATGCCTTTGGGCTGCTCTCAGGCGCAAGTTTACGGTTTCGTCGGTTTCGCCAAAGTACTGTCGGCGCTCGCTGTGACCCACGACTACAAACCGCACCCCAATTTCAGCCAACATGGCACCAGCAATTTCACCCGTGTAGGCGCCCACGTCTTCCCAATGAACGTTCTGAGCGCCTAACTGAACTCGGCTACCATGCAAGCTCTTAGACAACAGTCCTAAATCTGTAAACGGAGCGCAAACGACTACTTCCCGCTCATCTGGGGTTGCATCCAATTCGGACATAAATCCTTGCAAAAACTCCAGGGATTCTGCCTGGGTTTTGTACATTTTCCAGTTGCCAGCAATAACGATTTTGCGCACAGGTGCTTCAGCCAAACTCACAACACTTCGAAATGCAACCTCCAGTTTAAGGCTTTGAGGGGGCAGTTTTACCTATTCTTCTTCGACTTGCTGTTTAAGGTGAAGTATTAGCCCAGAATTAAACTCAAAGCGATCGCCCTTCTCCAGTTAGGAAAAAAG
Source organism: Trichocoleus sp. FACHB-591 (assembly GCF_014695845.1). Taxonomy (NCBI): domain Bacteria; kingdom Bacillati; phylum Cyanobacteriota; class Cyanophyceae; order Leptolyngbyales; family Trichocoleusaceae; genus Trichocoleus; species Trichocoleus sp. FACHB-591. The sequence continues at coordinate 384,503 of NZ_JACJPA010000040.1, forward strand.
CGATCGCTTGAATTAAGAGTTATAGCCAGTGAACCGATGTACCAGTTCGCTTCCTAAAACTTGATGTTGCTTATTCTGCGGTCACAGCTTCACGCGCGGCAGCAGCTTCGTCGGGATGAATGCCCAAACGAGTGAGGTTGACGCGGCCCCGGTTGTCAATTTCCCGGACCTTCACCACCACTTCATCACCCACAGCGACTTCATCTTCTACTTTGCCGACCCGATGCTCAGCCAACTGAGAAATGTGGATCATGCCTTCCTTGCCAGGTAGGAACTCCACAAACGCCCCAATCGGGATAATCCGAGTCACACGGCCTGCATAAACATCTCCCGCATTCAGCTTGCGCGTCATGCCTTGGATGATGTTGCGGGCCCGCTTCGCCTTCTCGCCATCCACTGCTGAAATGGTGACAGTACCATCATCTTCGATGTCGATCTTGGCTCCGGTTTCTTCGGTAATGCCTTTGATCGTCTTACCACCTGGGCCAATGATCATGCCGATCAAATCTTGATCGATCTTGATCGTCAGTAGGCGAGGCGCGTAGGGTGAGAGTTCCTGACGCGGTTGATCGATCGTCGCCAACATCTTATCCAGGATGTGCATCCGGGCAGGCTTGGCTTGGGCGATCGCCTTGGAAATGATTTCCATTGACAGCCCAGTGATCTTCATGTCCATCTGAAGCGCTGTGATGCCGCTATCGGTTCCAGCTACTTTGAAGTCCATGTCACCCAGGAAGTCTTCGATGCCTTGAATATCGGTCAGAATTCTGACTTCGTCACCTTCCTTAATCAGACCCATTGCCGCACCGCTGACAGGTTTGGTAATCGGCACGCCCGCATCCATCAGAGCCAGGGTAGAGCCACAAACGGAACCCATCGAGGTGGAACCGTTGGAAGACAGCACCTCAGACACAACCCGAATCACATAGGGGAATTCTTGCTGAGTCGGCAAGACAGGCACTAAGGCGCGTTCTGCCAGGGCACCGTGGCCCACTTCCCGACGACCAGGCGATCGCATGGGCCGAGTTTCGCCCACCGAATAGGGGGGGAAATTGTAGTGGTGCAGATAACGCTTTTGCTCGTCGGGGTGCAGGTCGTCTAGTTCCTGGGCATCGCCAGGAGTACCCAATGTGGCAACCGACAACACCTGAGTCAAGCCCCGGTTGAATAGGCCAGTGCCATGTACACGCGAAGGCAGTACCCCAGTCCGACAAGAAATGGGCCGTACTTCATCCAACTTCCGCCCATCTACACGCACTCCGTCTTCAATCACTTGACGACGCATGAGGGTTTTGGTGATGTCTTTGAAGGTGTTGCCGAGCGCTTTGGAGTTTGCTGCTGCGGCGACTCGTACCGCATCAGTTTCTTCCAAAGCTGCAATTTGGCTGGCGATCGCTTCTTTGACCTGATCTAAAGCGGCATCCCGTACCTTTTTGTCTGGTTCAAAGCGGGCCAGAATTTCTTTAATCTGAGCCGTGGCGCGATCGCGAATGAACGTTTCTAGCGTCGAGTCGATTTCGGGGGGCGTTTCTTGCACCAGAGCAATGCCCAACTCCTCCAGCAAATCACGCTGAGCTTGAATCAGGTCGCGAACCGCTTCATAACCAAAGTCGATCGCCTCGATCATGTCTTGCTCAGGCAATTGGTTTGCGCCTGCTTCCACCATGACCACGCCATCGGGAGAGCCTGCAACAATCAAATCCAAATCGCCAGACTCGATTTCGGTGTAGGTCGGGTTAATAATAAAATCATCACCCACCAAACCGACGCGCACGGCTGCCATTGGGCCATTAAAGGGAATCTGAGCCAACAACACCGCAATGGAAGCTCCCGTCACCGCTAGCACATCGGGGGGGACTCGCTCATCCATGGACACGGTGGTTGCCACCACTTGAATGTCATCCCGCAACCAACCGGGGAATAGTGGCCGCAGGGGACGGTCAATTAGACGGCTGGTCAGGGTTGCTCTTTCAGGGGGACGACCCTCACGCCGGAGAAATCCGCCTGGAATCCGACCTGCTGCATAAAGTCTTTCTTCGTAGTCCACCAGCAATGGCAAGAAATCAATTCCTTCTCGCCCCGTGGCTCTTGTAGCCGTCACTAGAACCGCCGTATCGCCCGATTGAATTAATACTGACCCGCCTGCTTGAGGGGCCAGCAAACCAACCTTAAGTCGAATATCCCGTCCATCAAAGGATATTGACTTGTCTATCTCTACCATGTAGCGTTCGTTCCTTTGTTGTTCTTATTTTTTTCTTCTGTGGCAATCGTAGCACTGATACCCTTGTGCTGCCTTTACAGGAGAGTCTTTGGAGGCGATCGCTTGAATAAATTAGCCAAGGCAATTCCTCGCCTAGCCCTCAATCTTTAGTCATTCAACTCAACAATAATTAATGATTTTTTGTGGAGAGTTCACTAGAAATTGCAGGTATAAACCATGCCTTCGATGGCTGATTTTGTCATTGCTTGCTCATGAAACTGAGCCGAGAGATGCTCACGGCTTGAGCAATAATTCAACAAGTTATTGGTAAGCACAATCAGCGTAAAGACCGATATAGAATGAGGGCATCACTTTGAGAGCCATCACTTAACTGTACGGCTTCAGGAATTCGGCCAATGGTGCTGAATCCTAAAGATTGCCATAGGCTGATGGAAGGGGTGTTGGTGGCAAACACCAAGTTAAATATCACGGCCTCATAACCTTGGGCAGTGGCGATCGCTAACATTGACTCTCCCATCCAGCGCCCAATTCCTTGGCCGCGAAGACTCGATTCCACAATAAACCCAGCATTGCAGAGATGGCTGCATCGTCCCAGAAAGTTGGGCTTGAGATAAAACGCTCCTAGGATGTTCGGTAATTCTTGGCCTCCTAGGTCTTGGCCCTCTAGGTCGCTCACCCCCCGCACGACAAAGGCATCATGAGTCGTCCAATAAGCTGCAAATTCACTTTCGCTCAAAGGTTGTATTTGAGGATAGGTTTGGCCTTCAATAATGACAATATTCAACAGTTCCCGAACCCACTCGCGATCGGCAAGCTGCATCCGATCTAACTTAGCTGACATTCCATTTCGCAGCGTTTTATAGAGCGGCAACTGGATGTTCATTTAGAGAGCACCAAAAGAGTTATCAGCCCAGAATTTTTAGTTCGAGAAAGTCATGGCTACGCAGATGGCAAGCTTCGGTAGGTTTTACTCCAACTTTTAATCCTGATAAAATTCGGCAACTTAAAATCGCATGGCAATTTTACACGGTAGTTGGTTACTGCAAACTTCCAAAAATGTGGCTCATCAGAGTGCCTCAGAACTAGGAGAGCAGCTCTTATCTCTGGATGCCACAGGCTGTTTTTTTGTTTGGGGTGAGACGTGGCGACGGATTGCTGAAGATACTGCCATTGCCACTGACCAAGTTCCTGAGCATCCCTTCGCGATCGCACCTAGCGAGTTAGCCGATCTTCTGCGATCGCTGCAACAAGCGGGCAAGCTCAAGTGGACTTTACCAACTGCTGCTGCGTCTCCAGCAGCAAGCTCAACTCCGATGGGACGCTCTCGTAAACGTGCTGCGAGTACTGCGATCGCCATTGAGCCTGCTCCCGCTGCTGAAGGTGCGATCATCTGGCGATCGCAAGTTTTGGCTTTGCCCACCTGGGTTACAGCCACAGCCGCTATCCCGCAACATTCGGCTGCGGCAGTTAGTGAGGCTGAAGTCACACCCGATGCCCTCTGTCTCTCTCCTTGGCGAGTCGAAGGCTTTTGTCTACCACCCTTGGCTGCAATGCAATTTTTGCAGGCTTTGCCGCTGAGTTCCTTTGGTGCCGAAGACTCGTTTGTGGGTGACGATTTGCGGTTTTGGTCCCACATGGCTCGCTGGAGTCTAGATTTGCTGGCGCGATCGAAGTTTCTGCCGATGGTGCAAAGCAATGACAATACAGTAGTTGCTCATTGGCAGGTACTTTTAGACAGTGCCACTGACCAAGCTCGATTAGAAAAGTTTAGTCAGCACTTACCTGCAGTTTGCCGCACTTATCAAGCTGCATCTCAAGCCACGTCTCAATTTCAAGCCCTAGACTTACCCCTAGCTCCGCAAGATTTAATTCGAGAATTCTTAAACAATACGTTGGATGCCCAAGTTAGAGCGATCGCAACTCCTCCAACTTTTACGCCAGCTTCAGGCGATCGCCGCAAACCAGACGCTGCCATTGACCCAGCTTTGCAACTGTGGCTTCAAGCGTTAAGCACTGAATCTGGTTTAGTCGCAACCGATCCAACGACCGTAGGACGTTTAGAATCCGCTTTACAGACCTGGACAGCTCCACTCCAAGATTATTTGGTGGAGCAGCGACGGTTTCGGACCTGCTTCTATTTGCATCCTCCAGTCAGTGGTCAAACCGAATGGCTCCTGGAATATTTCTTGCAGGCAGCTAATGATGCCGACTTTTTGCTAAGTGCTCCTACCATTTGGAGCAATCCAGTGGAGCGGTTAGTGTATTTAGGCCGCACAATTGAGCGACCGCAAGAAACGCTACTAGCAGGCTTAGGACTCGCTTCACGCCTGTATCCATTGCTAGAACCGAGCTTGCACGAGCAACGACCTCAATTTTGTCGTCTCACCGCTTTGCAGGTGTACGAATTTATTAAAACGGCAGCTTGGCGTTTACAAGACAGCGGCTTCGGCGTAATTCTTCCTCCTGGATTGGCAAATCAGGAAGGATGGGCTAACCGTCTCGGACTGAAAATTCAAGCTGAGACTTCTATCGCGGGCGATCGCCGTTTAGGGCTACAAAGCCTGCTGAATTTCCGCTGGGGTTTGTCCATTGGGGGTCAAACGCTTTCCAAAGCAGAGTTCGACCAGTTGGTGGCACTCAATACACCTTTGGTCGAAATCAACGGTGAGTGGGTAGAACTGCGTCCTCAAGATATCCGCGCCGCCCAGAACTTCTTCGCAGAACGTAAAGACCAGATGGCTCTCTCTCTAGAGGATGCCTTGCGAATTAGCACAGGCGACACTCAAGTGATTGAAAAGCTTCCCGTTGTGAGTTTTGAAGCTTCCGGTGCCTTGCAAGAGCTGATCAATGCCCTCACCTCTGGCAGTCAATCTGTAGAAGCGATCGCCACTCCCACCACTTTCAAAGGAGAACTGCGCCCCTACCAAGCCCGTGGTGCAGGATGGCTAGCATTTCTGGAGCGCTGGGGTTTAGGGGCTTGCCTCGCGGACGATATGGGTTTAGGTAAAACCGTGGAGTTCATTGCTTTCTTGTTACATCTACAGGAGCAAAACGCTCTAGAACAACCGACCTTGTTGGTCTGTCCCACTTCTGTATTAGGGAATTGGGAGCGAGAAGTAAAGAAGTTTGCTCCCACCCTCAAAGTGATGGTGCATCACGGTGACAAGCGTCCTAAAGGTAAAGCTTTTGCTAAAACTGTTAAAGGTCAACATTTAGTCATTACGAGTTACGCTCTGATTCAGCGAGACCTGAAAGATCTGCAAACTGTGAGTTGGCAGGGAGTGGTGCTAGATGAAGCTCAAAATATTAAAAATCCAGACGCTAAGCAATCGCAAGCAGTCCGACAGTTAGAGAACCACTTTCGCATTGCCTTGACAGGAACTCCCGTAGAAAACCGCCTCTCGGAGCTGTGGTCCATTTTGGACTTCCTCAATCCTGGCTACTTAGGGCCAAAGAACTTCTTTCAACGACGATTTGCGATTCCGGTCGAGCGTTACGGCGATACTGCCTCGCTTAAAACCTTGCGATCGCTGGTGCAACCTTTTATCTTGCGCCGTCTCAAGAGCGATCGCAGCATTATCCAAGATTTGCCTGACAAGCAGGAAATGACCATTTTCTGTGGCCTCACCGCCGAGCAAGCAAAACTATATCAGCAGGCTGTCGATGCTTCCTTGGCCGAGATTGATAGCGCTGAAGGCATTAAACGGCGAGGAATGATTTTGGCACTACTGGTGAAGCTAAAGCAAATCTGCAACCACCCAGATTTGGGGAAGGATGAAGGCGGAAAGAGGAAGGATGCAAAACTAACTACTTCATCCTTTAAAGCTCGTTCAGGCAAGCTTCAGCGTTTGGAGGAGATGCTGGAAGAAATTTTAGCGACGAGTGAAGAAGTAGGTGCCAACCGAGCCGATCGCGCTCTAATCTTCACTCAGTTTGCCGAATGGGGCAAATTGCTACAAGACCACCTACAAAAACAGCTCAAGCAAGAAATTCCATTCCTATACGGCAGCACCTCCAAGAAACAGCGCGAGGAAATGGTCGATCGCTTTCAACAAGATCCACAAGGCCCTCAAATCTTCATTCTTTCCCTTAAAGCAGGCGGAGTGGGTCTCAATCTAACTCGCGCCAACCATGTCTTCCACTTCGATCGCTGGTGGAACCCAGCAGTCGAAAACCAAGCGACTGACCGGGTATTCCGGATCGGGCAGACTCGGAATGTCCAGGTGCATAAGTTTGTCTGCAACGGCACTCTGGAAGAAAAAATTCATGAACTAATCGAAAGTAAAAAAGCCTTAGCCGAGCAGGTAGTAGGAGCGGGTGAACATTGGCTAACCGAGCTGGATACCGACCAACTCCGCAACCTGCTTCTGCTCGATCGCGCTGCTGTGATTGATGAGGATGCCGAATGACCCACTATTCTCCTAATCTCCCTAAAAACAACCCACCGCCCAAAGCTACCACTGCCGCCGATGGCGTTTCTCTCCAGCCCAGTCGCGAGTGGTGGGCACAGCGCTGGGTAGATGTTCTAGAGTCCTTTGGCTGGCGGCGACGGTTAGAACGAGCTCGCAATTACGCTCGGCAAGGCAATGTTCTAGAACTAGAGTTCCAGGGGCCAAAGGTATCTGCCCAAGTTCAAGGCACCGCTCCTGAGCCGTACCAAGTCTCGCTCTCCCTCGATCCGTTCGACGATGAACAATGGGGATATGTGATTGAAACCATGTCGCAGCGAGCCATTTTTTCAGCCAAACTACTGGCGGGAGAAATGCCTCAAAGCATTGAAGAAGTCTTTACTAGCAATGGTTTAAGCTTGTTTCCATTGACGCGGTTCGACATCCACAGCAAATGCTCTTGTCCCGACCCTGCCAATCCTTGCAAGCACATTGGAGCGGTTTATTATCTGTTGGGCGATCGCTTTAGTGAAGATCCGTTTGTTCTGTTTGAGTTGCGAGGTCGCACCAAAGAGCAAATTATTGCGGCCCTGCGACAAATGCGGAGCACGAGTCCCAACGAAACCGCAGAATCGTCCGCAGAAGAATCGGTGAGCGATCGCCTGCAACCCGTTGCACCACTCAAAATCGAGCAGTTCTGGCACTACAGCGAACAACTAGAGCCTTCTTTGGTAGTTATTGCTCCACCCCCCAGCACAGAAACCATTTTGGATGTGCTCGGTCCCATTGCTATAAAACCAGAGGCTGTGACCAGCCCAGGGACGACTCACCCTGCCTCTCCGGGCGTCGTGGATCACCTACGGTCCATCTATACAGCCGTGAGCCAACAAGCAGTTCTGACTGCGATGAATACCGAGGGCAGTTGATCAGGTTCCGTTCAGGCAGCCCTTGCTGAAATAGGCCTTATTGGCCAAACTCCAAGCGAGCTTGCTCTACTAGGTCAGCCGTCACCGTATCCATCTCCCCTTCTCGCGCTAAATGCTCAATCCGCTGGCGTGCCTGCGATCGCACGAAAAAGGGAATATTTTGAAGTTTCACTTTGGCTTCAGGAGTCCATTTCAAAGCGTCCGTCAGATCGGATTCGCGCATACAATTGCTTCCTTAGCTTGTCTTGTATTCAATTATTTCAAGGCCTCAATCTTTTATAGCTTCGTTTGTTATTTCTTCATTTTTGTGAAAATAAACTTATGAGCAAAACAATGGAGCACTTTCCAGAACTCAATGATTTACGTCTCTGCCGTCACGGCATGATGCTCTACAACAGAAATGACGTTTTCATCGGAAGATCACTTGCTTTTTATGGCGAGTACTCTGAATCTGAAGTGGAACTTTTTCAGCAACTCTTAAAACCAGGAAATTTAGTCATTGAAGCTGGAGGAAATATAGGCGCTCATACTGTTGTGTTTGCTAAAGCTGTGGGACGGGACGGCCTAGTTCTTGTATTTGAGCCACAACGTATCGTTTTTCAAACCCTTTGCGCCAACTTGGCTCTCAACAATTTAACTAACGTGAGTGCAAAACAAGTAGCCTTAGGACAGAAAGTTGGCACAACGAAATTACCCCCTCTTAATTACGAAGATCCTGAAAACTTCGGCGGGATATCTCTAGGCAGGCAATACGATGGAGAGGAAGTAGATATTAAAACTATCGATAGTTTGGACTTACAGCACTGCCATTTAATCAAAGTAGATGTAGAGGGCATGGAGAAGGAGGTATTGGGTGGAGCTTTAAATACAATTAAACGTCTACGGCCTTTTCTTTATGTGGAAAATGACCGTCCAGAACACTCAGAAGCTTTAATCAGTCTCATTCAGTCTCTTAACTACCGTCTTTGGTGGCATTTCTGCCCACTGTATAACCCTAATAACTTCGACGAGAATCAGGAAAATATATTTGAAAATCTAGGCTCTCTTAATATGCTGTGCATTCCTGCAGAGATTCAAACTGAGACAGCTTTGAGCGAAGTTAGGGGGCCAAAAGACAATCCCTTTAACAAAATCAAAATCACTTTGTAGTTTACATGAGGATTTATAGCTGTCGCCACAGGAGTTAGGACGCGGCTTCCTTGAGGACTGTCTCCATCGCTTCACGCAAACTAGTAGCGCTGCGTCGTTGTTTGCGAATGCGGCCCTTTAACCATGCCCAACACTTTTCGATACGATTCAGGTCTGGTGAATAGGGCGGTAAGTAGACGACTTG